>JAIEOP010000389.1 GCA_019750465.1 Acetobacteraceae bacterium | reverse complement strand
CTTCGCCCCGCAGCCCCTGGCGCCGCGCGGCGGGGCCACCAACCCCAGCCTCGCCGGCAAGCCGCCGCCGCTGCCGCCCGGTGGTGGCCCCTTCGGCGCCGTGCCCGAGACCGGCCGCTCGCGTGCCTCCGGCACCGGCTTCGTCGTGGCGCCGGGCCGGGTGATGACCAACCATCACGTGGTCGAGGGCTGCGCCGAGGTGCGCGTGCGCACCGGCGGCGGCGCCGAGTTGACCGCCAGCGTGGCGGCCCGGGACGCGCCGCGGGACCTTGCGCTGCTGACGGTGCGCGGCGACCCCGGGCCACCGTTGCGCTTCCGCGCCGGGCCGCAGGTGCGCCGCGGCGAGCCGGTGGTGACCTATGGGTTTCCCCTGGCCGGACTGCTCTCCTCCGGCCCGACCCTCACCACGGGGGATGTCTCCGCGCTTTCGGGCCTGCGCGACAACCAGGCGCATTTCCAGATCAGCGCGCCGGTGCAGCCGGGCAATTCCGGCGGGCCGCTGCTCGATCTCGCGGGCAACGTGCTGGGCGTGGTGACCTCGAAGCTGAATGCGCAGCGCATCGCCCAGAGCACCGGCGACATCCCGCAGAACGTGAATTTCGCCGTCAAGGGCACCGAGGCGATCGAGTTCCTGCGCCGCAACGGGGTGCAGCCGGTGATGGCGAACAGCGACACGGCGCTGCGCAACGCCGCCGAAGTGGGGGAGGTGGCGCATGCCTCCACCCTGTTCCTGCGCTGCATGCGCTGACGGCCGGGGAGAAACGGGCGATGCGGACGATCGACGCGGCGACCCTGAAGGCCTGGATCGGCGACGGGCGGGAGCTTGCCATCCTCGACGCGCGGGAGGATGGCGAGTTCGGCCGCGCCCACCTGTTCTGGGCGGTGCCCTGCGGCCTGTCGCGTGCCGAGGTTCGGGCGCGCGCGGTGCTCGGCCTGCCCGGATCGGCGATGCAGGCGGCGTTCGGGCTGCCGGCAGCGCGGCCGGGCGCGCGCATCTGCTGCGTCGATGGCGGCGAGGGTGGGCTGGCCGAGCGGCTGGCGGCCTGGCTGGAAGGCATCGGCTGCACCGACGTCGCGGTGCTGGCGGGGGGCACGCCGGCCTGGGGCGCCGCGGGCCATGTGGTGTTCTCCGGCGTCAACGTGCCGTCCAAGGCCTTCGGCGAATGGGTGGAGCACCAGTACGGGACGCCCTCGGTCAGCGCCGAGGAACTCAGCGCCATGCAGGCGGCGGGCGAGGACATGGTGATCCTCGACAGCCGGCCGATGGACGAGTTCCACCGCATGTCCATCCCCGGCGGCATCGACGTGCCGGGGGGCGAGCTGGTGTACCGCATCGGCGACCTCGTCGCCTCGCCCGCCACGACCATCGTGGTGAACTGCGCCGGGCGCACGCGCTCCATCATGGGGGCGGAATCGCTGCGCAGCGTCGGCGTGCCGAACCGGGTGGTGGCGCTGCGCAACGGCACCATGGGCTGGGAGCTGGCCGGCTTCGCCTGCGACCGCGGCAGGACCGCGAGCTACGAGCCCGGCACGCCCCGCAGCCTGGCGACGGCGCAGGCGCGGGCGCGGGACTTCGCCGCGCGCAACGGCGTGCATGGCATCGACGCCGCCGGGCTGCGCGCGCTGCTCGCCGACACGACACGCACCACCTACCTGCTGGATGTGCGCGACCCGGCGGAGTTCGCCGCCGGCCACATCGCCGGCTCCCGCAGCGCCCCGGGCGGGCAGCTCGTGCAGGCCACCGATACCTGGATCGCCGTGCGCGGCGCACGCGTCGTGCTGGTGGATGGCGCGGCCTTCGATCCGGCGACGGACGGCGTGCGCGCGCGGCTGGCCGGCGGCTGGCTGCGACAGCTCGGCGGCTGGGATGTCTTCGTGCTGGAGAGCGCGGCCGGGCTGCGCACCGCCGAGGGCGCCGGCGCCCCGGACTGCCCGGAGGCCGCGGCGATCAGGGCCGAGATGCTCGATCCGGCGCAGCTCATGGCGCGGCTTGCCGACGGCGCCGCGCAGGTGGTGCAGCTCACGCGCTCCATCGAGTTCCGCGAGGGGCATATCCCCGGCGCGCTCTGGGGCGTGCGCACGCGGCTCGCCGCGCTGCTGCCGCGCCTGGCGCCCGACCGCCCCGTGGTGATCGCCGCCGCCGACGAGGCGATCGGGCGGCTGGCGGTGCCGGAGCTGAAGGCGCTTGCCCCGAACACGCCGGTCCGCCTGCTGGCCGGGGGCTTCGCCGCCTGGAAGCACGCGGGCCTGCCGCTGCGTGCCGGCCGCACGGACCCGCCCGACGAGGCCTGCATCGACGCCTATGTCCGCCCCTATGACCGCAACAGCGGCGTCGAGGCGGCGATGCGCGAATATCTCTCCTGGGAGATCGACCTGGTGCACGAGGTGGCGCGCGATGGCGATGCCCGCTTCGGCGAGGCGGTCGGCATCCGGGCGCATTGACCCCCGCCGCGGCGCCCCTCGCGGCCTGGGCGCGGCGCCTCGGCATCGGGGCACTGGATACGCTGCTGCCGCCGCATTGCCTCACCTGCGAGGCGGCGGTGGATGCGCAGGGCGCGCTCTGCGCCGACTGCTTCTCGGGCCTCTCCTTCGTCACCGCGCCGATGTGCGAGCGCTGCGGCGTGCCCTTCGCGCATGCCGGGCTCGGGCCGCTCTGCCCGTCCTGCGTGGCGTGGCCGCCGGCCTTCGCGGCGGCGCGCGCGGCGCTGCGCTACGACGCGGCGGCGCAGCGGCTGATCCTGCCGTTCAAGCATGCCGACCGCACGGAATTCGCCGCCACCCTTGCCCGCCACATGGCCCGCGCCGGCGCGGGCCTGCTGGCGCGGGCCGACCTGGTCGCGCCCGTGCCCCTGCATTGGCGGCGGCTGATCGCGCGGCGGTACAACCAGGCGGCACTGCTCTCGGCGCGGCTGGCGCGCGGGGCGGGACGGCCGCATGTGCCGGATCTGCTGCGCCGCGTGCGGCGGACGCCGCCGCTCGGCGAGCGCGGCGCGGCGGAGCGGGCGGCGCTGCTGGAGGGAGTCTTCGCGCTGTCCAGCACCGGGGCGCGGCGTGTCGAGGGGCGGCGGGTGCTGCTGGTGGACGACGTGATGACCTCCGGCGCCACGGTGGAGGCCTGCGCGCGCGTGCTGCTGGAGGCCGGCGCGGCGGCGGTGGAGGTGCTGGCGGCGGCGCGGGTGCCGGACCCGCGGCTGGAGGGGTAGGGGGCGCGGCTCACCCCGGGCTCCCGGGCTCTCCTCCCTCGTCACCCCGCGCGCCACGTCGGCGCGGCGCGGCCGCAGGGACCGGCTTCGGCCGGATGCGCACATGGCCGCCTTCGGCCTGGATCAGCTCGAAGCGGCCGGTGGCGCGTACCAGGTCGCTCAGCTTGCGGCAGCCATAGCTGCGCTCGTCGAAATCCGGGGCGATGGCCGCCAGGCGCTGCCCCACCACGCCCAGCAGCACCCAGCCATCCTCGGTCTCGATCTGCGCGATGGCGCGTTCCAGCAGGGGGATGGCGTCGCGCGGCGGCAGCAGGCTGCGGCGGGGCGGCGCCGCGTCCGGCGTTGCGGCCGGCGCCTCGGGCAGCAGGTTCTCGGTGTAGATGAAGCGGCGGCAGGCGTGGCGGAAGCTCTCCGGCGTCTTCTGCTCGCCGAAACCGACGACATCGGCACCGTGCTCACGCAGCCGGGACGCGAGGCGGGTGAAGTCGCTGTCCGAGGACACCAGGCAGAACCCGTCCAGCCTGCCGGCATGCAGCAGGTCCATGGCGTCGATCACCAGCGCGATGTCGGAGGCGTTCTTGCCCGCGGTCCAGGCGAATTGCTGCACCGGGTCGATGGCATAGCGCGCCAGCAGCCTTGCCCAGCCGCCGAGCCGCGGGCTGGAGAAGTCGCCGTAGATGCGTCGCACCGTCGCCTCGCCGAAGCGCGCCACTTCCTCGAACAGGCCGGCGGCGATGTCGGGGCGTGCGTTGTCGCCATCGATCAGCACGGCGAAGCGGCGCAGGCGCGTCTCATCCGCCATGCGCGCCGTCCAGCCGCGCCGCGCCGGGCGCGGGCGGCCCGTGGGGCGGGCCCGCCGTGCCGCCAGCGCTCACCCTTCGAGCCGCACGTTCGCCGCGCGCGCCACCTCGCGCCACTTGGCGATCTCGCTGCGGATGAAGGCGGCGAACTGCTCGGGCGGGCCGGGATCGGGGATGGTCCCCATCTCCAGCAGCCGGTTCGCCATCGCCGGCTCCTGCAGGATCGCGACGACATCGGCGTTGATCTTCCGCACGATGGCGGGCGGCGTCGCGGCCGGCGCTGCCAGGCCGATCCAGCCGCCGGATTCGTAGCCGGGCGAGACGGTCTCGGCGACCGTCGGCACCTCGGGCACCGCGGGCATGCGCCGGGCCCCCGTCACCGCCAGGGCGCGTGCCCGGCCGGCACGCAGGTGCGGCAGGGCGGAGGGGATGCTGTCGCACATCACCGGCACGTTGCCGGCGACGAGATCCGTCACCGCCGGGCCGCTGCCGCGGTAGTGCACCACGTTGAAGCGCAGCCCCGTGCGGAGCTGCAGCAGCTCGATCGACATGTGCTGGGCGGTCGCCGGGCCGGCGGTGGCGATGTCCACGGCGCCGGGCCGGGCGCGCGCCATCTGCGCCAGTTCCCCCATGCTCTGTGCCGGGAAGCCGGCATGGCAGATGAAGATCAGCGGGCCGACCGTGAGGTTGGTGATGGCGGCGAAGTCGCGTTCCGGATCGTAGGGCAGGCGCGGCAGCACGCCGGGGTTGACCCCGAAGGTCCCGGAGGTGCCGTTGGTCAGGGTGTAGCCGTCCGGCGCGGCGCGCGCCCCCGCCTCGACGCCCGGCACGCCGGCGGCGCCGCCGCGGTTCTCCACCAGCACGCGGTGCGGCCAGCGGCGGGAGAGCTCCTCGGCCACCAGGCGCACCACGATGTCGGCGGCCTGGCCGGGCGGGAAGGGCACGATGATGCGCACGGGCCGGCTGGGATAGGGCTCCGGCTGCGCCTGCGCGAAGGTGGGGCGCGGCAGGCCCATGGCGCTTGCGCCGGCCAGCAGGAGCAGGGTTCGGCGCCGGGCCGCGCGGGGGATGGTCATGGACGTGGCATCCTCTCCTGCCGCCTCTGCGGGGGCGGTCGGTGGCGAGGGTAGCGCGCGGCACGCGGACCTGGGTAGCGCGGCGGTGCCGCCGCTGCCGCGGCCCGGGCATCGCGCGGCCCGCCGACCCGCGGCCTCCCCGGGCGCCGGCACAGGCCGCTGCGGCCAGGACGCTATCCCCGCGTCGCCAGCAGCATCCCCGCCAGCACCAGCACCAGCGCCACCGCGTGGCGCCATTCCAGCGGCTCGCCGAGGATCAGCCCGCTGCCCAGCACGCCGACCACGGGCGCCAGCAGCGCGCCGATCGTCGCCGTGCTCGCCGGCAGGCGCTTCAGCGCGCGGAACCAGGCGAGGTAGGCCACCGCCTGTGCGATCAGCCCGACATAGATGATGCAGCCCCAGCCCAGCGCCGTGATGTCGCCGAGGGCGATGCGCGGCTCCAGCGCCCAGGCCATGACGGCCACGGGAATCATGCCGATGACGATCTGCCAGGCCGCCAGCGGCATCGGTGGCATCTCGATGGGGCAGCGCTTGGTGAAGACGGCGCCGCCGGCGAACATCAGCGCCGTCACCAGGATCGCCGCCAGGCCGGGCAGCTTGGTGTCGCTCCAGGGTGCGCCCTCCGCGGAGACCGCGGCGAGCGCCGGACCCGCCATCAGCAGCGCCATGCCGGACAGGCCGCAGACCAGCCCCAGCAGGCGCGGCGCGGTCGGCCGCTCGCCCAGCACCGGCCAGGCCATCAGCATGGCCCAGACCGGCATGGTGTAGGCGATGATCGCCGCCTCCGCCGCGCCGAGCCACATCAGCGCCAGCGGCGCCATGCCGCCCCAGGAGGTGACGTTCAGCACGGCGGCCACCGAGAGGCGTCCCCACTGCCCGGCCGGCGGCGCCAGCGGGTCGCCCTGCCGCCAGGCGACCAGCAGCAGCAGCGCCACCGCGCCGATCGCGCCGATCACGCGGAAGGTGAAGGGCGGCCAGTCGCCCATCAGGAACTTCAGCACAGGCCAGTTCAGCCCCCAGGCAAGGGCCGCCACCATCAGGAAGCCGAGGCCGCCGAGCTTCGCCGCGGTGCCGAGCGGCACCGGTGCGGCCGGCTCGCGGACGGGCTGCCCAACCGTGGTCACGTGCCGCCGGTTCCGGCCAGCAGCACCGCCATGCGCGCCAGCGTCGCCGCGGGCAGCGGCCCCTTCCCGGCGGCGGCGATCGCCACCTCGAGCTGCTCGAGGGAGGCGGTGCCGATCAGCGCGGTGCCGATGGTCGCGGTGCCCATGGGCGCCGTGCCGGTCCGGGGCGGGGTGATGGCGAAGCGGATCGCCGCCTCGGCGAGGCTTGCGACATGGCCCTCCGCGACCAGGGGCAGCAGGCGGCGGGCATGGGCGAGGTCCGTATCGTAGTCGTCTGCCGAGGCGATCGGCGCGACGGCGGGCATGGCCACCGGGTGCCGCGTCGCCTCGCCGCTCAGCGCCCCGGCGGCGAGGATGCGGATGCCGATCAGGCCGACGCCCGCGGCGGCGGCCTCGAGCCCCAGCGCGGCGAAATCCTGCCCCGGCAAGCCGGGCGGCATCGGCCCGAGCCAGGAGGGGTTGAGGAGGTTGTAGGGGACCTGCGCCGTGTCGAAGGCGCCCGAGAGCAGCACACGGCGCAGCGCCACCACCTCCCCCAGCGCGGTGATGCCGAGGAACCGGCACTTGCCCTGGTCCCGCAGCCGCTGCAGCGCGGGCACGGCCTGATCCAGCACCTGCTCCACCGTGTAGCCGCCGGCGCCGCCGATCGGGTCGTGCAACTGGAACAGATCGACGTGGTCGAGGCCGAGCCGGCCAAGGCTCGCCTCCAGCGAGGCGGCGATGGCGCCACCGATGTCGCCGCGCCCTGTCGGCGGCAGCCGCACCTTGGTGCCGATCTGCGGGCGCCTCGGCAGCGCCTTCAGCAGGCGCCCGAGGGCCCGCTCGCTCTCGCCATCGCCGTAGATGGCGGCGGTGTCGATGTAGGAGATTCCGGCCTCCAGCGCGCGGCGCAGGCTGCGGTCCTGCTCCGCCGCGCTGCCGCGCACCATCAGGCCGCCGACCGCGCCGGCGCCGTAGCCGAGGACGGAGACGCGCATCCCCGTCCGCCCCAGCACGCGCTGCTCCATCGTTCCGGCCCCCATTGTTCACCCAGTGATCGCATGCCGAGGCCCCGCGCGGCTATAGAACCGGCATGCTCCGCTTGGCCGAATTGCGTCTTCCCCTCGACCATCCGCCGGCGGCGCTCCGCGCGGCGGTGCTGGCCCGCCTTGGCCTCGCCGAGCCCGACCTGATCGGCATCGCCATCATCCGCCGCGGCTATGATGCACGGAAGCCCCGGGCGATCCGGTTCGTGTATACGATCGACGTGGCGCTGCGTGACGAAGCGGCAGTGTTGCGCCGCCACCACGGCGACCGCAACCTCCGCGCCGCGCCGGACATGGAATACCGGCTGGTGGCGCGCGCACCGGAGGGGGCGGCCCGGCCGGTGGTGGTGGGCACCGGCCCCTGCGGGCTGATGGCCGCGCTGACCCTGGCGCAGATGGGATTCCGGCCGGTCATCCTGGAGCGCGGCACGCCGGTGCGCCAGCGCACGAAGGACACCTGGGCGCTGTGGCGGCGCGGCGTGCTCTCGCCCGAGAGCAACGTGCAGTTCGGCGAAGGCGGCGCGGGGCTGTTCTCCGACGGCAAGCTCTATTCCGGCATCAAGGACCCGCGCCACCTGGGGCGGCGGCTGATGCAGCAATTCGTGCGCTTCGGGGCGCCGGAGGAGATCCTCTCCGTCTCGAAGCCCCATATCGGCACCTTCCGCCTGGTGACGGTGGTGGAGAACATGCGCGCCGAGATCGAGCGCCTGGGCGGCGAATACCGCTTCGGCGCCCGCATGGCCGACCTGATGATCGAGCCCGACCCGGACGGGACACGAAAGGTCCGCGGCGTGGTGCTGGCGGATGGGGCGGTGATCGCGGCCGAGCAGGTGGTGCTGGCGATCGGGCATTCGGCGCGGGACAGCTTCGCCATGCTGCGCGCGCGCGGCGTGGCGATGCAGGCCAAGCCCTTCTCCGTCGGCGTGCGCATCGAGCACCCGCAAGGCATGATCGACCGTGCGCGGCTGGGCGCGCAGGCCGGCAACCCGGCGCTGGGGGCGGCGGACTACCGGCTGGTGCACCACTGCCGGGGCCTGGCGCGCAGCGTGTACAGCTTCTGCATGTGCCCGGGCGGGCGCGTGGTGGCCGCGACCTCCGAGCCCGGTCGCGTGGTGACCAACGGCATGAGCCAGTACAGCCGGGCCGAGTTCAACGCGAATGCCGGGATCGTCGTCGGCGTCGATCCGGCGCGCGACTATCCGGGCCGAGGGGCGGAGGCCGTGCTGGCGGGGGTGGGGTTCCAGCGGGTGCTGGAGAGCGCGGCCTTCCTGGAGGGCGGGGGCGACTACCGCGCGCCGGCGCAGCTGGTGGGCGACTTCCTGGCCGGTCGGGCGAGCACCGCGCTGGGCGAGGTTGCGCCGAGCTACAGGCCCGGCGTGCGGCCGGCGGACCTCTCGCGCTGCCTGCCGGCGTTCGTGGTCGCGGCGATGCGGGAGGCGCTGCCGGCCTTCGAGGCCCAGATTCCCGGTTTCGCGCGGGCGGATGCGGTAATGACGGGGGTGGAGACGCGGACCAGCAGCCCGGTGCGGATTGGGCGGGGGGAGGGGTTCGAGAGCCTGAACACCCGGGGACTGTTCCCGGCAGGGGAGGGGGCGGGCTACGCCGGCGGGATCCTCAGCGCAGGCGTGGACGGGATCCGGGTGGCGGAGGCGGCGGCGCTGCAGGCGACGGGGCGGGAGGTGACGGGTGAGATGCGGCGGGAGACAAGGGCGACGACGGGTGGGGGGACGACGCTTGGCGCGGGGGTGTATGGATAGGATGGATGCAGAAGTTTCGGCTTGGTCAGACGGCAGGTATGATCGGCGGGGAGAGAGGCCGGGGCGTCGAGCCATAGGCGGAGTGTCGGGAATTCCGCCTGCGTCCGGTCGGTTGAACGACACGGTCAGGCCATGGCGCGGGTGAAGCGATGGCCGAATAGGGCGGCGAACTGGGCCTTTGCCATGGCCCACTCGCGGGGCGGCATCGCATACGCGCTGGAGCGTATTGCGTTCGCATGCGCTCACGCAACACGCTCCAGCCTTTGCCGGGTCGCGGGATTCAGCGTTTGCGGCGATTCTGCCTCAACGCATTCCGCTCCAAATGGCCTCTTTACGGCGTAGGTGACATGAGGCTTCCGGCGTCCTGGTGCATTGGCGAGGTTGCGATGCACCGGCTGTCCTGCGGCGAGGATGGCGGCGATCGGCAAGGCGCCGATGACGATGCCGGGCAGGACCAGCAGGACGGTCTTCTGCACGGCCCCGAGGCACGGCGTGCAGGCGGTGTCGAGCAGGTCCTCAGGGGGAAGATTCCAGGAAGTCCCGGTTCAGGTCGTCGCAGAGCAGGGCCAGGATGAGGTGTGCGTGGAGCCAACTCTGCGATCCGCGTTCGGTGCGGGTTGGCAATCGGTCGATGTGCAGCAGCGACTTCAAGCGCTTGAACGCGCGTTCGATCTGCCAGCGCAGCCGATAGGCAGCGAGGAACCCCGTCGCCTGGTTCAGCCGATACCTGAGGCCCGGGCTGCTCAGCTCGGCGATCCCCAGCAGCGACGCCCATGCCGCGGTCTGCCGCAACGACAGCCCGCCCGGGCCCCGCGCCAGGGCAATCCGCAACAGGCCGGCACCGTCCGCCGCCTCCCGCCGGCGCTGGATCGCCTTCGTCTCCCGCGCCAGACGATCAAGGTCGAGATCGGCCGGCAGCCGCGCCAGCAGCTCCGGAAAATGGTCAAGCAGGGCAGCGGCTGCATCGAGCATCCACCGCCAGAATCGGACCCATCCGCGTCGCAGCAAGAACGATTTTCGCGCGTATGGGTACCGGCCCCCTGCTGCTGGACGCCGCGGCGGCGCCCCCGGCGCGCCGCGAGGCGGCAGAACGCGTGGCGCACCGGCTGGGCTTGAGGTGGAGAGGCTGAAGGCGGAGGGGGCGGTCGGGCAGGCCGCCCTCGCGCGGACGCTGGCCAAGCGACAGGTGCCGACGCCGCGCGGGACCACCGGCTGGACCCATACCACCGTGGCGCCCACCGTGGCGCCCACCGTGGCGCGGGTGCTGGCGCGGGCCGCGGCCTGACTGGTGGCAGCAGCGCCGACCGTGACGTTCTCCGGTCACGGCGCGATCACGGCCGCCGCGGTATCCTGCCTCTTATGCACGGGCCGCTCCCTGGCGGTCGCGAGGCAGGAAATCACGATGGCGGCGCCTCCGTTCAACACGCTCGACCGCCTCCGCGAGGCCCTGCTCTGCGCCCTCGCCTGGACAGGCGGCTTCGTCCTCGGCGCCGGGGCGGCACCGCAGCGACTGCAGCACTGAGGCCGGTCCGCCGGCGACGTTCGCCCGAGGCCTGCGACGGGAATGGAGCCTGGCCGCAGCTGTCGGTCGCGCGCGTGCAGCTACCGGTCGGCCTTCGTGGGCCAAGGCTTGAACGCACTCAAACACGAGCGCAGGATCGAGCCGCGCCTCGGCGTCTGTCGCGCCGCGGCACGGGGAGAACCGAGCCATGGCCGAGCCTGTGTACAAGCTGATCGACCTCGTCGGCACCTCGGGTGCGAGCGTCTCCGACGCGATCCAGAACGCCATCACGCGGGCCGCCGAGACCGTGCGCAACATACGATGGTTCGAAGTCGTGCAGGTGCGCGGCGAGGTCGCCGGTGGCAAGGTTTCCCGATACCAGGTGACTCTCAAGGTTGGCTTCACGCTGGAGAACCCGGCTGATTAGGGAAAGCCGAGCACCCGCGGACTGCACCGTCACTCGGACCCGTCTGGCACAAACATCGAACGCTGGATCGCGCTGCCGAGTGAATGGGCGCCGTGGGCGAGTGCTTTCCTCCCCCACAGGCGGTCAGGCCGCCACAGGACCGGTCCCCGCCCCGGCCCGGCGGGAAGCCTGTGCGGGTGCCGCCGCGGGGGCGCGTCTCAGCGGCACGACGAAGGCGCAGGCCCCGCGCCGCCGCTCCAGCCGGCCGGCGGCAAGCCTCGTCGGGTCACCCGTGTCCGGTCCGGTGCGCCTTGTCGCGCTCGGCGAGACGCATCGCTCAGTGTCCATCCGGGATCATGTGGTGTTTTGACAGAGCTTTCGTAGCATGAGTCGAATAGACGCCCGGAGTAGAAATGCCCGGGCGTTGCGGTTCGTGCGCTCCCAGTCCTTGGCCAGGCGACGACAGCGGTTGAGCCAAGCAATGGTGCGCTCGACAATCCACCGCTTCGGCAGAACGATGAACTTGCCGGTGTCGCTTCGCCTGACGATCTCGACGTTGATGTGCCGGCAGACCCGGCGCAGCCCGTGCCGGAATTTCGGTCCCCGGTAGCCGCTGTCGGCATAGAGCTTCAGCAGGAACGGGTAGAGCCCGAACAGGGTGGCCATCAGCAGAACGCCGCCATCGCGGTCCTGCACGTCGGCGGCGTGCACGACGGCCTGCATCAGCAGGCCCTCCGTGTCGACCACGACGTGGCGTTTCCTGCCCTTGATCTTCTTGCCCGCATCGTAGCCCGGCGGATCGATGCAGGCCCCCCTCTCATGTCCGTTTTGTCAAGCGATGGGCAAGGTTCGCCGTGCCGCATTTGGCGGATGGGGCCGGCGGCG
>JAIEOP010000144.1 GCA_019750465.1 Acetobacteraceae bacterium | reverse complement strand
GGGCGGGGCGGGGCGCCTCCGGCCGCGGCGGCGCGGCGCGGGACGCCTGGGGCGGCGCCGCCTCGGACTCCGCCCCCTCCATCGCCTCGGCGAATTCCTCGAGCGCGATCACCGCATCCGCGGCAGCCCGCAGCGCATGGGCCGAAGCGCCATGCGCCACCAGCAGCGTGCGTCGGTCGTGCTCGCGCAGCCGGTGCAGCAGCGGCGTGAAGTCGCTGTCGCCGGAGAGGATGATGATCTCGTCGAACCGCGTCGGGTGCGCCAGGGCATCGGCGATGTCGAGCGCCATCAGGATGTCGGCACCGTTCTTGAGGCGGGCGAGGCGCGGGCAGTCCACCACATGGAAGCCGGCGCGCACGAATTCGGCGCGGAAGCGGCTGTAGTAGAGCCGCGGCTGGCCGAGCCATTGCGCCAGGCCGCCGCCGGGCGTGGGTTCCGTCCAGCCCGCGGGGTTCAGGTAGCAGCGCCGCACCAGGATGCGGCGCGGGGCGGCGGGGTCCCCGTCGGCGCCGTCGGCCAGCCAGCGCAGCCAGCGGCCCGGCTCCGCGGCGAAACGCCAGGCCGCCCATTCATCCGAGGCGGCCAGTCCGGCGAAGACGTTGTCGAAATCAAGCCAGAGGCCGGCGCGGCGCGGGGAGTCCATGCGCCACTCTCGGCGCGCGCGGGGCGCCGAGGCAAGCCTGCGTTGCGGACCCGGCGCTTGACGCCGGACGCACGGGCCGCCCATGGTCCGCGCCCTTCCCGCCCCAACGCCGTGTCAAGGGACCCCTCATGCCCGCCATCACCCTGCCCGACGGAACCGTGCGCCGCTTCGACGGGCCGGTGACGGGCACGACCGTGGCGGCGGCGATCGGCCCGGGTCTCGCCAAGGCCGCGCTGGCCATGCAGGTGGACGGGCGGCTGCGCGACCTTTCGGCCGAGATCGTCGACGACGCCGCAGTGCGCTTCATCACCCGCCGCGACCCGGAGGCGCTGGAGCTGATCCGCCACGACGCGGCGCATGTGCTGGCGGAGGCGGTGCAGGCGCTGTTCCCGGGGACCCAGGTGACGATCGGCCCCCCGATCGAGAACGGCTTCTACTACGACTTCGCGCGCAACGAGCCCTTCACCCCGGACGACTTCCCCGCCATCGAGGCGAAGATGCGCGAGATCGTGCAGCGCGACGCGCCGTTCGTGCGCAGCACCATGCCGCGCGAGGACGCCATCGCCTTCTTCCAGGCCAGGGGCGAGAAGTACAAGGCGCAGCTCATCCAGGACCTGCCGGACACCGAGGAGATCAGCCTCTACAGCCAGGGCGACTGGATCGATCTCTGCCGCGGCCCGCACATGCGCGGCACGGGGGATGTCGGCACCGCCTTCAAGCTGATGAAGGTGGCCGGCGCCTATTGGCGGGGCGACCACCGCAACGCGATGCTGAGCCGCATCTACGGCACCGCCTGGCGCGACCAGAAGGAGCTGGACGCCTACCTGCACCAGCTGGAGGAGGCCGAGCGCCGCGACCACCGCCGGATCGGGCGGGAGATGGGCCTCTTTCACCTGCAGGAGGAGGCGGTGGGCAGCGTCTTCTGGCACCCCAGGGGCTGGACGCTGTACCGCACCGTGGAAGCCTACATGCGCCGCCGGCTCGACGCCGCCGGTTACCAGGAGGTGCGGACGCCGCAGCTGCTCGACCGGAAATTGTGGGAGGCCTCCGGCCACTGGGAGAATTACCGCCCGCACATGTTCCTGACCCATGTCGAGGACGAGTCCGACAAGGACCGCGTGCTCGCGGTGAAGCCGATGAACTGCCCGTGCCACGTGCAGATCTTCAACCACGGCCTGCGCTCCTACCGGGAGCTGCCGATGCGCATGGCGGAGTTCGGCGCCTGCCATCGCTACGAACCCTCCGGTGCGCTGCACGGCATCATGCGGGTGCGCGCCTTCACCCAGGACGACGCGCACATCTTCTGCGAGGAGCACCAGATCGCGCCGGAGACGGCACGCTTCGTGGCGCTGCTCGCGGAGGTCTACCGCGACCTGGGCTTCGCCGATTTCCACGTGAAGTTCAGCGACCGTCCGGAGAAGCGCGCCGGCACGGAGGAGAGCTGGGACAAGGCGGAGGCGGGGCTGAAGGAAGCCTGCCGGCTGGCCGGCGTCGATTACGAGCTGAACCCGGGTGAGGGCGCCTTCTATGGGCCGAAGCTGGAATTCGTGCTGCGCGACGCGATCGGGCGGGACTGGCAGTGCGGCACGTTGCAGGTCGACTACGTGCTACCCGAGCGGCTCGGCGCCGAATACGTGGCCGAGGACGGCACGCGCCGCCGCCCGGTCATGCTGCACCGTGCGATCCTAGGTAGCTTCGAGCGCTTCCTCGGCATCCTGATCGAGGAATACGCGGGCCGCTTCCCGCTCTGGCTGGCGCCGGTGCAGGTGGTGGTCGCCTCTATCGTCGATGACGCGGCGCCCTTCGCGGAGGAGGCGGCGGCGGCGCTGCGGGCGGCCGGGCTGCGGGTCGAGCTTGACCTCAGGAATGAAAAGATCAACCGCAAGGTCGTGGACCACATCGAGAGCCGGGTGCCGGTGCTGGCCGTCGTCGGCCGGCGGGAGGCCGAGGCGCGCACGCTGGTGCTGCGCCGCCTGCCGGGCCGCGAGCAGGAGACGCTGCCCCTGGCCGAGGCGGTGGCGCGCCTCGCCGCGGAGGCGGTGCCGCCCGATCTGGCGGGGTCGGCGCCCGGACGGGTTGCAGCGGGCTGAGTCGATCGCCATAACCATGGCCCGGACCCGTGCCGTCCCGACCTTGTCGGGCACGGGCGGGTCCGGTTCCGTTTTGCCGGCGTTGCCTGGTGCGGGTCGGTCCCGCGCGGCGCGCCCAGTTCCCTGGCCGACGATGCCCATGCCAACAACGACAGGAGACCTACCATAGTCCGCGGCCCCATCCCGACCCAGCTTCCAACGCGCGACGGTCCGCGCGTCAACGACGAAATCCGCGTCCCGCAGGTGCGGCTGATCAATGCCGCCGGCGAGATGATCGGTGTGCTCGGCACGCGCGAGGCGCTGATCCGCGCCTATGATTCGGGGCTCGACCTCGTCGAGATCTCGCCGAACGCGGTGCCGCCGGTCTGCAAGATCCTGGACTACGGGAAGTACAAGTACGAGCAGCAGAAGAAGGCCAACGAGGCGCGCAAGCGCCAGAAGGTCGTCGAGCTGAAGGAAGTCAAGGTCCGTCCCAACATCGACGACCACGACTACGACGTGAAGATGCGCCAGATGAAATCGTTCATCGAGGAAGGCGACAAGGTGAAGGTCACCCTGCGCTTCCGCGGCCGGGAGATGGCGCACCAGGATCTCGGCCTGAAGGTGCTGGAGCGGATCCGCGGCGAACTCTCCGAGACCACCAAGGTCGAGCAGATGCCGCGGCTCGAGAACCGCCAGATGATCATGGTGCTGGCGCCGAAGTAGGCGGGTTCGCCGGCGGGAGGACCGGGCATGGCGATCTGGCTGGCCGAGGGCGAGACGCTGCCCAGCCTCGAGGAGGCCGAACTCCTGGCGGGCCGCATCCGGGCGCGCTTTCCCGGGGCGGAGACGTGGCTGTTCGGATCGCTCGCGCGGGGACGCCCGCGGCGCGGCAGCGATATCGACCTCGCCGTCGTGCTGCCCGATGCGGCCTTCGAGGATCGCCGCATGATCGATGTCGTCACGGCCCTGCGCCACGCCGCAGGGCCGCGCGAGCATGCACTGGATGTCGTCGCATTCCGGCGCTCCTGGTTCGACGCGATGGCTGGAGACCCCTCCGCCCTGGCCGCAACCGTGAGGCGCGAGGGAAGGCGGCTTGCATGACGGACGCGGTTCAATCCGGGCAGCCCCCGGGCGTCGTGCGCGCCGCGCGCTGGCTGGCGCATGCTCAGCGGGACCGGGCGAGGGCGGACGCACTCGCGGCGACGGACGCCGAGCTGTCGGTCTTCTGCTTCCAGCAGGCGGCTGAGAAGGCACTCAAGGCGATCCTCGTCGCGGCGGGCGAACCGTTTGAGCGGACGCACAGCCTTGATCGGCTGCTTGTGCGGGTGGGCCGTTTCGCACCGGAGTTCCTCGCCTGTCCCGGGGACCCGGAGCGGGTAAGCAGCTTCGTCAGCCGCTTCCGCTATCCGGACGAGGGCGGGGATGACCTGGCCGACCCCGAGGATGTGGCGCAGGCGAGGCGCGTCGCGGAATGGCTAGTGGCGACCGCCGAACGCCACCTTACAGGGCCGGTCGGCGAACTGGCCCGCCGCATCCTCGCCGATCTCACGCGCGGCGGCGCGGGCGGAAGCAGCTGACGGTCGTCATCGCCCCTGTCATTGCCGGCTCGGCCGTTCACGGCCGAAGCCAGGGGCTGTCGGAACCCCTTCCGGAGCCCGAACTCGCGGAATTGGCGCGGGCCCGAGGCGATGCAGTTGCAGCAGAGTTCTTCTTCCAGCAGGCGGCGGCTCGCGTGGACACCGCGCTCACGCTTGCCATGGAGGTGAACCTGCTGCCCGGTGGTGCGATGGAGCGGCTGCTTGCGATCGCACGACGCCTGGCGCCCGGCCCGAGCCCGGCGGTATCGTCCGAGACGGGTGCTTGTCGCGAGTTTCGGGCGGGACCTGGGCCGGGTGAGCCCGGCCCGGTCTCGGTCTGGCTGGTGCTCAGGGGTGCCCCGGGGGCTCGCGAGGTCGCTTCTCCTTGACCTCCCGGCTCTCCGGCCGTAGCTAACGCCCCCTTCGGGCCCAGCCCCGAACCATCGGTCGCCCCGCCAGCCGGGGTGGCTCCGCCGCTCCGCGAAGACTCGCGCAGCGGCGCGATTGGTTTTGGGGCGGCCGCAACGCATTCGGAATCACAGGCCGCCGCATGTTCGAGGCGCTGTCCAGCCGGCTGAACGGGGTCTTCGACAAGCTGCGCCGCCGCGGCGCGCTGACCGAGACCGACGTGTCCGAGGCGCTGCGCGAGGTGCGCGTGGCGCTGCTGGAGGCCGATGTCGCGCTGCCGGTGGTGCGCGACCTGATCAACCGGGTGCGCGAGCGCGCCGTGGGGCAGGAGGTGATCCGCTCCGTCTCCCCGGCGCAGCAGGTGGTCAAGATCGTCAACGACAGCCTGGTGGAGGCGCTGGGCGGCGGGGCGGAGGTGGATCCGCGCACGCGCGCGCTGGACCTCAACGCGCCGGCGCCGGTGGCGATCCTGATGGTCGGGCTGCAGGGCTCGGGCAAGACCACCACCTCGGGCAAGATCGCGCTGCGGCTGCGCGGGCGGGACCGGAAGAAGGTGCTGCTGGCGTCACTCGATGTGCAGCGGCCGGCGGCGCAGCTGCAGCTGCAGCAGCTTGCCGGGCAGGCCGAGGTCGCCAGCCTGCCGATCATCATGGGCCAGGCGCCGCTGGAGATCGCGGCGCGCGCCATGGATGTCGGCCGGCGCGAGCTGTTCGACGTGGTGATCCTGGACACCGCCGGGCGCCTCGCGATCGACGAGGCGCTGATGGCCGAGGTGGCCGCGGTGAAGGCCGCGACGCGGCCGCACGAGACGCTGCTCGTCGTCGATGCCATGACCGGGCAGGACGCGGTGAACACCGCCCGCGCCTTCCAGGAGAAGGTCGGCGTCACCGGCATCGTCATGACCCGCGTCGATGGCGATGCGCGCGGCGGCGCCGCGCTGTCCATGCGCGCGGTCACCGGCGCGCCGATCAAGCTGCTCGGCGCCGGCGAGAAGCTCGACGCGCTGGAGGATTTCCACCCCGACCGCATCGCGTCGCGCATCCTCGGCATGGGCGACATCGTCTCGCTCGTGGAGCGCGCCGCCGAGACGATGGACCAGGCCGAGGCGGAGAAGCTCGCCGCCCGCATGCAGAAGGGCCAGTTCACGCTGGAGGACTATGCGAGCCAGCTCAGGCAGATCGGCAAGATGGGCTCGCTCTCCGGCATCCTCGGCATGCTGCCCGGCATCGGCAGGATGAAGCAGCAGATCGACGACGCGAACCTCGACCAGTCCATCCTGAAGCGCCAGGCGGCGATCATCTCCTCGATGACGCCGAAGGAGCGCCGCACGCCGGAGCTGATCAAGGCGAGCCGCAAGCGCCGCATCGCGGCCGGATCAGGCACCTCCGTGCAGGAGGTGAACAAGCTGCTGAAGCAGTTCGACGACATGTCCGCGATGATGAAGCGGATGAACAAGCTCGGCCAGAAGGGGTTGATGCGCGGTGGTCTCGGCGCGCTGCTCCCCGGGATGGGCGGCGGCCAGGGAGGTCCCATGGGCGGCGGCCGCCCGGGCGGCCGGCGGCCGTTCTAGAACCCTCGTGACACCGGAGTTGGAAAGACAGACATGGGCCTGAAGATCCGCCTCGCGCGCGCCGGCGCCAAGAAGCGCCCCTACTACCACATCGTGATCGCCGACAGCCGCTCGCCGCGCGACGGCCGCTTCATCGAGAAGGTCGGCAGCTACAACCCGATGCTGCCCTCCGACCACGCCGACCGCATCCGCCTGCAGGAGGACCGCATCAAGCATTGGCTGTCCGAGGGCGCGCTGGCGACGGAGCGGGTGGCGAAGTTCCTCGGCCGCGCCGGCGTGGCGGAGATGCCGGTCTTCGCGGAGCGGCCGAAGCGCTCGGCACCGAAGAAGAAGGCGCAGGAGCGCGCCGCCGCCGCGGCCGCCGCGGCGGGCTGACACGCGCCATAGGGGTTGCGGTCCGTGGGCACGAAGCGCGTCCTGGTGGGGGAGATCGGCAGGCCGCACGGCGTGCGCGGCCTGGTGAAGCTGCGCAGCTTCACCGCCGATCCCGCTGCCATCGCGGCCTACGGCCCACTCACCGACGAGGCCGGCACCCGCCGCTTCGACCTGACGCTGCTGGCCGAGGGGCTGGCGCGCATCGAGGGCGTGGCCGACCGCGACGCCGCGCAGCGCCTGACCGGCACGCGCCTCTATGTCGAGCGCGACCGCCTGCCGCCGCCGGAGCCGGAGGAGTACTACCTCGCCGACCTCATCGGCCTGCCGGTGGTGACCGAGGCGGGGGAGGCCTACGGCACGGTCCGTGCCGTCGAGGATCATGGCGCCGGCACCTTCCTCATCATCGAGGATGCGTCGGGGCGGGAGCGCCTGCTGCCCTTCACCCGCGCCGCGGTGCCGGTGGTTGATCTCGCCGGCGGCCGGCTGGTGGTGGCGCCGCCCGAGGAGATCGTGGTCGAGGGCGGGGCCGGGGGCGAGGCCGAGAGCGAGGAAGGCGCGGCGGCATGAGCTGGCACGCCCATGTCCTCACGCTGTTCCCTGGGATGTTTCCTGGCCCGCTCGGCCTGTCGCTTGCCGGCCGAGCGCTGGGCGAGGGGCGCTGGGCGCTGGATGCGCTCGACATCCGCGGCTTCGCCACGGACCGCCATCGCACCGTGGACGACACGCCCTTCGGCGGCGGCGCCGGCATGGTGATGCGGCCCGACGTGGTGGACGCCGCCTGCGCCGCGGCGATCGGCGCCGGCCCGCCGGCCCGCCCGCTGATCGTGCTGACGCCACGCGGGCGGCGGCTGGACCAGGCGCTGGTGCGCAGCCTGGCCGCGGGTCCCGGCGTGGTGCTGCTCTGCGGACGCTACGAGGGCATCGACCAGCGCGTGATCGAGGCACGGTCCATGCTGGAGATCTCGGTGGGCGACTACGTGCTCTCCGGCGGCGAGCCTGCGGCGATCGTGCTGCTGGATGCCTGCGTGCGGCTGCTGCCGGGCGTGATGGGCGCCGGCGAGGCCTCGGCCGCCGAGGAAAGCCACGGCAGCGCCGGCCTGCTGGAATACCCGCACTACACGCGCCCTGGCGAATGGCAGGGCCGCGCCGTGCCGCCCGTGCTGCTCTCCGGCCACCACGCGGAGGTGGCGCGCTGGCGTCGCGCGGAGAGCGAGACGATCACCCGTGAACGCCGCCCCGACCTCTGGGCGAACCACGTCGCGGCGCAGGGGCCGGCCATGGACGGCCAGCCTGCCGCCGCCTAAACGACCGAACCGAAAGGACCAACCCGATGAACCTGTTGCAGCAATTCGAGGCCGAGCAGATGGCGCGCCTCGCCGCCGCCCGCGCCGTGCCGGAATTCGCGCCGGGCGACACGGTGCGCGTCATGGTGAAGGTGGTGGAGGGCGAGCGCGTCCGCACCCAGGCCTATGAGGGCGTGGTGATCGCGCGCTCCAACCGCGGGCTGAACAGCAACTTCACCGTGCGCAAGCTCTCCTACGGCGAGGGCGTGGAGCGCGTCTTCCCGCTCTACTCGCCGAGCATCGCCGAGATCATCGTTGTGCGCCGCGGCAAGGTGCGGCGGGCGAAGCTCTATTACCTGCGCGGCCGCACCGGCAAGTCGGCGCGTATCCAGGAGCGCGTCGTGGCGCGCGGCGCGCCCGCAGCCGTCGCCGCCGCGGCGGTGGCCGAGGCCGTCGCGCCCGAAACCGCACCGCCGCAGGACTGATCGGCACCAACCGGCCCCGGGGGAGGAAAGGCATGGCGGAGCAGCGCCCGAAGACGTTGTTCGACAAGATCTGGGACGCGCATGTCGTCGAGACGCTGCCGGACGGCACGGCGCTGCTCTACATCGACCTCCACCTCACGCATGAGGTCACCACGCCGCAGGCCTATGACGGCCTGCGCGCGGCGGGGCGCAAGGTGCGCCGGCCGGACCTGACGCTCGCGGTGGTGGACCACAACATCGCCACCGACAGCAGCCGCCGCACCGGCATCGTCGATCCCGAGAGCCGCCTCCAGGTCGAGACACTGGAGCGGAACGTCGCCGAATTCGGCGTGCCCTACATCCCGCTGCTGGACGACCGGCAGGGCATCGTGCACGTGATCGGGCCCGAGCTGGGGCGCTCGCTGCCGGGCATGACCATCGTCTGCGGCGACAGCCATACCTCCACGCATGGCGCGATGGGCGCGCTGGCCTTCGGCATCGGCACCTCGGAGGTCGAGCACGTGCTGGCCACCCAGACGCTGCTGCAGAAGCCGGCGAGGAACATGCAGGTGCTGGTCGAAGGCGACCTCGCGTTCGGCTGCACCGGCAAGGACATCACGCTGGCGGTCATCGGCCGCATCGGCACGGCTGGCGGCACGGGCCATGTCATCGAATACATGGGCGATGCTATCCGCAGGCTCGACATGGCCGGCCGCATGACGGTCTGCAACATGGCCATCGAGGCCGGCGCGCGGGCCGGCATGGTGGCGCCGGACGAGACCACGTTCGACTACATCCGCCGCACGCCGAACGGGCCGAAGGGCGAGGCCTTCGAGGCGGCGCTGCGCTGGTGGCGCAGCCTGCCGACCGACGCCGGCGCGCGGTTCGACAAGGTGGTGAAGCTCGACGCACATGCGATCGCGCCGCAGGTCACCTGGGGCACCAACCCGGAGGCCGTGCTGCCGATCACCGGCCTGGTGCCGGACCCCGCCGACGAGCCGGACGAGGCGAAGCGCGCGCAGATGGAGCGCATGGTCCAGTACATGGGCCTGACGCCCGGGCAGCGCCTGACCGACCTGAAGGTGGACGTGGTCTTCATCGGCTCCTGCACCAACAGCCGCATCGAGGACATCCGCGCCGCCGCCGCCATCGCCAGGGGCCGCCGCGTCGCCGATGGCGTGCGTGCCATGGTGGTGCCGGGCTCCGGCCTGGTGAAGGCGGAGGCGGAGTGCGAGGGGCTCGATCGCATCCTGAAGGAGGCGGGCTTCGAGTGGCGCGAGGCCGGGTGCTCGATGTGCCTCGGCATGAACCCGGACAAGCTGACGCCGGGCCAGCGCTGCGCCAGCACCTCCAACCGCAACTTCGAAGGCCGCCAGGGCCCGGGCGGACGCACGCACCTGCTCAGCCCCGCCATGGCCGCCGCCGCCGCGGTGGCCGGCCACCTCGCGGACGTGCGCGATTTCCAACCGACGGGAGGCGTCTGAGCCATGCAGGCCTTCACGAGCCTGACCGGCATCGCGGCGCCCCTGCCGAAGGCGAATGTCGACACCGACCAGATCATCCCGGCGCGCTTCCTGAAGTCCATCAGCCGCGCCGGCTTCGGCAAGCATCTGTTCGCCAATTTCCGCTTCAAGGACGGCGGGTCGGAGAACCCCGAATTCATCCTGAACCAGGAACCCTACCGCCGTGCGGAGATCCTCATTGCGTTCGAGAATTTCGGCTGCGGCTCCTCGCGCGAGCACGCGCCCTGGGCGCTGATGGATTTCGGCATCCGCTGCGTCATCGCGCCCGATTTCGCCGACATCTTCCACAACAACTGCTTCAAGAACGGGCTGCTGCCGGTGCGGCTGCCGCGCGCGGTGTGCGAGCAGCTGATGGAGGACGCCAGGCTCGGCGGCAATGCCCGCCTCACCGTCGACCTGGAGCGGCAGGTGGTGGTGCGCCCGAACGGCGAGGAGATCCCCTTCGAGGTCGATCCCCTGCGCCGCCACCTGCTGCTGAACGGCCTCGACGACATCGGCCAGACGCTGCAGCACGCCACCGCCATCGATAGCTACGAGGCAAGGCAGCGCGCCTCCCAGCCCTGGCTGAACGGAAGCCTCTGACATGGCCACCCCGAACAAGAAGCTTCTCATCCTGCCCGGTGACGGGATCGGGCCGGAGGTGATGCGCGAGGTCCGTCGCGTCATCGACTGGATGGACCGCAAGCGTTCCGTCACCTTCGCCATCGAGGAGGGCCTGGTCGGCGGCGCCGCCATCGACGCGGAGGGCACGCCCTGCTCGGAAGAGACGGTGGAGCGCGCGAGGGCGGCGGACGCCGTGCTGTTCGGCAGCGTCGGCGGGCCGAAGTGGGACGGGTTGCCCTTCGAGAAGCGGCCCGAGCTCGGTGTGCTGCGGCTGCGGAAGGATCTCGGCCTGTTCGCGAACCTCCGGCCGGCCGTGGTGCTGGATCCGCTGGCCGAGGCCTCGTCGCTCAAGGTGGACCTGGTGCGCGGCCTCGACATCATGATCGTGCGGGAGAGCACGGGCGGCATCTATTTCGGCGAGCCGCGCGGCATCCACGCCGACGCCAACGGCAAGCGCATCGGCATCGACACCGAGATTTATTCCGAAGACGAGATCGCCCGCGTCGCGCGCATCGCCTTCGATCTCGCCCGCAAGCGCCGCAACAAGGTGACCTCCGTCGAGAAGGCGAATGTGATGCAGTCCGGTCGGCTCTGGCGCGCCGTGGTGGGCGAAGTCGGCAAGGCCGAGTACCCGGACGTGCAGCTCGAGCACATGTACGCGGACAATTGCGCCATGCAGCTCTGCGCCCGGCCGAAGCAGTTCGACGTGATCCTCGGCTCCAACCTGTTCGGCGACCTGCTCTCGGACCTGGCGGCGGCGCTGACCGGCTCGCTCGGCATGCTGCCCTCGGCGACGCTCGGCGCGGTCGATCCCGCCACCGGCAGGCGCCACGCGCTCTATGAGCCGGTGCACGGCAGCGCGCCGGACATCGCCGGAAAGGGCATCGCCAACCCCTGCGCGCAGATGCTGTCCTTCGCCATGCTGCTGCGCTGGTCCTTCGGCATGGAGGAGGATGCGGCGCTGCTCGAGAAGGCGGTGGAGAAGGTGCTGGCGGGGGGGCTGCGTACCGCCGACATCATGCAGCCCGGCATGGCCCGCGTCGGCACCGGCGTGATGGGCGAGGCGGTGGTCCGCGAACTCGACAAGATCGCCGCCGCCTGACACGGCAGGGGTTGCGGAGCGGGGTGCCCTCCGCTATCTGCCGCGCCTCGCGGTTTCCGCAGTGTGCGCCCGTAGCTCAGCTGGATAGAGCACCAGACTACGAATCTGGGGGTCAGAGGTTCGAATCCTTTCGGGCGCGCC
>JAIEOP010000184.1 GCA_019750465.1 Acetobacteraceae bacterium | reverse complement strand
CCGCATGCCGAGGCGGTGGCGCTCGCCCGCGCCGGCGAGGCGGCGCGCGGCGGCACCGCCTATGTCACCCTCGAGCCCTGCTCCCACTGGGGCCGCACGCCGCCCTGCTGCGACGCGCTGATCCGGGCCGGGATCCGGCGCGTGGTCGTCGCCACCGGCGACCCCGATCCGCGCGTGGACGGGCGCGGGCTGCAGCGGCTGCGCGACGCCGGGGTGATCGTCGCGCTCGGCCTCGGGGCGGCGGAGGCGCGGCGGCAGAATGCCGGCTTCGCCCGCCGCATCACCCAGGGCCTGCCGCTGGTCACGCTGAAGCTGGCGACGACGCTGGACGGGCGCATCGCCACCGCCGGCGGCGAGAGCCGGTGGATCACCGGCGCGGCGGCACGGCGGGAGGCGCATGCGCTCCGCGCGCGCCACGATGCCATCCTGGTCGGCTCCGGCACCGTGCTGGCCGATGATCCGGCGCTGACCGTCCGCATCCCCGGCATGGCGCGGGTGCCGCTGGCGCGCGTGATCGCCGACGGCAGGCTGCGCACGCCGCTCGCCGCGCGCCTGGTGGCCACGGCGCGCGAGGTGCCGACCTGGATCGCCACCACGACCGGCCACAAGCCGCCGGCGCTGGCTCCCTACCAGGCGGCGGGCGTGGTGATCCTGCCGCTGCGCCGGCCGCGCGTGCCCGGCGCGCCGCGGGGGGCGCGCAGCGGCCTCGACATGCGCGCGCTGCTGGAGGCGCTGGCGCAGCGCGGCATCACGCGCGTGCTGGCGGAGGGCGGGGCGGGCATCGCCGGCGCCCTGCTGCGTGACGGGCTGGTCGATCGCCTCGCCTGGTTCCATGCGCCCGGGGTGATGGGCGGGGACGGCCTGCCCGCCGTCCGCCCCTTGCCGCTTGCCGCCCTTTCCGCCATGCCCAGATTCCGGCGGGTGGCGTCCCGCCCGCTCGGCGAGGACTGGCTCACCGAGTTCGAGCGCCGCGAGCAGGAGGACAGCACCGGGCCATGTTCACCGGGATCGTGACCGACCTCGGCACCGTCAGGGAGGTGCAGCCCATCGGCATCGCCCCGGGTGGCACGGCCCACGACATGCGGCTGGTCATCGGCACCTCGCCGGGCTTCCTGGCGACGCCGGCGCCGGCGGTGATCGGCGCCTCCATCGCCTGTTCCGGCTGCTGCCTGACGGCGGTCGATCTCGGCGGCGACTGGTTCGCGGTGGATGCCTCGGCGGAGACGCTGTCGCGGACCACGCTCGGCGCGCTGGCGCCGGGCAGCCGGGTGAACCTGGAACGCTCGCTCCGCCTCGGCGACGAGCTGGGCGGGCACCTGGTCTCGGGCCATGTCGACGGCGTGGCGGAGGTGGTCTCGGCGGTGCCGGAGAACGCCTCCGTGCGCTGGCGCTTCCGCCTGCCGGCCGGGCTGCACCGCTTCGTGGCGCCCAAGGGATCGGTCGCCGTCGATGGCGTCTCGCTGACGGTGAACGAGGTCGACGGCCCCCCCGGGAACTGCGTCTTCGGCGTCAACATCATCCCGCACACCGCCGCCGTGACCACCTTCGGCACGCTGCAGCCGGGCGACCGGGTGAACATCGAGATCGACACGCTGGCGCGCTACGTGGCGCGGCTGGCCGAGACGGGGCGGTGAGCGGAGGCGGCGGGAGTGCCGGCGTCCTTTCGATCCTGCGCCAGTGCCAGACGGACTTCGCCCGCAACCCGGACGCCGCGACCCTCGACCTGATGCGCCGGGTCCTGTCCAATCCTGCCTTCGCGGCCGCGGTGAGGCGGGAGGTAGCGGGGATCAACGATGCGGACGTGCTTGCCGAGTTGATCCGGATCACTCATGAACTGCGGGACGGCTTCGGCGACCGCGCGAGCCGGCGGGAGGCAGAAGCGAAGGTGGTGGAGATCTTCGGCCTGACCGGCGGCATCGGCCTCCCCGTGGGGAGCATCGTCGCAGTCCTGACGATGACCACCATGGCCCTCTTCGCGGCGGTGCCGGCAGCGCTGGGCGGCCTGATCGCATACCAGGGGAGGAAGTACTATCTCCAGCTCATGGAGGAGCGGCATCTTTACATGAAGTTGGAGATGGCGATGGACAGCATCATATCCGACCTTCCTTAAGGAGCTGGACCATGGAAGCGCTGTGGCAGGGCGATCTTGTTCGGGGGCTGGGCCTTGCGGTGGTAAGCTGCATCATATTCGTTGCGGTCTCGGCCATCATGCGGACCACCGTCGGGACGCGCTCCAGCGCCAGCGCGGTCCGCTACGAGGAGTGCCTTACCGAACTCGAGCGACACCATGCACGCGACAGGATCGAGAAGCTGAAGCGCGATCGATGAACATCCGCTCCTCCCCGGCGACGTCGCCTGGCCAAGCGCCGGTCGTCCAAAGACTAGAGCCCATGAGCATCGAGACCACCCGTACCTCCTTCTCCGAATTCCTCAGCCCGACGGAGGAATTGCTGGCCGAGGCGCAGCGCGGCCGGATGTTCATCCTCGTCGACGACGAGGACCGCGAGAACGAGGGCGACCTCGTCATCCCCGCGCAATTCGCGACGCCGGACGCGATCAACTTCATGGCCAAGCACGCCCGCGGCCTGATCTGCCTGGCGCTGACCAGGACGCGCGTCGAGCAGCTCGGCCTGCCGCTGATGGCGCAGGCCAACGGCACGCGCCACCAGACCGCCTTCACCGTCTCCATCGAGGCGCGCGACGGCGTCACCACCGGCATCTCGGCGGCCGACCGCGCCCGCACCATCGCCGTCGCCATCAACCCGGAGCTCGGGCGCGAGCACATCGTGACGCCCGGCCATGTCTTCCCCCTGATGGCGCGGGAGGGCGGCACGCTGGTGCGCGCCGGCCACACCGAGGCGGCGGTGGATTTCGCGCGCCTGGCCGGGCTCAACCCCGCCGGCGTGATCTGCGAGATCATGAACGACGACGGCACCATGGCGCGCATGCCGGACCTCGTCGCCTTCGCGCAGCACCACGGGCTGAAGCTCGGCACCATCGCCGACCTGATCGGCCACCGCCGCCGCACCGAGCGCCTGGTGAAGCGCGTGGTGGAGGGGCAGATCCACCACCGCATCGGCGGCGACTGGCACCTCGTGGTCTATACCAACACGCTCGACTATGCCGAGCACCTGGCGCTGGTGAAGGGCGACATCGCCGCGGCCACGGGGCCGGTGCACGTGCGCATGCACGCGGCCAACCTGATGCAGGACGTGGTGATGGGCGAGGGCTCGCGCGACCTGCACGCGGCGATGGCGATGATCGCCGAGGCCGGCTGCGGCGCGGTGGTGATCATCCGCGACTGGCGGCTGACCAACATGTCGGAGCAGATCGCCCGCGGCAAGGACAAGCGCGTGCCGCCGCCGGAGCTGCGCGACTACGGCATCGGCGCGCAGATCCTCGCCGACCTCGGCGTGCGCGACATGGTGCGCATCTCGAACAACCCGCGCCCGCTGGTGGGGCTGGAGGGCTACGGGCTGCGCGTGGTGGAAAGCCGGCCGATCACCCCGGAGGACTGGCTGTGAGCACCAAGGACGCGCCGGAGCGTGCCAGCGCCCCGATGGACGGTCCCGCGCCGCGCATCCTGCTGATCCAGGCGCCCTACTACGCGCAGGTGGTGGACGGGATGCGCCGGGGCGCCGGGCGCGTGCTGGCCGAGGTCGGCGCGACCCTCGACGTGGTCGACGTGGCCGGCGGCTTCGAGCTGCCGGCGGCGCTGCGCATGGCACTTTCGGCCCAAACCCGTCCCGCGGGACCGCGTTGGGACGGCTTCCTGATCCTGGGGTGCGTCGTGCGCGGCGAGACCGACCACTACACCTTCATCTGCGACGCCATCTGCCACGGCGTCATGCGGATCGGCGCGGAGACCGGCGCCGCCATCGGCTTCGGCCTGCTGACGGTGGATACCCTGGCGCAGGCCGTCGCGCGCTCCGCCGAGGATGGCAGCAACAAGGGTGCCGAGGCGGCGCACGCGATGCTCGGCCAGGTGGCGCTGCGGCGGGGCTGGGGCCTGTAGCATGCGGAACCAGGGCGGGCGTCCCGGGACCGGCGCGGCATGAGCGGCGCGGGCAAGGCGGATCGTCGGCGGCCGGCGCCGGCGCCGGGACGCGCCGGGCGGCCGCGCACCGGTGCCCGCATCGCCGCCGTGCAGGCGCTCTACCAGTCGGAGGCGACTGGCGAGCCGGCGGAGGTGGTGATCGACCAGTTCATCCGCCACCGCATCGGCCCCGACCCGCGCGGCCGCGGCCTCGAGGAAGGCCAGGTGCCGCAGGCCGACGTGCCGCTGTTTGCCGCCATCGTGCGCAAGGCGGCGCAGAACGGCGAGACGCTGGACGAGTTGCTGCGCGCGCATCTCGACGTGGAGTGGCCGCTGCCGCGGCTCGATCCGGTGCTGCGGGCGCTGCTGCGCTGCGCCTCTGCCGAGCTCTGGGGCGGGCGGGAGCCGCCGGCGCGGGTGGTGATCAACGAATACCTCGACATCGCCCACGGCTTCTTCGGCGGCGAGACGCCGCGCTTCGCCAACGGCGTGATGGACGCGCTGGCGCGCACGCTGCGGGCGGAGGAGTTTCAGGGCAGCGCCCCGCGGCGCGGCGGGGGGTAGGCGGCCGATGGCGCGGCGGGGTCCGCCCCCACCCCGACCCTCCCCCGCTGGCGGGGGAGGGAGTGATCTCCTCCCCCCGCTGGCGGGGGGAGGTCGGGAGGGGGGTGGCCCCGGCCTCGCCGCAGAATTCGCCCTCATCGCCCGCCACTTCCGCCCTCTCGCGGGGCCGGGCGGGCTCGACCTCGGCGACGACGCGGCGCTGCTCGATCCGCCGCCGGGGCGCACCCTGGTGCTGGCGGCCGATGCCATGATCGCCGGCGTGCATTTCCTGCCCGACGACCCGCCGGAGACCATCGGGCGCAAGCTGCTGCGGGTGAACCTGTCGGACCTGGCGGCGATGGGCGCGGTGCCGCTCGGCTACCTGATGACCACGGCCTTCCCGCCCGGCCTCGACGAGGCGTGGATCGCGGCCTTCGCCGCGGGCCTGGCGGCGGACCAGCGGGAGTTCGGCCTTGCCGTGCTGGGCGGCGACACGGTGTCCACGCCGGGGCCGATGGCGCTGTCGCTGACCATCCTCGGCCATGTCGCGCCGGGCGGGGCGCTGCGCCGGGCGGGCGCCCGGCCGGGCGACGAGGTCTGGGTCTCCGGCACGGTCGGCGACGGGGCGCTCGGCCTGCGCGCGCTGCGCGGCGGGGTGGCGGACGACGCGGCGGGGCACCTGGCGTCGCGCTACCGGCTGCCGCGACCACGGCTCGCCCTCGGCCAGGCGCTGGTCGGGCTGGCGCGGGCGGCGATGGATGTCTCGGACGGGCTGGTGCAGGATCTCGGCCATCTCTGCCGCGCCGCCGCGCCGGGGCCGTGCGGCGCCTTCATCGAGGCCGCCGCGGTGCCGCTGTCGCCCGCCGCGCGGGCGGCGCTGGCAACCGAACCGGCATTGCTGGCGACGGCGCTCACCGGGGGCGACGACTACGAGCTGCTCTTTGCCGCGGCGCCGGAGGATGCCGGGTTGGTACGGGCGCGCGCCGAGGCGGTTGGCATGGCGGTGACGCGGATCGGCCGCTTCGTGCCGGGGGAGCCGGTGGTGCGCGCGATCGGTGGGGACGGCGAGCCGCTTGCCCTCCGCGCCGAGGGCTGGAGCCACTTCTGAAAGCCCGCGCCGCCCCTTCAGCGCGCCGAGCTGCCCGCCCCCGGACCCTGCTGTTCCGCGCCGAGCGCACCGGTGCCGACGCGGCCGATATTGCCGAACAGCGCCTGGGTCAGGGTGCGCTCGTTGCCCGGGCTCGGCGTCTCGCGCGAGACCATCCGCACGTCCTGCATGTCGGCCTCGCCCAGCACGCGCACCTGGCGCACCACCCCGCGCTCGTCGAAATCGACCGCGACGGTTTCGGGGTCCGAGATGCCGAAGTGGCGCATCGGCCGCAGCCGCGTGCGGGCGCTGATGTAGTACCAGCTGGCATCGCCGAAGGCGCTGGAGGAGGTCGGCGAGCCGAGCAGCGCCTGCACGTCGTCGCGGGTGTGCACGCCGACGGAGATGTCCTTGATCTGCGCCTCGGTCGGCCGGTTCCCGCGCGCGATGACCGGCGCCTGGAACAGGCTGCAGGCCGGCACCGCCAGCAGCGTGGCGAGCGCCAGGACGAGGGCCCCGGCGGCGCGGGGGCGGCGGCCGGCCGGGGCGGCGCGGCCTGCGTTGACCGGGAGGCTGACGCGATCCATGTGACGGACGAATGCCATCGCGCCCGGGCAGGGTCAACGGCGCGGGTGGGCCGCGCATCGCCGCCGCGGCATCGAGCAAGGATCGGCGGCCGATGGGCCTGCTCCGCATGTTGCGCCGCCGCCCGCATGAGCGGGCAGGCTTCGCCCTCTACACCGCGGCGGTCACCGCGGCGCGCGCGCCCTGGCATTACGGCCCGGCGATCGGCGTGCCGGACACGCTGGACGGGCGGTTCGACCTGATCGGGCTGCAGGTGGCGCTGCTGATCCGCCGCCTGCGCACCGACCCCGATCCGCGCGGCGCCGCGGCGGCCCAGGCTGTGTTCGATGCCATGTTCGCCGACATGGACGTGACCCTGCGCGAGATGGGGGTGGGCGACCTGGCCGTCGGCAAGCGGGTCAAGCGGATGTGGGAGGCCTTCCACGGCCGCGCCCGTGCCTACGAGGCGGCGCTCGATGCCGGCGATGCGGCGGCGCTGCGGGCGGCGCTGCTGCGCAACCTCTGGCGGGTGGAGCCGGAGGCGCCGGAGGCAGCCGGCCTGGGGGACGGCCCGGCGCGGCTGGCGGCGGCGGCGATGCGGACGGCGGCCGCCCTGGCCGGGCAGGATGTCGGCGCGCTGCTCGGCGGCCAGGTGGACTTCCCGCTGCCCGAGCCCGCCTGAGGAGGGGCGCATGCCGGAATTCTCCCACCCCCTGCCGATCGGCCCCATCGGCCCCGCCGGTCGCCATGAGGTGCTGGAGGCCGATGCCGAGGAATGCGCGGCACTGGCCGCCCGGTTCGGCATCCTCGGCATCGAGGCGTTCCGGGCCGAACTCAGCCTGGCCGCGGAGGAGGATGGCTCGGTCGTCGTGCGCGGCCGGCTGGCGGCCACGGTGACGCAGGAATGCGTGGTGACGCTGGAGCCGGTGCGGCAGGCCATCGCGGAGGAGGTCGCGCTGCGCTTCCTGCCGCCCGGCCGCGAGCCCGAGGACGGCCCCGAGGACATGGACGAGATCGAGACCGGCCCTGGCGGCGTCGCCGATCTCGGCGAGGCGCTGGCGGAGCAATTGGCGCTCGCGCTCGATCCCTATCCCCGGGCGCCGGGTGCCGAGCTGCCGGCCGCGGCGCGGGAGGAGCCGGCAAGCCCCTTCGCGGCCCTGGCGGCGCTGCGCCGGGACCCCAATTGAGCGTCGCCGCCCATGCTTGCGCCTGGGGGGAGGGGGTGCTACTCGCCCGGCTTCCCGCCGAATCCGACTGCTCCGATCGATTGAAAGGCTCGGCACATGGCCGTTCCGAAGAAGAAGGTTTCGCCCTCCCGCGCCGGCATGCGCCGGAGCCACCAGGCGATCCGCACCGAGGCCCATGCCGAGTGCCCGAACTGCGGCGAGCTGAAGCGGCCGCACCACATCTGCGGCTCCTGCGGCCACTACGACGGACGCGAGGTGGTGCCCGCCGGCGACGCCCTGAAGGCGGCCGTCCGCACCTGATCCGGACGGGGGCAGCCATGCCCGGAGGCCACCCCGCCGCGGGTCCCGGCCCGCACGGACACCCAGCGGCGCTGCCGGCATTCGGGCGGCCCATGGCTCGGCAGGGAGCCGCCATGCCTCCGGGGTCCGCGTTTCGGCCCGACCGGCCGGCCTGGCGTCCCGGCGCCGATGCGGCAGGGGTCTGCCGGGAGCACGACTGAATGTCGCAGGGCTTCTCCCTCGCCATCGACGGCATGGGGGGTGACAACGCGCCCGAGATGGTGGTGGACGGCCTCGAACTGGCCGCGGAGCGCCACCCGCAGGCGCGCTTCCTGCTGGTCGGCGACGAGGCGCGGCTGGGCGCGCTGCTCGCCCGCCGGCGCCGCGCCGCCGCGGCCTGCGCGCTGCGCCACGCACCCGACGTGATCTCCTCGGAGATGAAGCCGACGACGGCGCTGCGCCAGGGCCGGCAATCCTCCATGCGGATCGCCATCGACGCGGTGGCGGCCGGCGAGGCGGCGGGCGTCGTCTCGGCCGGCAATACCGGCGCGCTGATGGCGCTGGCCAAGATCGTCATCAAGACCATGCCGGAGATCGACCGGCCGGCGCTGGCGGCCATCGCCCCCTCGGCCCGCGGCGACGTGGTGATGCTCGACCTCGGCGCCAACGTGCAGTGCGATTCGCGCAACCTGGTGGAGTTCGCCGTCATGGGCGACAGCTTCGCCCGCGCCGTGCTCGGCCTGACGGCCCCCTCCATCGGCCTGCTCAACGTGGGCTCGGAGGAGCTGAAGGGCGACGACCGCGTGCGCGCCGCCGCGGAGGTGCTGCGCGAGAGCCATATCGGGCCGCAATTCCACGGCTTCGTCGAGGGCCACGACATCGCCGCCGGCACCGTGGACGTGGTGGTGACGGACGGCTTCACCGGCAACGTCGCGCTGAAGACCGGGGAGGGCGCGCTGCGGCTGATGCGTGACCTGCTGCGCCAGGTCTTCACCAGCACCATCCCGGCCCGGGTCGGCTACCTGCTGGCCCGCCCGGCGCTCGACCGGCTGCGCGAGTGGATGGACCCGCGGCGCTACAACGGCGCCATCCTGATCGGCCTCAATGGCGTGGTCGTGAAGAGCCATGGCGGCACCGATCCGCTCGGCTTCGCGCATGCCGTCGATGTCGCCATGGACATGGTGACGCACCGCTTCAACGACCGCATCCGCGACGGGCTGGCCCGGCTCGCCGGGCCCGAGCATCCGCGCGCCGTCAGCGCCGCCCCGGTGGTCGCGACATCGCCGCGTTGACGGGGGCCGCGCCAGCCCTCATGTCCCCTCCCGGCGCCGCTGCCCAGGGCCTGTCCATGGCGGCCGCCTTCCCGCAAGCACGTCGCGCTGATGAGCCCGGTTGCCCGCCCATGACGCTCCGCTCCCTCATCGCCGGCATCGGCGGCTACCTGCCGGAGCGCGTGCTCGACAACCCGGCACTGGCCGAGGCGCACGGCCTCGACACCACCGATGAGTGGATCGTCGAGCGCACCGGCATCCGCCGCCGCCACATCGCGGCACCCGGGGAGACGGCCTCGGCCATGGGCGCCGAGGCGGCGCGCGCGGCACTGGCGCATGCCGGGCTGCCGGCCGAGGCGGTCGATCTCGTCGTCGTCGCCACCGCCACGCCCGACAGCGCCTTTCCCGCGACGGCGGTGCGCATCCAGGGCGCGCTCGGCATCGCCCGCGGCTTCGCCTTCGACGTCTCGGCCGCCTGCACCGGCTTCATCTACGCCCTCGGCATCGCCGATTCCCTCATCCGCACCGGCCAGGCGCGCTGCGCGCTGGTGATCGGCACGGAGGTCTATTCGCGCATCCTGGACTGGACGGACCGCGGCACCTGCGTGCTGTTCGGCGACGGCGCCGGCGCGGTGGTGCTCGCCGCGACGGAGGCGAAGGACGGGCGCGGCATCCTGTCCACGCACCTGCACTCGGACGGGCGCCACGGCGACATCCTGCAGGTCGAGGGCGGCGCCGGGTCCACCGGCGGCGCCGGGCTGCTGCGCATGGCCGGCAAGGAGGTGTTCCGCCACGCCGTCGCCAAGCTCGCCGCCGTGGTGGACGAGGCGCTGGCGGCGAACGGGCTGGGGCACGAGGACGTGCGCTGGCTGGTGCCGCACCAGGCCAACCTCCGCATCATCGACGCCATGGGCCGCAAGCTGAAGCTGCCGCCGGAGCGCGTGGTGGTGACGGTCGACCGGCACGCGAACACCTCCGCCGCCTCCATCCCGCTGGCGCTGGCCGATGCCGTGGCGACGGGGCGGCTGGAGCGCGGCGACCTCATCGTGATGGAGGCGATCGGCGGCGGCCTGACCTGGGGGGCGGCGCTGGCGCGGTATTGAGCCGCCGCGGCGGCCGTTCTCCGCCACCGGCGCGGCGGCCGGGGCGGTCGCATACCTCGAATGGGCGATTGATCGTCGCGACGCATCCGGTAGCATTCCCGGCCTTGAACGGCCCCGGCGCGAATTCACGTCACGCAGACCAGGGCCTGGCACGGGGAGCGACGCCATGGCCGGATCCAGCCGCCTGCCGGTATCACTGGGCCTTGCCGCAGCCATCGCCTGCTTCGCCCTGCCCGGCGCGGCGCAGCAGGCCGATGCCGGCTCGCACCGCGTGCTCGGGACCGTGACCTTCCCCGTGCAGTGCAGCCCCGCCGCGCAGGCCGACTTCAACCACGGCATGCTGCTGCAGCACTCCTTCTGGTACCAGGCCGCCGGCGAGGCCTTCCGCCAGGTGCGCCGGCAGGATCCGGGCTGCACCATGGCCTATTGGGGCGAGGCGCTGACCCTGCTCACCAACCCCTACAGCCCGCCGCCGCCGGAGAACCTGCGCGCCGGACGCGCCCTGCTGGAGGAGGCGAAGCGCCTCGGCGCGCGCAATCCGCGCGAGGCCGCCTACATCGACGCCCTGGCGATCGTCTTCGCCGGCGACGACGCGCCCGGCCACCGCGCCCGCCTCGCCGCCTACCGCGACGCCATGGGGCGGCTGCACGAGCGCTTCCCCGATGATTCCGAGGCGGCGATCCTCTACGCCCTGCTGCTCGGCGTGGCGTCGTCGCCGACCGACAAGACCTATGCCGACCAGCTCCGCGGCGCCGCGATCCTGGAGCGCGAGGTGGTGCGCCAGCCCGAGCATCCCGGCATCGTGCACTACCTGATCCACCTGCACGACTACCCGGCGCTGGCCAGCCGCGGCGTGCGCGCGGCCGACCGCTACGGCACGCTGGCGGCCGACGCGCCGCATGCGCTGCACATGCCGTCGCACATCTACACGCGCATCGGCCGCTGGGAGGATTCCATCGAGGGCAACCGCCGCTCGGCGGCGCTCGCGCTGCGCAACAACGAGGCCGACGACGCGCTGCACGCCTATGACTACATGGTCTATGCCTACCTCCAGACCGGCCGCGACCGGGAGGCGCAGGCGGTGATGGCCGAGGCGCTGGCGGCGCGGTTCAGCGGCCCGAAGCGCCTGGCCTACGCGTTCGCGACGGCGGCGATGCCGGCGCGCCAGGCCCTGGAACGCGGCGCCTGGGGCGAGGCTGCCGCACTGGCCGTGCAGCCCGCGCCCGGCGCGCCCTTCACCGAGGCGTTGACCCATTTCGCCCGCGCCCTCGGCCTGGTCCGCGCGGACCGGCCGGCCGAGGCCACGCCCGAGATCGCGGCGCTTGCCCGCATCGCCGAGGCGCTGAAGGCCCGCGACCCCTACTGGGCCGAGCAGGTCGCGATCCAGCACGACTCCGCCCTCGGCTGGCAGCAATTCGCCTCCGGCCAGCGCGAGCAGGGCCTGGCCATGCTGCGCGCCGCGGCCGAGCGCGAATCCCGCACCGACAAGCACGCGATCACGCCCGGCCCGCTGGCGCCGGCGCGCGAGCTGCTGGCCGAGGCGCTGCTCGAGGCCGGGCAGGCGGCGGCGGCGCTGGCCGAATTCCAGGCCGTGCAGCGCACCGAGCCGCGCCGCTTCCGCGCCATCGCGGGTGCGGCGCGCGCTGCGGAGGCGGCGGGCGAGCGGGACGCGGCGCGG
>JAIEOP010000354.1 GCA_019750465.1 Acetobacteraceae bacterium | reverse complement strand
CCCTGGTCAACGCCGCATGACGTTCTCTCTCCGTCCCGCTTAGCGTGAATCCAGCTCCGTCCTATGGCGTGACCCCATCTCATGCGCGTGGCCTGCTGCGCCATGGGCCGGGGCCCAGCCGAGCCATACCCAAGCGGCGATGGCCGCCGCGCCTTGCGCCAGGGCCATGCCGAAGAACACGCGATGGGGGGTACGCAATTGCGGTTCAGAAGTCGTGATCGTCGATCGTCGGGCAGGGCTGCGCCAGTCTCGCCAGCGCCTCCGGGTCGTGGAGCGTGACGGAGGCGCCCCGAACGGTCGCGCCATGAGCCGCCAGCGCGGCGAAGCCCCGTGACAGGGCCTCCGGCACCATTCCGAGCCGCGCGGCCAGAGCCCTCTTCTCGAACGGTAGGTCGAAGCGTCCGGTCCCGCCGGTCTTGGCATCCTGCGCCAGAAGCCAGTTCGCCAGGCGCTCCAGCCCCGATCGCAACGCCTGGTTCTTCAGCTCCTTCACCATATTCCGGTAGGACAGCGCCAGATCGCGGGCCAGCGCGCGGGCCACCCCGCCATCATCGGCAAAAGCTGTGCGCACGGCGCCGGCCGGGATCATCAGGATGCGCGAGGGCTCCAGCGCGCGCACGGCCTTGAGGTAAGGGCGGTCCAGCAGCACCGCGGAGACAACGAAGCTCTGGCCCGGGCCAACCACCACGAGTGATCTCTCCCGCCCTCGGTGGGACGCGAAGACCTCGAGGCTGCCTTCCACCACGATGTGGAGGAATTCGGGCCTTCGTCCCTCATGCACCACCGTTGCGTTCGCGGCAAAGTCGCGGAGGGCAGCCTCGCGCAAGAGCGGATTCACGCGCGCTGGCGCGATATCCCGGACCAGCGGCAGGCGGCGTATCTCCGTGAGGTCGTTGCACCAGTGGGTTTGCCTCGACCCGGCCTCCGAGACCGCCTCGGAATTCCGGCTCGCCACCAAGACAGGCGCCATGTCGGATCTCCCACGCAAGGTCCTGTGAAGCGCTCGAGCACACTACACATCCCTGCGCCGGGCACGCTTGACGCAGGTCAATTCATCGGCGGCGGGTTAGACCGAATATCCACCCGCCACGTGCTACGCATGTCGCAGGAGAAGTTCATGTCGAGCACTGTTTCCGCCGCAAGCACCCCGACGCCGTCGGAGCAGGGCCGCGCGCTTTGGCTCTCCACGATCGCGTTCACGGTGTGCTTCGCAGTCTGGACGATCTTCGCCATCATAGGCGTGCAGATCAAACGCGATCTCAACCTGACCGACACCCAATTCGGGCTGCTGGTCGGCACGCCGATCCTCACCGGATCGCTCATCCGCCTCATTCTCGGCATCTGGGCGGATCAGTACGGCGGGCGCCTCGTCTTCGCCTTCACCATGTTCTCGGCGTCGATCATGACGGCGCTGCTCGTCTTCGCCTACGACTACCCGACCTTCCTGCTGGCCGCCCTCGGCGTCGGCATCGCAGGCGGCTCGTTTTCGGTCGGCGTGGCCTATGTCGCTAAGTGGTACCCGAAAGAGCGTCAGGGCACCGCGCTCGGCATCTTCGGCGCGGGCAATGTCGGCGCCGCCGTGACGAAGTTCGCCGCGCCCGCCATCATGGTGGCCTATGGCTGGCAGACCGTGGCGCTGATCTGGGCCGCGGCGCTGGCGCTCATGGCGGTCGTCTTCCTCGCCTTCACCAGGGATGACCCGGGCCTCGCCCAGCGCCGAGCCTCCGGCCAGAAGCCCGAGCCGCTGTCGGCCATGATCAAGCCGCTCAAGAACATCCAGGTCTGGCGGTTTTCCCTCTACTACTTCTTCGTGTTCGGCGGCTTCGTCGCCCTGGCGCTTTGGCTGCCGCGTTACCTGATCGGCGTTTACGGACTCGACATCACGACGGCCGGAATGGTGGGCGCGGCCTACTCCATCCCGGCTTCGATCTTCCGCGCCTACGGCGGTCACCTGTCCGACAAGTTTGGCGCGCGTCGTGTCATGTACTGGACGTTCGGCGTCGCCGTGGTCTGTGCCTTCATCCTGTCCTACCCGCCCAGCCAGTACATCGTGCAGGGCGCCCGAGGTCCAATCTCGTTCACCCTTTCCATGGGCCTCGGCACCTTCATCGTCACCATCTTCGTGCTGGGCTTCTTCATGAGCCTGGGGAAGGCGGCGGTGTACAAGCACATCCCCGTCTACTACCCGAACCATGTCGGCGCGGTGGGCGGCGTGGTGGGCCTCGTGGGCGGCCTCGGCGGGTTCGTGCTGCCCATCGCGTTCGGCGCGCTCAATGACCTGACGGGCGTGTGGCAGAGCTGCTTCTGGCTGATCTTCGCCATCGTCGCGATCGCGCTGGTCTGGATGCACGTCTCGATCCGCCAGATGGAGCGCCAGGCGGTCGAGGAGGGCATCGCGATCCGCAGCCTGCCGGAGCTGCCGGAAATGCAGCCCGTGCACGGCGTCCAACAGCAGGGCGCACTCGCCGCCGCCGGCGCCATCCAGGACTGGCGCCCCGAGGACCGCACCTTCTGGGATGGCGGCGGGCGTGCCATTGCCCGGCGCAACCTGTGGATCTCGGTGGCGTGCCTGCTGTTGTCCTTCGCGGTGTGGATGGTCTGGTCCGTCGTGGTCGCCAAGCTGCCGATGGTGGGCTTCGCCTTCACCAACGACCAGCTCTTTTGGCTGGCCGCGCTGCCCGGCATCTCGGGCGCCACGCTGCGCATCGTCTACAGCTTCATGCCGGCGATGTTCGGCGGCCGGCTCTGGACCACGCTCTCGACCTGGTCGCTGATGGTCCCGGCGCTCGGTATGGGCTTCGCGGTGCAGGATCCGGCCACGCCCTACTGGATCTTCATGGCGCTGGCGCTGCTCTGCGGCTTCGGCGGCGGCAACTTCGCCTCGTCCATGGCCAACATCTCGTTCTTTTTTCCCAAAAGCGAGAAGGGCAATGCGCTGGCGATCAATGCCGGCTTCGGGAACCTTGGCGTCAGCGTCGTGCAGTTCGTGGTGCCGCTGGCCATCACCGCCGGCGTGTTCGGCTGGCTCGGCGGCGCGTCGCAGACGGCGACGGTGGGCGGCGTCACCTCCACGCTCTGGCTGCAGAATGCGGGCTTCGTCTTCGTGCCCTTCATCGCCGCCTCCGCCTTCGCGGCGTGGTTCGGCATGAACGACATTGCCAGCATGAAGGCCTCCTTCGCCGATCAGGCGGTGATCTTCCAGCGCAAGCACAACTGGATCATGTGCTGGCTCTACACCGGCACCTTCGGTTCCTTCATCGGCTTCTCCGCCGCCTTCCCGCTGCTCTCGCGCATCCTGTATCCGGAGGTGAACGCGCTGCAGTACGCGTTCCTGGGCCCGCTGGTCGGCGCGCTGGCGCGGGCCGCGGCGGGCAAGCTCACCGACCGCATCGGCGGCGGGCGCATCACCTTCTGGGTGTTCGTCGCCATGTCGCTCGGCGTGCTTGGCGTGCTCTACGCGATCGGTGAGGCCGGCAGGACGGACTCCTTCCCGATCTTCTTCGCAAGCTTCCTGTTCCTGTTCGCCATGACGGGCGTCGGCAACGCCTCCACCTTCCAGATGATTCCCCCGATCATGCGTAAGGAGGTGGCGCGGCTCGAGCCGCAGCTCGCGCCCGCGGAGCGTGTGAAGGAGGCCGACAGGGAAGCGGCAGCCATCATCGGCTTCACCTCGGCCGTTGCCGCCTATGGCGCCTTCTTCATCCCCAAGAGCTTCGGGAGCGCCATCGCGATGACCGGTGGCGCGGAACCGGCGCTCTATGCCTTCCTTGCCTTCTACATGAGCTGCATCGCCGTTACCTGGTGGTTCTACACGCGTCGTGGCGGCTTGCTGCACGACATCGAGCGCGGAGGGGGCGCGGCTGCCATGCCGGCGCAGTAGACCGGGTGACGCAGGCAGGCGGGATCCAGGACGGGGCAATGAGCCCCGCGAGGCAGGCGGGACAACATGACCGAGACGCTCGACCATCTGTTCGACCGCAACGTGAACTGGGCGCACCGCAAGGCGGCGGAGGACCCAACGTTCTTTCGCCGCCTGGCTGAGCAACAGGCGCCGGACTACCTCTGGATCGGCTGCTCGGACAGCCGCATCACGGCGAACGACGTGCTGGGGCTGGATCCCGGTGAGGTGTTCGTGCACCGCAACATCGCCAACATCGTCCACACCAGCGACATGAACATCCTGGCGGTGCTGGAATTCGCGATCGAGGTGCTGCGGGTGCGGCATATCATCGTCACCGGCCATTACGGCTGTGGCGGTGTGCGGCGCGCCATGGTCGAGGAGCGCGGCGCCCTCGTCGACCACTGGCTCCAGCCCCTTTCCATGTACTACCGCAAGCACCGCGCCGCCTTCGGGGCGATGGCAGGGGACGTGCAGCGCTTCGACCGCCTGTGCGAGATCAATGTCGAGATGCAGGTGCGGCGCGTTGCGGCGACCCCGCTGGTGGAGAATGCCTGGGCCCGCGGTGCCGCGCTGCACCTGCACGGCTGGATCTACGGCCTGCACGACGGCCTGCTGCGCGACGTCGGGCCGCATGTCTCCTCGGTTGCGGATCGCGACGCGCTGCCGACCGTCGATAGCTGCGCGCACGAGGCAACGGAGCCGGCGAGCGCCGTTCGACGCCACGCCGCGGAGGCCTTTTCCGCGAGCGCACCGGATGGGACCGACGCGCCCTGCTGCGGGCCATCGCCGCCTGGCTTCGGGCCGGGCACGCCGCAGCGGTAGGGGGCACCCCAGCGGCAGCCCCGGGGCGGTCATCCGTGCCGTTGCGGCCTCCTGCCCGGGCGACCACTTGCCCAGGGGCACCCGACGCGCCATCCCTGGATCGTGCCAAGCGCCCCACCGCCCAAGCTGGACCCTGCGTCCCTGGCCGCCTCGCCGCTGTTCGCTGGTCTCTCCACCGCCGCGGTCGAGGAGGCAGCCGACCTCGGCCGCGTCCGCCGTGTCCCCCGCGACCACGTTCTGTTCGAGCAGGGTGCCCCTGCTGACGCGCTGCACCTTGTCCTCGCCGGGCGGTTGCGCGTGGCGCGGGGCACGGACGCGGGGGAGCGGCAGGTTCTGCGGTTCGTCGGACCCGGTCTGCCCGCGGGCGTGCTCGCCCTGTTGGGCGCGGATCAGCACTACCCGGCCACGGCCAGCGCCGCGGGCGGCGATGCCGTCGTGCTGTCCTGGGAGGGGGCTGCACTGCGCCGGCTCGCCGAGCGCCACCCGGCCCTGCTCGCCAACGCCATGCGGGCGCTGTCGGGGCGGGCGCAGGAGGCGCACGAGCGCCTTGCGGAGATGGCGGCGGAGCCGGTCGAGCGCCGGCTCGCCCGCGCCCTCCTGCGCCTCGTCCGCGACGCGGCGGACGGCGCCGGAGGGGCAGCGGCGGCGGCACCGACGGCGGCACCGATCAGGCTCGCGGTCTCTCGCCAGGAGTTGGCCGACATGGCGGGCACCACCCTCGCCACCGCGAGCCGCGTCCTCAGCCGCTGGCGGCGCGCGGGCGTGCTGGGCGGCGCGCCGGGCCGGGTCCGCGTGGAGGTGCGCGAACCGGCCACCCTCGCGCGGCTCGCCGAGGGCGGGGGTCGCTGAGGCCGGCCCGGGACGGTCCGGTGGGGCGTCGGGCGCCGCCGTCGCCGGCGCGCCGGAGAACGGCTCTTCCTTGTCCCCCGACAAGGACGGCGCTGCCGGTCCGGGAGAAACCCAGCCATGCGCCCCAAAGCCCTCTCAGCCGCTGTTGTCACAGAGGGCGCGGCCCCTCCCTTGGACGTGGTGCCGCGCCGGCCCGGCTTTGCTCTTTTCGCCTACGGCTTCCGGCCCTTCTTCCTGACGGCGGGGCTCTGGGCACTGGTGGGGGTGGGGCTGTGGGTGGCGGCGCTGGCCGGCCTTGACCTGCCCGAGGGGCCGCTGCCGCTCGCCCGCTGGCACGGGCACGAGATGCTGGCGGGGTTCGTCGCCGCGGCGCTGGTCGGCTTCCTGCTGACCGCCGTGCCGAACTGGACGGGCAAGCGTGGCTATTCCGGCTGGCCGCTGGTGCTGCTCTGGGGCCTATTCCTGCTCGGGCGGCTCGTGCTGCTGCCAGGCTCGCCCGTTCCAGTCGGGGTCGCCGCGCCGCTCGCGCTGCTGGCGCTTCCGGCGGCGCTGCTGCTGATCGCGCCGGCGCTGGTGAAGGCGGGCAAGGCGCGGCTGCTCGGGCCGCCGCTACTCGTCTTCGCGGCGTGGGTGGGCGACCTGCTGATGCTCGGCGATGCGGCAGGGTGGTGGGATGCCGCGACCTGGCGCGCGGGGCAGCTGCTGACCGCGAACGTCGCCCTGCTGCTGGTGGGGCTGATCGGCGGGCGCATCGTCCCCTCCTTCACGCTCAACGCGCTGCGCAAGGCGGGGCGCCCGGCCGAGCCGCGGCCGCTGCCCCATGTGGACGCGGCGGCGGTCGCCGCCCTCGCCGCGGTCGTGGCGGTGGATCTCGCGGCGCCGGACGGCGCGCCTGCCGGCCTCGTCGCGGCGGCGGCGGCGGTCCTGGTCGCGCTGCGCCTGTCGCGCTGGCACGGGCTGCGCACGCTCGACCAGCCGATCCTGTGGGTGCTGCACCTCGCCTATGCCTTCGTGCCGCTGGCGCTGGCCACCAAGGCCGTGTTCCTGCTGACCGGCGCGCCCTGGGCGGCGAACTGGCTGCACCTGCAGGGGGCGGGGGCGCTGGCGCTCATGATCCTCGCGGTGATGACGCGCGCGACGCTCGGCCACACCGGGCGCGACCTGGTCGCGGCGCCGGCGACCGTCGCGGCCTACGCGCTGCTCGCCCTCGCCGCGCTCGCGCGCGCCTTCGGGCCCGCCCTTCTGGGGCAGGGGCTTGCGCCGCTGGCGCTGGCGGGCACCCTTTGGGTCGCGGCCTTCGCGCTGTTCCTCGCCGTGCACGCGCCGATGCTGCTGGCCGCGCGGCCCGACGGGAAGCCGGGGTGAGGGCGCCGCCGTGAACCACGCCATCCCCGAGAACGCCGAGCGCCGCGCGGCCCTGGTCGCGGAGGTCCGAGCCCACACCGGGCTCGACGAGGCGGCGATTCAGGCCTTCCTCCGCCGCTTCTACGGCGCGGCGCGGGAGGACGCGCTCCTCGGGCCCAGTTTCGCCGGGGTCGCCAACTGGGAGGGGCACATCGCGCGCCTCACCGCTTTTTGGTGCTCGGTCGCGCTGGTGGCGGGCGCCTACCACGGCCAGCCCCTTCAGGCGCACGCGCCGCTGGCGCTCCGTCCCGACCACTTCGCGCGCTGGCTGGAGCTGTTCGAGCGGACGGCGCGCCTCTGCTTCGCGCCGGCGGGCGCAGAACACCTCTTGGAGCGCGCGCGGCGCATCGCACGCTCCATCGAGATGGGGCTGACGCCCCTCCCCCTGCGCCGGACAGAAGGAGAGACCGTGACGTGAGCGCAACCGCCAAAGCCGAAGAGGCCCGCTGGGACGACGCCGACAGCGCCGCCCTGATCGACCGCATCCTCGCCCGCTACCACGAGGTGCACCGCAAGGAGCTGCCCATGCTGGCCTCGCTCGCCGCCAAGGTGGAACGCGTGCACGGGGACGACCCCCGCGCGCCGCTCGGCCTGGCGGGGCTCCTCTCCCACATGGAGGAGGAACTGTCGGAGCACATGGCGAAGGAGGAGGAGATCCTCTTCCCCCTCATGCGGCGCGGCGGGCACCCGATGATCGGGCACCCCATCGCGGTCATGCGCGACGAGCATGACGGCCACGTCGCCGAACTCGCGCGCCTCACGCGCGACCACAGCGCCCCGGAGGGGGCCTGCGGCTCCTGGCGGCGCCTGTGCGAGGGGACCCGGAAGCTGGCCGAGGATCTGGCGGAGCACATGAGGCTGGAGAACGCCGTGCTGTTTCCGCGCTTCGGTGGCTGAGCGCGGCTCCCCCGCGCGCCAGCTCGGGGAACCCCGGACCGGGAGGCATGCTTGCACGCCCGGGACGCCCGCCGCAGCCGGCTGGGTGGACCCACCCCGGGGGCCGCGTTCCGCGACCGGCGCGGCGTCGTCCCGTGCCGCCGACCTGTCCGGGGCGGCGTGACGGCGGTGCCCGGCGGTTGGGGAGATCTGCTCGCGGCCTTCGCCGCCTTTCTCTTGTCCCACACCCTCCCCGTGCGTCCGGCGCCGCGCCGGGCGCTCGTGACGGCGCTCGGGGAGCGGGGCTATCTACTCGCCTACAGCGCCGTCTCGGTCGCCGCCCTCGCCTGGCTTGTCGCGGCGGCGGGGCGCGCGCCTCACATCGAGCTGTGGTCCTACGCCCCCTGGCAGGCCTGGGGGGCGAACCTGCTGATGCCGGCCTCCCTCCTGCTGCTCGCCTTTGGGGTCGGGGCCCCCAACCCCCTCTCCTTCGGCAGCGGCGGCGCGTCGGGCTTTGACCCGGAGCGCCCGGGCGTCGCCGGAGTCGCGCGCCACCCCCTGCTCTGGGCCATCGCCCTCTGGGCCCTGGCCCACGCCCTGCCCAACGGCAACCTCGCGCAGGCGGGGCTGTTCCTCGCCTTCACGGGCCTCGCGCTGCTGGGCATGCGGATCATCGACCGTCGGAAGCGCCGCCTTCTGGGCGAGGCGGAGTGGCGCAGGCTCGCGGCGCGGACATCCCTTTGGCCGTTCGCGGCGCTGCTCTCGGGGCGCTGGCGGCCCCGAGCCCCGCCAGGGCCGTTGCCGTGTTGCTGGCGTGGCTCGCGCTGGTCGCGCTGCACCCCTGGCTGATTGGCGTGTCCCCGCTGCCGCCCGCGTGAGGACAGCCGGGTCCGCCCCCGCCGACCCGTCGCCTCAGCGCGCCGCCCGCGCGCGCTTGGCCGGATCGGTCACGTCCTCGATCCAGGTCAGCGCCGCCACCGCCCGCGGGAAGCCCAGGGTCGGGATGGAAAGAAGCGCTACCTGCCGCAGAGCCTCGGGCGGGATGCCCTCCGCGAGGCCGCGCCGCGTGTGCGAGTGTACCCCGCCTTCCGAGGCCGCGCCGATGGCGAGCGCGAGCTTCACTAGCCGCAGCGCCTGCCCCTCTATCGGCCCCGACTCCGCGCAGGCCGCGCCGAGCGCGGCGTAGGCGCGGTACACCTCCGGGTGGTCCCGCGCCACCTCGCCCGCCGCCGCCGGAAGCTGCTCGTCCATCTCTCCCTCCGCTGTCGCCATTGCGCGTGCGGCCGCACGCGTAGCCTCGCCCGCTGGCCTGGTCGAGCGGGCCGGGCGTCGCCCCCACCGCGTCAGGCGCTGCGGCAGCGGCCGACCATTGGTGGGCCACGGCGCGGCCGACGAGCCCTGGGGCAACGCGGGCGGCGCGGGGGCGTTGCCCCGGCGCGACGAACCGGCACCGGAGACGCGCCCCGAGCCCAGCCCATCATCCTCGCCGCCGCCCTGCGCGCGGGGACGGCCTGGGAGCTGGAGGCGGCCTGGGCCGCGGCCTTCTTCGACGCCCTCGCCAGGGTCCGTCCCATCGGCGAGGATCGCGAGGTAGACGCGGTAGGCGCGGTAGGCGAACACGCGCCCGCGCCGCCGCCCCGTCACCTCCTCCACCATGCCGAGCCGCGCGAGGTCGGCGAGCGCCGCGTCGACGGTCAGCGCCGTCACGCCCGTCCGGTCCCCGAGCAGGCGCACGGTGGCGTAGGCCGTCGACTGTAGCACGTCGTGCACCCGCAGCGCCGAGCCGGCTCGGTCGCTCGCGGCGCCGATCCGCTCGCGGTCGTCCCGCAGCAGTGCCGCGATCCGGGTCGCGGCGTCGAAGGCGGCGTTTGCCGTGCGCGCGACGCCCTCCAGGAAGAACTCGAGCCACGGGCGGGGCCGCGCCCTACTCGCGGCCGGTGGCCGCTCCCGGAGCCATGCGCCGCATGTCTCCGCCCTGCCGGGTTTCGGTCGCTGACGCGGCGGACGCCGGCGCGGCGTCCGCACTCCGGCCGCGGACGCGGCCCAGACCAGGGGGACCACGGGCTCTGCCCAAGGTCCCCCTCGGCACGCCGCCTACGGCACGGCAGGCCCGCCCCGAATCGCATGTCCCTTCGGGCCACGCGCCCGGCGCAGGCCGGCCGCGCCCGCCCGCATGCCACCCCCTCCTTCCCCGGTCTCGGCGACGCCAGGGAAGCAGCGGGGCTGCTTCCCGCTGCGCAGGAAGAGAAAGGGCACAGAGACCATGTCGTTCATCGGCCGCACCACGATCCTCCGTCCCGACGGCGTGACCCCCCTCACCGACGAGGACATCCGCCGCGTGGCACCCTCCGCCTTTGCAAGCGAAGCACATGAGAGCCGGTCCGCGCGCTACGCCTACATTCCCACCGCCGACGTGATCCGCGGCATGCGCGACGCCGGCTTCCTGCCGATGGCGGCGGGCCAGGCGCGCACCCGCGACGAAGGGCGGCGCGGGCACACCAAGCACATGCTCCGCTTCCGCCACGCCGACGCGCGGCCGGCCATCGAACGGCGTGTCGGGCAGACCTTCCCCGAGATCGTGCTGCTTAACTCGCACGACGGCACGAGCGCGTATCGCGTCATGTCCGGCGTGTTTCGCCTTGTCTGCCTCAACGGCATGATCGTGGCCGACCGTGATGGCGCGGAGGTGCGCGTCCCGCACAAGGGTGACGTCGTGCGTGAGGTGATCGAAGGCAGCTATGCCGTGCTTGACGATGCGCGCCGCGCGCTGGACGCGGCGGAGGCGTGGCAGGGCGTGAACCTGACCCGAGACGAGCGGCAGGCATTCGGCGAAGCGGCGCGCGTGCTGCGCTTCGGCGACGCCGAGGGGCGGACCGAGACGCCGATCACCGCCGAGCAGCTGCTCGCGCCGCGCCGGGCGGACGATGCCGGCGACGACCTTTGGCGCACGTTCAATCGGGTGCAGGAGAATGCCATCCGTGGCGGCCTGACCGCGTGGGGCCGCGATGCCCGGAACCAGCCGCGCCGCGTGACCTCGCGCGAGGTGAGCGGGATCGACGGCGATGTCCGCCTGAACCGCGCGCTGTGGACGCTGACCGAGCGCATGGCCGAACTGAAGGGCGCGGCCTGAACTCTACCGGGGGCAGGGCTTCGGCCCTGCCCTTTTCGAGGTTCAGGAAGATCCCGCCATGATTTTCGGCCCGCCCTGTGGGCAGGCCAGCGCGGCACCAGCCGCGCGAATCCAGGCCGCCAAGCGCCGTACGCGGCGCTCGGCGCGTGGCCCGAGGGTCACGAAGTGGTCCCGGTCATAGTCGGACACGGCGTAGGACAGCGCGAGCCATAGCGAGTACCAGGCGGCTCCGTCCCTTCCCCATGCTTCGGCATCATCGAGGATCGCGCGCGCGAGCAGCAGGCGCCGATCGAGGGTGATCTTGCCATGGCAGTGGATGCTGCGGCGCCTTCTGTGGCGCGGCGCCAGGGCCATGACTTCATCCCGCAGGCTGCGCAGCGCCGCAAGGTCGGCTTCGCCCTCCGTGCCCACCGCCGCGGCGATCCGGGCGAGCAGCGCCAGGGCCGTCGCGGAGTGCTCGCCCTCCTCCGCGGCCTCAGTCAGCGCATCGGCGAGGAGGAATCGCGTGAGAGCCAAGCGACGCCGCGCGTCCTCGGCGGCATGCCGTGCAACGGGGATGAACCGTTGGGGCGTCTCGCGGCGTCCCGCGGCCAAGTTATCCGCCACGCGGTCCAGCCGCGCCGCGAGACGCGACCCGTCATCCGCGACACGCATCGACGACCCGCTTCACCTGCATCGGATGCCAGGCGCGCCCGCCGGCCGGCGCCGGCACGCCGCGCGCGGTGAGCGCGGCGGCGACCTCGCGCAGCGTCGTGCAGCCGG
>JAIEOP010000299.1 GCA_019750465.1 Acetobacteraceae bacterium | reverse complement strand
ACCCGACTTGCCGAGCAAACGCCGATCCCACAGCCATTCCGGCCGTCACGCTGGCAGCGTGTGAGAAATGCGGGCTAACTGGTTCATCCGCTAAATGAATGCGACATTTGGTGGCACGGCGACGCCGAGGTGGCGCGGGATACGATGGCGCCGCCGCCGCCCCCAGACGAATGGATGCTTGTGCGCGTTCCAGTAGACGGCAGCACGCTCGACGGCCTGTTCAAGTTCGGCCCAGGCATCGAACCGCCGCCCCTTGAGAGCCAACGAGCGCAGCACCTTCCACCACGGCTCGATCAGGTTCAGGCAGGCCGCGTACTTCGGCTGGAACACGAACTCCCAGCGCGGATGGGCGAGCGAGAACAGCAGCACATCGGTGCTGGCGTGGCTGTTGAGGTTGTCGACGACAGCGCAGACCCGCTCGGCTCCAGGCTCGATCCAGTTCTCGGCGCGGGTCAGGAAGGCGATCCAGTTCGCGGTGATCCGGCGCTCATAGGTCGCGGTGAAGGCGTCGCCTGTGGCGGGTTGCAAGGCGCCGAACACGTAGCCTGCAACGTCGCGGCGGCCGTGGTCGATTTCCTGCCGCGCGCGCTCTGCCTGCGGCGCATCCGGCTTCACCAGGCGTCGCCCGGGATAGCTCTTGCTGACCTGCGGCCCCATCTCATCGAGGCAGACAACTACGCTACCTTGCGGCGGGGCGGTGTAGAGCTGCTCGAGTGCCCCCTTTTACGGGTGAAGTCAGGATCGACGCGCGCACCGAACCAGGTCTCCTCCTGGCGCCACTTCAGCCCTTCAGCGAGCAGCACCTCGCTGACACGACTGCGGCGCATGCCGATGCCCTGCTCACCGAGATAGGCGACCAAGCGATCCAGGCTCCACGATGCGAATGGCAGGCCGAGGTCGGCCGGGCGGCTCAGGGCGGCCTTGATCACCGCGCTTCGCTCTTCGGCCGTGTAGGCCGGCGGCCGTCCCGAGCGCATGGCCTCTTCCAGCCCCGGCAGGCCACGCTCATTGAAGCGCTTGAGCCAGAACCGAACCGTGGCACCGCACAGCCCTGTCGTCGCCGCGATCTCCGGAGCGCTCAGGCCGTCCTGCACCGCGTGCTGCACGATCTGCGCTCGTCGCACCAGCCCTGCGCCGAGGGTGCGCGAGCGTGCCATCCGCACCAGCTCATCGGCTTCATCCGCACTCAGCGCGCGCACCCGGATCGTCATCGCCCGGGCTCCGAACAGGGAGAACCCGGCCAACGCGGCAGGCCGTGAGAAAATATCGATGACTTGCCGGATGCAGCACTTGGCGTGCAGTTTCAAACAAACCGTGCGATGACTCCGAGTTGTCGCGCAACGCTGCCATTCCGCGACAGAATTTTGCAGCATCGAAACGCCACGAACGACAGCCGGCCGATGCCCGTCGCGGAACTCCTGACTTCCGCGACACCGGCACCATCACGGGCGCCCGCGCGCAGCCTTACCTACATTTCCCGTTCCGCTGCTCCCCGGACCCCGAGAACGGCATAGCCCCAGGAAGGCCGCTGTCCGCGCCTCCCACCCCCAGCCCCGCGCCGCGGCCGCCGCGCCGGCGGCCCCGAGCCTGGCCGCCAACACGGCATCCCCAAGCAGGCCGAGCACCGCTGCGGCAATGGCCGCCGGGTCGCGCCCGTCCACCAGCAGCCCCGTCTCTCCTTGCGTCACCGCCTCCGGCGTGCCGCCGGCCAGCCCGCCCAGCACCGGCCGGCCGCAGGCCATGGCCTCCAGCACCACCATGGGAAGCCCGTCGCTCTCGCCCGGCTCGGCGCGGTTGGGCAACGCGACGAGCTCGGCGAGCGCATAGAGGCCGGGCATCGCCGCTGCCTCCACGGCGCCGAGGAAGCGCACCGCCGCCGCGCCCCCGGCCGCCGCCGCCAGGGCTTCCAGGGCCGGGCGCTGCGGGCCCTCGCCGGCCACCAGCAGCAGCGCCTCCGGATGCCGGGCGCGGATCGCCGGCAGCGCCTCGATCAACCGGTCGATCCCCTTGCGGGGCACCAGCCGCGCTGCGGCCAGCAGCACGCGCCGCCCCTCCAGGCCAAGCCGCGCCCGCAGCCCGGGAGGTTCCGGCGCCGGCCGGAAGCGCGCCAGGTCGACGCCGTTCGGAATGGTGGCGATGCGCGCCGGCACGACACCATAGGCATCCTCCAGCCGGGCGGCGGCGAAGGCGCTGGCGGCCACCACCTGGTCCGCGGCGGCGAACCAGCGCCGGCGGGCGTGCCGCGCCGCTGCATCCTGCTCCACCAGGTCGTCGCCATGGCAGTACACCAGGGCGCGGCGGCGCAGCGCGTGGCGGGTGAAGGGCACCAGCCATCCCACCGTCTCGTCGTCGCAGACGCAGACGGCGTCGGCGCGGTGCCACCGTGCCAGCCGGGCCACCGTTGCCGCCAGCAGCGTCGCGCGCGTACCCCAGGCGGCATGGCGCAGCACCGGGTTGCGCGCCGCGGCACCAGCCAGCGGTGGTCGCACCAGGCCGAGCCGGTGCACGGGATAGGGCGCCGCAGCATCGAACGCGCGCCAGTCCGGCAGCTCTGCACCGGTCGCTGGATCGAGCCGCGAGGCAAGCACGGCGATGGCCCCGCCGGCATGCCGGGCCAGGGCGTCGTACACCGCCGAGGAGCCGCCGAGCACCGGCGGGACGGTGTGGGCGACGAGCAGGCAACGGGGCGAGGCGTCCCTATCCGCCATTGGCCCGCCCGGCGCTCCGGCCGCCTGTCCGGGCAGGCGCAGTGCGGCGCGTTGCCGTGTTCACCCAGGCGCCGCTTGCGCCGGAGGCAGGCGGCGGCCGCGCGCTAATGATCCCGGCCGCGTCCGTCAGGCCGCCTGCCCGAGCGCCGCCGAGGCGGCGGCGGGCAGCGGCTTGCGGCCGACAAAGGCCACCATGTGCCGTGCCTCGTTCTCGAAGGTGACGTCCCTCACCGCTTCGAGCCCGGCGGCCTTGAACTTCGCCTCCACCTCGTGCGGGCGGTAGCGGTACTGGTAGGGCGGGCTGTAGTTGTCGAACAGCGACACCGCGCGCTCGCGCCGGTTGGCCCCCGTGATCGGCGTCTCCTCGCGGCGCAGCCGCGCCACGGCGCGCACCGCCAGGCTGTGCAGCGGCACCAGGTGCCAGCAGAGCTTCCAGGTCACCTCCACCGGCAGGCGGGTGGTGACCGCCCGGATCACCTGGTTCGGGATGCCCACCCAGGGCTCGCGCACCCGGTAGAGCTGCACGTAGACATGCGCGCCCGGCTTGCCGAGGGCCCGGAAGCTGTCGAAGGCGCGCCAGGTGTCGGGCGTGTGGTGCAGCACGCCGCTGGTATGGATGTGGTCGAAGGTTTCGGGCGCGAAGGGCGGCTCCAGCACGTTGCCCTGCACGAAGTGGATGAAGGGCGCGTCGGTGCCGGCATTGGCCGCCGCGTTCTCCGCCGCGCGCTCGACGCTGCGGGAGAGATCCATGCCCACCACCTCGGCGCCGTAGGCGGCGACAGACGCGGTCAGCTTGCCGTTGCCGCAGCCGGCATCCAGCAGAAGCCGGCCCTGCAGCCCGTCCTCCGGCAGGTCCATGGAGGCCAGAAACTCGCCCTTGCGCAGCGCCAGGTCGTCCTTGAACCAGGTGCGGTCGCCGTACTGGTATTCCTGCCACTGCCGGCCGAAGCTCTCGTTGCTGCGCCGGTCGAAGATGGCGGGGTCGACGGTGCCGAGCCTGGTCAGCGTCGCCTCGGTGCCGGCCAGGCCGCCCAGCGCCTCGCGGTGGCGGAAGAAGAATTCCTGGTATTCCTCATAGGCGTTGCGGATCAGCCGCGGCACGCCGGCGATGACGGGGAAGACCAGCGGGCAGCCGGTGCAGCGCAGGAAACCCTCGCGCACCTCGCGCTCATAGGCCGCCGGGCCGCCGACGCAGCGGGCCTGCTGGGCGGGATCGGCGATCGGGCGCCGCTCCTCCGCCATGGCGTGCAGCTCGAGCCGCGCGTGGCAGGCCGGACAGCGGACGATGTCGAGAAGCCGGGGCCTCATGCTGCAATTCCCTGCTGTGCGACCCATGCGGGCGCCTGACGCGGCGCGATGGCGGCCGCCCATTCCTCGTGCACGCGCTGGGCGACGCCCTCCCAGCCATGGCCTTCGGCCCAGGCGCGGATGGCGGCGCGGTCATGCCCGCCGGCGAGGCCGGCGGCAAGCGCGGCAGTCAGCGCCGGCAGGTCGTCGGCCGCATCGACCAGGTGGCCGGCGAAGTCCGGCACCATGCGCGGCACCTCGCCCACCCTTGTCGCCACCACGGGCAGGCCGCAGGCCTGGGCTTCCCAGACCACGTTCGGGCAGCCCTCGTAGTCGCTGGCAAGGACGAAAAGATCGGCGGCATGCAGCCAGGTGGCGACGCGTTCCGGCGGCTGGGTGCCGGCGAAGACCACGCGTTCCGTCAGGGAGAGCTCGGCGGCGAGGCGCCTGAGCTCGGTGGCGTTGTTGCCCTCGGCACCGGGGCCGCCGACCACCGCGAACATCAGGTCCGGCGCCGCGCCGAGCAGGGCCGGCATGGCGCGGAGCACGCGCTGGAAACCCTTGCGCGGCGAGAGATGGCCAACCGAGACGACCAGCCGCCGGCCCTCCGGCAGGCCGAGCGCGCGGCGCGCCTCGGCCTGCGGGGCCGGGGCGAAGCGGCCGAGATCGACGCCATTGGCGATGACGCGCACCGGCGGCGCTGGCCCCGGGCGCTCGGCCAGGGTGGCGCGGGCGAAGTCGGCCAGCGGCTCGGAGACGGCGATGATGCGGGTGGCGCCACGCAGCGCGAAGCCGACGGCGCGGCGGCGCCAAGCGCCGGCGGCGGCGACCAGCGGCTCCGTCCCGCGCAGCGTGATGGTGACCGGAAGGCCTAGGCTGCGGCCGAGCAGCACGGCGGCGAAGCCGTCCGGATAGGCGAAATGCGCGTCGATCAGGTCGAATGGGGCGGCACGGTGCAGGCGCCGCGCCGTGGCGAGCGAGGAGGCGTAGAGGCAGGCGCCGTCCGACCACTTCCCGAAGCGGGGGACGTAGCGGAAGGTCGGGTGCGAGACCGGCAGGCCGGCCTGGGTTGCCTCCCGCGGCACCGCCTGCATGGCGGGCCAGGGGAAGAAGGGGCGCGGGGCGAGGACGTGCAGCGCCGCGTGCCGGGCGCAGTGGCGCAGCCGCTCCAGCACGAAGAGGCCGTGCTGCGGCCGGGCGGCGTTCGGGAAGGCGGTGGTGAAGGAGAGCACCCGCATGGCGGGGACCGTGTACAGGATTTGGGGTTAACGTCGAACAATGCATCGTCTTGGCATTGTCAACTTGTTGGGCCGGCGCGCCCGTCGCCGGCGGCCAGCACGGCACGGCGCGCCGCTCCAGTTCCCGGCCCAGCAGTTCCACCGCTACGGCCCGCGCGGCGGCGATGCGGTCGGCCTCGGGTGGGGGAGGGGAGGGTCGCCCGCCGCGGACTGCGCTCCGGTGCGGCCAGCCCATCGCCGCGGCCTGGGCGCGCCAAGCGTCGGCGTCGGCCAGGTCGTCGTCCTTGCCCTGCCGGCTCGCCTTCGCGCCGCCCTTCAGGAAGGCGACGCGCGCCTCCTCCGGCATGGCGTCCCAATCGCGCTCGACCACCATCCGCTTGTTGCCGCCACGCTTGGCCGGCGGGATCAGCGGGGCGATCAGTTCCCATTCCTCATCGATCAGATCACTCGGATACCGCAGCCCGCTGCGGTCATGGCGAGCGCGGTTCTCGCCGGTCCGCATCCGGCGGCTCCCACGAATCGGGCAGCCACCAGCGAATCACAAGCGATTCCAAGGATTCAACCTGTTCCCGGGTGGACACTCAGGCCGGCTCAGGCACCCGCGACCGGTGGATATGCGCGTCGGTAAAGACCATCTCGGCCTCGGCCAGGCCGCAGAAGCCAAGCAGCCGCGCCTGTGCCTCCGGCGTGTCCAGCGTCTCGGTGCGGACGCGGAGGATGGCGTCGCCGTGGCGATCCATGAGGCGGTCCACGGCCTCGTAGTAGTAGTCCCAGTACTGCTCGACAGCCTGGCGCAGGGTGGGGCCGGGGAATTTCGGGAAGCACTTGTCCCAGATCGGGTCAGGCCGCCAGACCGAGCCGTCATGCTCCATCCACCAGTTGTGGCTCTCGTGGTAGGGTTCGCGGGTGATCAGGGCGGCGAGGCGATCGGCGATGCGCTTCGAGCGCCAACGCCTGATCTCCGCCTGGCGCAACCAGCTCTCCACCGTCTCGGCGCGGTCGCGTTGGAGGCAGACGAAGCGCACCCGCGGGTTGCGCGCGAGGATCTGCTCCACATAGGTCAAGTAGTAGAAGGCGATGTCGCCGAGCAGGCGCAGGCGCGGCATGCCGCGCAGGCGGTCATAAGCTCGGGCCGCCACGCCGCGGCCGAGGTCGACGGTCAGCAGCGATGGATCGCCACCCTCGATGATCGCCTGGAACTCGTCGATGGTGTTGAGGATCGGCCGCGGGGTGCCGTGGAAGCGCACGCAGGACGGATTCATCTCATGGAAGCAGACCGCGTCGCGCTGCGTGTTGAGGAGCTTGGCGAGGGAGGCGGTTCCGGAGCGGCCGGTGCCGATGCCGATGACGATCATGGCGAACCCTGTTGCGTCCCGCCGTGGTGGGATCGAATCCAACTGGAGCAGGCGGCGCCTGTTGACGCCTCGAGAGATACCACAACTGGACTGCTAGGGCGCGTGGCCGGCCCATCCAACAGCAGCCAAGGCGAGCGGCGAGTGGTTTAGTGCAAACCTCGATCAAATGGAAACATCTGAACAGAGTGGCATGTCCGTCCAGGAGATAGGTTGGCCAGGAGATAGGTTGGGGCAAGGGGGCGGCACACGGCGGGGCGGGCCGCCTCCCACGCCGCCCCTTCCAGCAATCCCTCGCGCGGGTCGGCATAGCGCTGGCTCGGCGCGACATGCAGGTCGCGCCGGCGCAGGACCGCGCGCATCCGCAGCAGCAGGCACACGCGGTAGGCGGCCATGTCGACGCCGTGGACCAGGTCGCGCTCGAACTCGGCGAGGGTGGCGAGGATGCCGAACACGAGCCGGCCCGTGGCGCTCGTCGTGTCGATGCCGCCGGTCAGCACCCCGAGGCCGATCCCCTTGGCCTGCAGCGCGCCCACCAACTCGACCACATGGGCAAGCGAACGACCGATCCTGTCGAGCTTCCAGACCACGAGCGCGTCGCCGGTGCGGACCACGTCGAGCGCGCGGGTGAGACCAGGGCGGTCAGCGACGGTGCCGGAGCCCCGAGACGCATCGCCCGGCAAGAAGGCTGTGCGCATCGAGCCGTCGGGGCAGGCGGCCGCGGCGCCCAGAACATGCCATGCGCCGGCGTTGCGAGAAGGGTTTCTATGCTGCGGCCGAGCGCCTGCAACCGCTCCTCGCACCAACGCCGGTCTGGCGTCCCTTGCTCTCGCCAAGCCGCTCTAAGCAAACCTCTGGAGGTTTGCGCCCGAACAGGAGCCTGAGCAGGCTTGCATTTCAGGCGCTTGGACCGCACGAAGTGTGGGCCAAGCCACGAAAGCCTGCTTAGAGCGTGTTGCGTTCGCATGCGCTCACGCAACATGCTCCAGCCTTTGCCGAGTCGCGGGATTCAGCGTTTGCGGCGATTCTGCCTCAACGCATCCCGCTCTAGGAGGAGTGCGGGCGGCACGAGGACGGCGAAGCGCGGGTCCTCAAGCAACTCGTATTCCCCGCCCTCCACATCGAGTTTCGGGAGATCAACACGGCGCCCAGCCAGCAGGGCGAAGATGTCGGCCACTTCGACGGGCAGTCCCCGCTCCGCGGCGTCGGTCAAGGTGGAGGCGGTGCCCTCATCGGAGGGTGTCGTCCGGCGCGGATGCGGCCCGAGCGCGATGACCCGGCACTGCGGCAGGCGGCGCAGCCGATACCATACCGACAACCCGACATTCGCGCCCAGGTCGGCCACGAGCCGGATCCGAGACCTGTCGGCGCCGGCTGGCAGACGGCAGATACCATGCAGGAAAACCTCGTAGGCCACGCCATGATCGCCATTGCCGCCGGAGTCCGGATGCCGCTCTCAGCGCGTGCCGGACCGCAGCGTAAAGCGGATCGGTTGTGTCCCGCCGCGCAGGGCGGCGCACTCAGTGCGGAATGGCCGGCTGGCGCGAGCGCAACCAGCCGAACAGCTTCGCCGCCCACCCCAGGATGTGGCGCTCGGCACCCTCCGCCCTGCCGCCAACCTGCCAGAGCAGCATCTGGGTGCCAAGATGCGCGGCGGCGCCGCAGCCGACCAGGGCCGCCAAGGTGAGGGCGGCATCAAGGATCCCGGCGTGCTGCGGCGGCAGGGCACCGCGCAGCAGCAACACCGCGCCCGTCATCACCGCTGCCGCGGCCAGGCTGCGCCAGAACACCGCCAGCAGGCCGGAAAGGCCATAGCCGAGCAGGCGTGCCATCTGCCAGTGCCAGGCGGCGAAGCCGAACAGCGCCGTCGCCACCAGCGCGATGCCGGCCCCCGCCGCGCCTGCCAGCAGCGCCCCGGCCACCACGGCCGGCACGCGCAGCAGCACGAGCACCCCATGCACCGCCACCATGCGCCGCTGCGCGCCGAGCACGATGAACAGGTTGAAGGTGAAGTGCGCCAGCGCATCCACCAGGGCGTAGAGGGCGCAGAGGGCAATCAGCGGGGCGGCGCCGGCGAAGGCGGGGCCGAGGGCGATCCGCTCGATCTCCGGCGCGACGAGGGCGATGCCGACGGAGAGCGGGATGGTGACGGCGGCGAGCAGCCCGAAGCCCGCGAGGAAATGCCGCTGGAGCAGCGCCGCGTCGTGCTGCACCCGGGCATAGCCGGCATAGATCGGCGCACGGATCGGCACGGCGAGCTCGGTCACCGGCACGGCGGCGAGCTGCCAGGAGATCTGCCACTGACCGAGCGCCGGCAGGCCCGCGATGCGGCCGATCGCCAGGTTCGCCGCCTGCCCCTCGATGGCGCTGCAGGCGTTCGAGGCCAGCATCCACTTGGAGAAATGCAGCAGCTCCCGCCAAGTATCCAGGCAAAGGCGCGGGCGATGCGGCGCCAGCCAGTAGCCGTAGGGGATGGCGATGAAGCGGACGGCGAGATTGCCGAGCACCAGGCACCAGTAGTTCTGCAGCACCACGGCGAGAGCGATGGTGATGCCGAAGGCGACGAGCTTGGCGGTTACCTCGTAGCGGAAGATCTGGGCGAAGCGCAGCTCCCGCTGCAGCCGGAACAGGCCGGCGCTGGCCAGCCCGTCGAGTGCGATGGTCAGGCCCACCACCATGGCGATTGGGCCGATGCGTGGATCGCCGAGCAGGGCGGCCTGCCAGGAGGCGGTGCCAGCCACCAGCCCGCCGAGCAGCAGGCAGCGCAGCAGGTTCAGCGTCCAGGCGGTGTCGTAGAGCGCGCGGTCGGCCCGGGGATGGCGCACCACGGCCATGCCGATGCTCATCTGGCTCAGCACTTCGGCGATGGTGATGACGGTAGCCGCCAAGCCAACCAGGCCGAAATCCTCCGGCAGCAGCAGCCGCACCAGGATCAGCGAGCTGGCGATGCCGATGCAGCGGATGGTGAAACGGCCGGCGACCATGAAGGCCGAGCTGACCACGACCTTGCGGCCGACCCCCTGCTTGTCCTCCGCCGCGTAGTCGGCGGGCACAGCGGCCGCGGCCGCGCCTGGCACGTTGTGTACAGTCATGCGGGCGGGCGGGGCCAAGACATGTGGTGGGTGATACCATGGCGGACCGGGCGGCCGCAGGGCAGGTTGCCGCGGGGTGGCGGGATCGGTGGGAAAGCGGGGTCGCGCCTGCCCGGCACCATCGCCCGTGCCCCGCATCGGGAGCCGGCCAGGGCCGCGGCACCCTCGTCACCCGGGCGATGCTGGCGCCGGGCACCAGCCAGGGAAGGGATGACAGGGTGTTGGCTGGCAGCGTGGCCTCCGGGAGAAGGACGAGGTGACCGGGCAGATTGGGCGAGGTCCGCCGGCCTCAGCGCCCTACGCACCAAGCCGATGAAGGGGCGGCTGCGGGGCATGGGATGGTCTCGTGCTTCCCTGGGTCATGGCATTTGAAACCAGGCTATACAACCAGTGATTGGAGGCACGTTGGGATTCCGCAATCCCGCTGGTGCCTCCTTGGCGACGCGATGCTGCTTCAGGGTGCTGGGAGGGCGGCTTGCTCCTGGCCACGCCTTGCGGCACCCGTCCGGGAGGATGGCATCGCATCCGCGACGACCTGGCGCGTGCGGCCGCTTCGGGCATGCGTCGTGGGCCCGGATACCGCAGCGTCATGAGGACCGCATGCCGTTCTTCTCCGTCATCCTGGCTACCCGCGACCGTCCAGGTCTGTTCGCGGAGGCGCTGCGCTCCGTGCTTGAGCAGGACCATGCGGATTTCGAGGTGATTGTCGTCAACGACGGCTCGCGGCCGGAGCATCGCCCGACCTACGAGGCGGTGCTGGCCGAGGTTGGGGAACGACGAGGTGGTCGATTGCAGGCGCATTGGCTGGTGCACCGCCCGCGTGGTCATGGGCAGAGCTACGCGCTGAACTTCGGCGTCTCCCAGGCCACGGGGGAGTATGTCTGCTTCCTCGACGATGATGACCTCTGGACCGATCCTGATCATCTCGCGCGCGCCGCCGGGGCGCTCAGCACGACCCGTGCCGATCTCTACATGGCGAACCAGACCGCTTGGCGCGGCACGGTCCAGGCGCCCGGCCCGATCTGGATCGAGGGCCTGGCGGCGATGCTGGCGAAGCGGGGCGTGGTACCCGGGGGCGGCGGCGCGCTGCCGGTGGGTGTGCCGGACCTGATGGGGCTGAGCGGCTTCTGTCACGTGAACACGCTGGTCGTGCGCCGCGCCTTGTACGAGGCGGTGGGCGGCATGGACGAGGCCATCCGCTGGGAGTGCGACCGCGACCTGTTCCTGCGGCTGATCGATGCGGCGGAGAGGATGCTGCACCATCCCGCCGTGGTGGCACGGCACAACATTCCCGACCCGTCCAAGGCGGCCAGCATGACCACCTCGCTCGCCGCGCTGGAGCGTTGGCTCTACCAGCTGCGGGCGCTGGACAAGGCGTGCTTGTTTGCGCGGCATCCAGCCATTCGAGCGCATGGGCGACAACACAAGGCCTATACGCTGAAGCGCATTGCCGAGGAACGGCGCGCTGCCAAGGACTGGCCTGCCGCGGCGTACTATGCACGGCAGGCGCTTGGTGCCGGGCCGACGCTGAAGTGGGCGGTCTTTTCAGCCTATTGCAGTGGGGTTGCCTTCCTCCGAGGGGCTCTGCCAGGGCAGGGTTAAACCACAACTGGAATATTACGTCGCGTTTCTTGGCTTGCGCATTTGTGCGGCAGATGGCGCTAGGTCGCGAAGCGCAAATCCGTGAGGTTCACGGCCCGCAACGGGATCTGGAGGAATCCCCTTTTCGATACTCATGCTCAGGAATGTTTACAAACTTGAATGTTCCATGCATGGTGATGAACGCACTGATTGATTCCTTCATTGTCAGTACACGTCTTTGTGATTATGAGGGCATACAACGCAACCTGGAGGCGAACATATCCGGATGTCCGATACATATTCTGCTAAGCCATTCGCGGCACAGGCGCCGCAGGGCGTTGGAATCATTTCCCTCAACAATGCAGGCGCCTCGGCCCTCTCCTCGGGCGTGACGACGTTTGGCCAGGCCTTTGCGGCGGGTGAGGTTGCGTCCGGGTCCGGCCTGGTGGCG
>JAIEOP010000463.1 GCA_019750465.1 Acetobacteraceae bacterium | reverse complement strand
GCCCCCGCGCCGCCCATGGCGGCGACGCCCCGCCCCCGCGCCGCCCATGGCGGCGACGCCCCGCCCCCGCGGCGCCCATACTGATGCCGAATCACGTCTTCGGGCGGTTTCGCCCTCCGGCAATCTGTTCTAGCCTTCCGCGACGCCGGAATTCCACGGGAGGGAACCCTGCCCGGACGCCGCCTCGTGCTGACCGCGGCCGCCGTGCTTGCCGCGCCCCGGCCCGCCCCTGCGCAGGCGACGGGCGGCTGGCCGCAGGACCGGGTGACCATCGTCACCTCGCTGCCCGCCGGCAGCACGGTGGACATCACCACCCGCGTCTTCGCCGAGCACCTGGCGCGGCGCTGGGGCAAGCCCGTCGTCATCGACAACCGTGGCGGCGCCAACGGCGTCCTCGCCTGCCAGCATGTCGCGCGCGCCCGCCCCGACGGGCTGACCCTGCTGGCGACCTCGGCCATGACCCATGCCGCCAACCCGGCGCTGCTGGAGCGGCTGCCCTACGACCCGGTCGGCGACTTCGCCGCCATCACGCAATTCGGCAGTTCGGCCTTCGTGGTCATGGCCGCCAAGGGCCTCGGCGTCACCACGCTCGGGGCACTGATCGAGCGCCTGCGGGCCGAGCCGGGGCGGCACAATTACGGCTGGGGCGCGGTGCCGGCGCATGTGGCCAGCGCGCTTCTCGTCGGCCTCGTTGGCGTTGACGTGGCGGCGGTCGGCTACCGCGGCAACCAGGCCGCCTTCCCGGACCTGATCAACGACCGCCTGTCCTTCATGTCGATCGACATCGTCGGCGGCAAGCCGCTGGTCGACCGCGGCGAGGTGCACGCGCTGGCGCTCTCCGCGCCGGTGCGACACCCCGCCCTGCCGGCGGTGCCGAATTGCGTCGAGGCCGGGCTGCCCGAGTTCCGCTTCACCACATGGAGCGGCCTCTACGCGCCCCGCGCGACGCCGCCCGAGGTGGTGGCGCAGATCCACGCCGATTGCGCCGCGGTCTTCGCGCTGCCCGAGGCGGCGGCGCGATTCGCCGCGATGGGCAACTCCATCGAGCGGCTGACCACCCCCGCAGAATTCCAGGCCTTCACCATCAGCGAGATCGCGGCCTGGGGACGCATCATCCGCCAGGCGCGGATCAGCATCGAGTAGCAGAGGGAACCCAGGCACCATGTCCGAGAGCATGCATTCCCGCCACAACGGCCCGCGCATCAAGTACCAGGCCGAGGCGGGCTCGCCCTTCGAGACCATCACGGTGGACAAGCTGACGCCGATCATCGGCGCCGAGATCGGCGGGGTGGACCTGGCGAAGCCGTCCAACCGGCAGATGGACGAGATCCACCGCGCGCTGGCCGAGAACCTGGTGATCTTCTTCCGCGACCAGCACCTGACGCAGGAGCAGCACCTGGAGTTCGGCCGGAAGTTCGGCCCGCTGCACATCCATCCGGCGGCGCCCTCCGAGCCCGGCCATCCGGAGCTGATGATCATCACCGCCGACAAGGACAGCCCGCGCGCGAACGGCGAGGGCTGGCATTCCGACGTGAGCTGCGACGAGGAGCCGCCGATGGGCAGCATCCTCTACATCAAGGAATGCCCGCCGCATGGCGGCGACACGCTGTTCGCCAACATGTACGCCGCCTACGACGCGCTGTCGGACCGCATGAAGGCCTATCTGGAGGGGCTGAAGGCGATCCATGATGGCGAGGAGAATTACCGCGGCACCTACGCGAATTTCGGCGTGCAGGACAAGAAGACCTACCCGCGCGCGGTGCATCCGGTGATCCGCACCCATCCGGTGACGGGCAAGAAGGCGCTGTACGTGAACAAGGGCTTCACCCGGCGCATCCTCGACATCCCGCCGGACGAGAGCGCGGGGATCCTGGCCTACCTCTACGAGCACATGGCCAACCCGCTGTTCCAGTGCCGCTTTCGCTGGCAGGCCAACAGCATCGCCTTCTGGGACAACCGCTGCGCCCAGCACCGCGCCATGTGGGACTACTGGCCGCACCGGCGCTACGGCAACCGGGTGACGGTCAGGGGGGAGCGGCCGGTCTAAGCAAACCTCTGGAGGTTTGCGCCCGAACAGGAGCCTAAGCAGGCTTGCATTTCAGGCGCTTGGACCGCACGAAGTGTGGGCCAAGCCACGAAAGCCTGCTTAGAGCGGGATGCGTTGAGGCAGAATCGCCGCGAACGCTGAATCCCGCGACCCGGCAAAGGCTGGAGCATGTTGCGTCAGCGCATGCGAACGCAGTACGCTCTAGGGTGCGGTGCCCCCGAGGGAATGGCGCTGCCCTTCCCCCGGGCCCCCCATACCCGCCAGGACACTCGGTTCCCTCACCGATCCGAGCTTGACCCTGCCACTTTCCGCTCTGGCGGACGAAGGGGCGAGACCTGCGAGCGAGGCAGCTTGGCCTCGGCTGGGCGTGCCGAGCTCGGGCATCCGAATGGGCAGGGCCAGCGCGGTGCGGTCACCCGACCCTTGCCCCTCGGCCAAGGCTCGGGCTAACGCCCCCGCACCATGTCCAGCACCGCCCTGCAGCCCGCCCGCGGCACCCATGACCTGATCGGCGAGGAGCACCGCCGCCATCGCCGGGTGGTCGAGGCCGCGCGCGACATTGCCGCCCGCTACGGCTTCGAGGAATGGGCGACCCCGGTCTTCGAGGACACCCGCGTCTTCTCGCGCAGCCTGGGCGAGACCTCCGACGTGGTGACGAAGGAGATGTACAGCTTCACCGACCGTGGCGGGGAGAGCGTCACGCTGCGGCCGGAGAACACCGCCGGCGTCTGCCGCGCCCTGGTCTCCAACGGCCTCACCCAGTCGAACCTGCCGCGCAAGGTGTTCTACGCCGGCCCGATGTTCCGGTACGAACGGCCGCAGAAGGGCCGCTACCGGCAGTTCCACCAGATCGGCATCGAGGTCCTCGGCGCCGCCGAGCCGCTTGCCGACGCCGAGGTCATCGCCTGCGGCTGGCACATCCAGCAGGAGCTGGAGATCGCCGAAGGCACGGTGCTGGAGGTGAACACGCTGGGCGACCGCCCCTCCCGCGAGGCCTATCGCGCCGCGCTGGTGGACTATTTCACCCGGCACCAGGACCGCTTGAGCGAGGACAGCCGCCTGCGGCTTGGGAAGAACCCCTTGCGCATCCTCGACAGCAAGGATCCGGGCGACCAGACGCTGATGGACGGGGCCCCGACGATCCACGACCACCTGACCGCCGAGGCCGCTGCGTTCTATGCCGCGCTCAGGCGCCACCTGGATACCTTCCGCGTGCCTTTCCGCGAGAACCCGCGCATCGTGCGCGGCCTCGACTACTACAACCACACGGCCTTCGAGTTCGTGACCGACCGGCTCGGTGCCCAGGGCACGGTGATGGGCGGCGGTCGCTATGACGGCCTCGTGGAGCAGATGGGCGGCCCGCCCACCCCCTCGGTCGGCTGGGCCGCGGGGGTGGAGCGCCTGTCGCTGCTGCTGGAGGCCGCCGGCCTGACCCCGTCGGCGCCGCGCCCCGCCGTGGTGGTGCCGGTCGGCGACGCCGCCGAGCCGCAGGCCATCGCCATTCTGCAGCGGCTGCGCGAGGCCGGGCTGGTCGCCGAGATGGCCTATCGCGGCAACCTTCGCCGCCGGATGGAGAGGGCCAACCGCATCGGCGCGGCCGCCGCGGTGATCCTCGGCGAGGATGAGCTGGCGCGGGGCATGGCGATCGTGCGCAACCTCGATGACGGCACCCAGGCCGAGGTCCGGCTCGATGCCGTGATCGAGGCGCTGGCCGAGACGGACGTCGAGGGCGCGCTGGAGGCTGCCATGGCCGACGAGCTGGAGGAGGGCTTCGAGGCCATGCTCGGCGAGGAAGAGGAGCCGGACGACAGGTGAACATGGTCGAGAAGCTCGACCGGGTGCTGCGGCGGGCGGAGGAGATCAGGCACCTGCTGGCCACCGCGGACGGCCCGCAATTCGGCGCGCTGTCCAGGGAACTCTCCGAGATCGAGCCGCTGGTCGAGAAGGTCAACGCGCTGCGCGCCGCCGAGCGTGCGCGCGACGAGGCCGCGGCGATGCTGGCCGACCCCGAGATGCGCGACCTGGCCGAGGCCGAGTACCAGGAGCAGCGGGACCGCGTGCCGGCGCTGGCGCGCGAGCTGCAGCTCATGCTGCTGCCGAAGGACGAGGCGGACGAGCGCAGCGCCATCCTGGAAATCCGCCCGGCCGCCGGCGGCGACGAGGCCGCGCTCTTCGCCGCCGAGCTGTTCCGCGCCTACCAGCGCTACGCCGAGGCCCGGCGCTGGCGCTTCGAGGTGCTCGACTACGACGAGAGCGACCTCGGCGGGGTGAAGGGCGCGGTGGCCGGGATCGGGGGCAGGGGCGTCTTCGCGCGACTGAAGTTCGAGAGCGGGGTGCACCGCGTGCAGCGCGTGCCCGCCACGGAAACCCAGGGCCGCATCCACACCTCGACCGTGACGGTCGCCGTGCTGCCGGAGGCGGAAGAAGTGGACGTGCAGGTGAACGAGGGGGATCTCCGCATCGACACCTACCGCGCCTCCGGCGCCGGCGGGCAGCACGTGAACAAGACCGACAGCGCGGTGCGCATCACCCACATCCCTTCCGGCATCGTCGTGGCGATGCAGGAGGAGAAGTCGCAGCACAAGAACCGTGCCAAGGCGATGAAGGTGCTGCGCGCACGCCTGTACGAGGCCGAGCGCTCGCGCCTGGCGACCACCCGTGCCGCCGACCGCAAGGGCCAGGTCGGCACCGGCGACCGCAGCGAACGCATCCGCACCTACAACTTCCCCCAGGGCCGCGTGACCGACCACCGCATCGGCCTGACCCTGCACAAGATCGACCGCGTCATGCTGGGCGAGTTCGACGAGATCATCGACGCGCTGACGGCGGAGGACGAGGCGGCCCGGCTGGCGGCCGAGGCGGCGTGAAGGGAGTGGAGGTTGGGAGGGGCTTGGCGCCGGAGTTGCGGCACGGACGCCCCCACCCTGGCCCTCCCCCGCCAGCGGGGGAGGGAATGCCAACCTGCCCTGATCCAGCAGGCACGGTCGGCTTCTTCCTCTGCCAGGCCGGGCAGCGGCTGCGCGGCGCCGCCATCGAGGCCCCCCGCATGGAGGCGCGGCTGATGCTGGCGCACGCCATGGGCTACCGGCAGGAGGACCTGCTGCGCGACCCGCGCGCCCCGGTTCCGCCACCGGCCGCCCGGCATTTCGCCGAGATGCTGCACCGCCGCCTGGATCATGCGCCGATCGCCCACCTGCTCGGCACCAGCGGCTTCTGGACGCACGAACTCGCCGTCTCGCCGGCCACGCTGATCCCGCGCGCGGACAGCGAGGCGCTGATCGAGGCCGCGCTGGACGCCTTTCCCGACCGCGCCACCGTACACCGGGTGCTCGATCTCGGCACCGGCACCGGCTGCCTGCTGCTGGCGGCGCTGGCGGAGTTTCCCGTCGCGACCGGCCTCGGCATCGATCGCGCGCCGGCGGCGGCTGCACTGGCGGCGGTGAATGCGGCGCGCCTTGGTCTCGACGGGCGGGCCGCCTTCCTGGCCGGCGACTGGGCCGCGGCGCTTGGCCCGGCGGCGTGCTTCGACCTGGTGCTGGGGAACCCGCCCTATGTCGAATCGGCCGCCCTCCCGGCCCTGATGCCGGAAGTGGCGCGGCATGAGCCGGCGCTGGCGCTGGATGGCGGCGCGGACGGGCTGGATGCCTACCGGGCGATACTGGCCGCGCTGCCGCGGCTGCTGGCGCCCGGCACCGGCCGGGCGGTGCTGGAACTCGGCCAGGGCCAGCGCGCGGCGGTGGAGGCGCTTGCACGGGATGCCGGGCTGGTTCCGCTCGGCTGCCGCCCCGATCTCGGCAGCGTCGATCGGGCGCTTGTCTCGGCGCCGGGCGTCCAGGGCTGAAAAAACCGTTTGGCGGCCCGGCCGCACAGCGTTAGGTTGGGGTCCGTCCCGCCGGTCGCGCCCTCCAGCGCCCTTGCCGACAGGGATGACCCGGTGGAATGGCCACGCTGCAAGCGGGCCTCCGCCTCGCAGAACGGACATTGACGAGAGTGCAGCCGAAGGCGGCCGGACCATTCCGGTGCGCTTGGTTCGGCCCCACAGCGAGACCAGACACGCGATCATGAACATGAAACGGATGCGCGGCCGCACCCACCGGCATGGTGGCAGCGGCAGTGGCGGCGGCGGCGGTGGGGGCGGCGGCGGCGGCCAGCAGTACCGTCACGCCGGCCACCCGCCGATGAACCGCAACCACGTCTTCGATTCGAATGGCCCCGATGTGCGGTTGCGCGGCACGGCCCAGCAGCTCTTCGAGAAATATCTCCAGCTTGGCCGGGATGCGACCGGCGCCGGCGACCGGGTGATGGCGGAAGGCTACTTCCAGCACGCGGAGCACTATTTCCGCATCCTGAACGCCATGAGCCAGGCGCAACAGCAGCAGCACCAGCAGCATCCGGCCCAGCAGCGCCGCCCCACCAACGGCCCCATGTCGGCCGACATGGAACAGGGCGAGGGCATGAACGAACAGCCCGAGCTGAACGGCCAGGCCAACGGCCACGCCACGGTGATCGAGGCGGAGCAGCCGGACGGCGACCCCAGCGACCACCGCGAGCCGCGCGACCAGGGTTGAGTGCAGGGCGCGGCTGAGACCGCCGGCGGCAGCGCGTTCCGGCGGGCGCGGTCAGGTCAGTGCAGCGCCTCGCCCTCCAGCGGCTCCAGCGCGTCGCCCACCGCTACGCGCCCGCCCTCCAGCACCTCGGCATAGACGCCGAGATCGGCATGCCCGAACCGCGCGCGCAGGTCGCGGGGCGGGTTGGCGTCGCGCGCCGCGGTCTCCGGGTTCACCTCGGTGGCAGCGCAGCGGACGATGCGCTTGAACACGCGCAGCCGCGCGCTGCCGAGCTGGATCTCCTGCCCGACCAGGCTGAACTCTGCCCAGGGCAGGCCGCCGGAGACATAGACGTTGGCACGGAAGCGCAGCGGGTCGAGCGGCTGTCCGGCGGCCGCCTCCAGCGCCTGCAGGCTCGAGAGGCCGATGATCGAGACCGCCTTGGCGGGATTGTCGGTGAAGTTGTGCCCCTGGCCCTCGACGAAGCGGGGCGTGCCGCGCGCTTCGGGACCGAGAAAGCGGGTGAGGAAGGCGGCGATCTCGGCGCGCCCCGCCTCGGTGCGCGTATCGCCCAGCAGCGGCGGGCCATCGGGAGGGCGGATGGCGAGCTGGCCGGTGCGCGGGTCGAAGGCCGAGTGCAGCAGCGCCAGCCGCGCATTCTTCATCAGGCAACCGAAGTGGAATTTCGGCAGCCAGGCGGGTGCGGCCGGGTCCAGCGGCGCATCGCCCTGGGCCAGCGCGAAGCGGCGGTCATGCGGCAGGCATTGGCCGGGCGAGAGCGTCACGTCCTCCAGCGCCTCGGCCGTCAGGCCCTTCACGGGGTAGCGGTAGAGGTGTTCGACGCGCATGGGCAATATTTCCTGAGCACGGCCTTGACCCGCCGCAAGGCGGATTACCACATCATGCGCGAACCTGATGCCCGCGTCGCCTCTTGAAGGGGCGCGGGCGCCAGTCGCCGAGGAATCTGGCGGGCGGGCCACCAGCGCGTGGCCGCTCCGCGGAGGAGGGACAGAGGATCATGGATATCGAGAAGCTCACCGATCGGGCGCGCGGCTTCCTGCAGGCGGCGCAGACCATTGCCATCCGCGAATACCACCAGCGGATCACGCCGGAACACCTGCTGAAGGCGCTGCTGGATGACGAGCAGGGCGCAGCGGCCGGCCTGATCCGCGCGGCGGGCGGCGACCCCGTGGCGGCGAAGGGGGCGGTCGATGCCGAGATGGCGCGCCAGCCCAAGGTCTCGGGCGGCGGCGCCGGGCAGCCGCAGCTCACGCCCGACCTCGTGCGCGTGCTGGACGCGGCGCAGCAGCAGGCGGTGAAGGCGGGCGACGAGTTCGTCGCGCAGGATCGGCTGCTGGTGGCCCTGGCGCTCAGCGATGCGCCGGCCGGCAAGCTGCTGCGCAACGCCGGTGCGACGCCGCAGCAGCTCGAGAAGGCGGTGGCCGACCTGCGCCGCGGCCGCACGGTGAACAGCCAGAACGCCGAGGAGAGCTTCGACGCGCTGAAGAAGTACGCCCGCGACATCACCGCCGCGGCGCGCGAGGGCAAGCTGGATCCCGTGATCGGCCGCGACGAGGAGATCCGCCGCGCCATCCAGGTGCTGGCGCGCCGCACCAAGAACAATCCGGTGCTGATCGGCGAGCCCGGCGTCGGCAAGACGGCGATCGTCGAGGGCCTGGCGCTGCGCATCGTCAAGGGCGACGTGCCGGAGGCGCTCAAGGGCAAGAAGGTCATGGCGCTCGACCTCGGCGCCATGGTCGCGGGCGCGAAGTACCGCGGCGAGTTCGAGGAGCGGCTGAAGGCCGTGCTGAAGGAGGTCACCGAGGCCGAGGGCGACATCATCCTGTTCATCGACGAGATGCACACCCTCGTCGGCGCGGGCAAGGCGGATGGCGCGATGGATGCGTCGAACCTGCTGAAGCCGGCGCTCGCCCGCGGCGACCTGCACTGCATCGGCGCGACCACGCTCGACGAGTACCGCAAGCATGTCGAGAAGGACGCGGCGCTGGCGCGGCGCTTCCAGCCGGTCTTCGTCGGCGAACCCTCGGTCGAGGATACGATCAGCATCCTGCGCGGCATCAAGGACAAGTACGAGACGCATCACGGCGTGCGGATCACCGACAGCGCGCTGGTGGCGGCCGCGACGCTGTCCAACCGCTACATCACCGACCGCTTCCTGCCCGACAAGGCGATCGACCTGGTGGACGAGGCGAGTTCGCGCCTGCGCATGCAGATCGACAGCAAGCCGGAGGAGCTGGACGCCATCGACCGCGACCTGATGCGCCTGAAGATCGAGCGCGAGGCGCTGAAGAAGGAGGAGGACGCGGCCTCCCGTGACCGGCTCGCGAAGCTGGAGAAGGAGCTGGCCGACCTCGAGGAGCGCTCGCGCGAGATGACGCAGCGCTGGGAGGCGGAGAAGTCGAAGGTCGTCGAGACGCAGAAGGCGAAGGAGGCGCTCGACAAGGCGCGCACCGAGCTGGAGCTGGCCGAGCGCGGCGGCGACTATGCCCGCGCGGGCGAGCTGAAGTACGGCGTCATCCCGGGCCTCGAGAAGCAGATCGCATCCACCGGTGGCGGCGACGAGCGGCTGGTGAACGAGGCGGTGACCGAGGAGGGCATCGCTGCCGTGGTCTCGCGCTGGACCGGCGTGCCGGTGGAGAAGATGCTGGAGGGCGAGCGCGCCAAGCTGATCCGCATGGAAGACCAGCTGCGCAAGCGGGTCGTCGGGCAGGAGGAGGCGCTGGAGGCGGTATCCAAGGCGGTGCGGCGCGCCCGTGCCGGGCTGCAGGACCCGAACCGGCCGATCGGCAGCTTCCTGTTCCTCGGGCCCACGGGCGTCGGCAAGACCGAGCTGGTGAAGGCGCTGGCGGAGTTCCTGTTCGACGACGATCGGGCGATGACGCGCATCGACATGTCCGAGTACATGGAGAAGCACGCCGTCGCGCGCCTGATCGGCGCCCCGCCGGGCTATGTCGGCTACGACGAGGGCGGCGCGCTGACCGAGGCGATCCGCCGCCGGCCCTACCAGGTCATCCTGTTCGACGAGGTCGAGAAGGCGCATGAGGACGTCTTCAACGTGCTGCTGCAGGTGCTGGACGACGGGCGGCTGACGGACGGGCAGGGGCGGACGGTCGACTTCCGCAACACCATCATCGTGCTGACCAGCAACCTGGGCTCGACGGCGATCGCCGAGCTGCCGGAGACCGCCGATATCGAGGCGGCGCGGCCGGCGGTGATGCGGGCGGTGCGGGAGCGCTTCCGGCCGGAATTCCTCAACCGGCTGGACGAGGTGGTACTGTTCCGGCGCCTGGCGCGCGGCGACATGGCGGCGATCGTCGACATCCAGCTCGGCCGGCTGCTGACGCTGCTGGGCGACCGCAAGATCCGCCTCGAGCTGGACGAGAGCGCGCGGGAATGGCTGGCCGAGGCCGGCTACGACCCGACCTATGGCGCGCGGCCGCTGAAGCGCGTCATCCAGCGCAACCTGCAGGACAAGCTGGCGACACTGCTGCTGGAAGGCGCGATCCGGGACGGCGACACGGTGCGGGTGACCGCCAGCCCCGACGGGCTCGAGGTGCGGCGCGTCGAGGCGCCGGAACCGGTGGCGGAGGCAGCGTAGCGCAGGTAGGCGGGCAGGGGACGGTGGTGGCGCGCAGCAGCGCCCCCACCCAACCCTCTGCGCGCGCGGGGTGGGCTTCCGTTGCCCCGTCAATGCCCGAACGCGGGCATCACCTCGCGCGCGAGGCGACGCAGCGTCTCGCGCGGGGCGCGTCCGGCATTGACCAGCACATAGGCGACACCGGCATCACGCAGCGTCTCGAGACCCGCCGCGATCGCCTCGGGCGGGCCGATCAGCGCGTGTTCGAGCGTTGCCTCCAGCGTCTCGGCATAGCCCAGGATGTGGGAACGCTGGCCGGCCCGCCCGGCCGGGCCGCGCGAGAGGGCGAGCATGCCGGCATGCTGCTCACGCTGTGCCGCGCGGGCGCTGGCGATCGCATCCGCCGTGTCGGCGAGGCGGATGTTGCGTGCCACGGCGATGCGCAGCGGGTCGGCGGGATGGCCGCGCGCCGCGGCCTCCGTGCGATAGGCGGCAATGAGGTTGCGCAGCTTCGCCGGTGAGGCGAATTGGTCGAGCAGCAGGTTGAAGCCGCGCGCGGCGACGGCGCGTGCGCTGGCCTCGCCGGCAGCGGCCATCCAGACCGGTGGGTGCGGGCGCTGTGCCGGCGGCGGCTCGACCAGGATGTCGCGGAATGTCCAGTACTGCCCCTGGTGGCTGAAGCGCGCATCGGAGGTGAGGGCCCGCAGCAGGACGTCCAGCGTTTCCTCGAAGCGGTCGGCGGCTTCCTCCGGTGGCAGGCCGAAGCCGCGGAACTCGCTCCAGCGGTAGCCGCGGCCGATGCCGAGATCGAGCCGGCCGCCGGAGAGCAGATCGACGGTGGCGACCTGTTCGGCCAGCAGCACCGGGTTGTGCCAGGGCAGCACCAGTACGGCGGTGCCGAGGCGAAGCGTGCTGGTGCGGGCGGCGACCCATTGCTGCAGGGTCAAGGTGGCTGAAACCTGGCCCATGCCGGTGAAGTGGTGCTCGACGAGGAAGCTGGCGTGGAAGCCGAGCGCCTCGGCCTCGATGCAGGTTTCGGTGTAATCGCGGTAGCCCTGGACGGCTTCGGCGGAAGGGGCGCCACGCGGGGCATTGGCGCTGCCGAAGAGGCCGAGGCGCATGCCGGATGCTCCGCGAATGGTGGTCAGCCTGGGGCATGGAACCATGCGGCCGTGATGGGGGCAACGGCAGCGAACGGGGTTATGGCAGACGCGCGATGTTCGGCGTGGCCCGCCCTTTGACAGTTGGCGGGTTGGGTCCTAGTTAGCGCGCCCTGTTGGTTGGCCTTGGAGGTTTTTCCGGGGCTGACGTTCGGGTCCTGCGGTGTTTTTCGGGTCTTGACTGTCTTG
>JAIEOP010000209.1 GCA_019750465.1 Acetobacteraceae bacterium | reverse complement strand
CCGACTTGCCGAGCAAACGCCGATCCCACAGCCATTCCGGCCGTCACGCTGGCAGCGTGTGAGAAATGCGGGCTAGAACCGTCCATCCCGCACCTCGAACTTCGTCGGCCTGCCGAGCGCCCGCCCGCCGCGCACCACCCAGTCCGCGACCCAGTCGATCATCCGCGCCAGCGGCACGCGTGGATAGCCGAAGGTGGCGAAGGCCCGCGCGGCATTGGAGAGCAGCGCATCCGGCCGCTCCTCGCCGGCGAACTGCACGGGCCGATCGAGGCGCTCGGCGAAGCGCTCGGCCAGCCAGCGGATGGAGACGGTCTCCGGCCCCGTGATGTTGAGGATCGGGCAGGACGCATCGGCATGGCGCAGCGCGCGCAGCGTCCAGGCATTGGCGTCGCCCTGCCAGATCACGTTGGCATGGCCCATGGCCAGCGGCACGGGCTGGCCTGCCATCACCTTCGTCGCCACGTCGTGCAGCACGCCGTAGCGCAGGTCGATCGCGTAGTTCAGCCGCACGCCGAAGCTGGCCGTGCCGCGCGTGCCGCCCGCGTGCTGGAAGACCCGCTCCCGCCCCAGCACGCTGGCCGCGTACTCGCCGACCGGCGCGGGGGCGGTGCCTTCGTCCGCGCCGCCTGACAGCACCGGCACCAGCGGCAGCACGTTGCCGGAGGAGAAGAAGGCGATGCGCGAGGCCGCCCAGCGTTCCGCCACCATCGCCGGCAGCAGCACGTTCATCGCCCAGGTCTGCTCCGGCGCGCCGGAGGCACCGAATTTCCGCGCCGCCATGAACACGAGGTTCGGCGCATCGGGCAGTGCCGCCAGCGCCGCGCGGTCCGTCAGTTCCGCGGCGTGGCACTCGATGCCCCAGGATTCCATCCGCTCGCGCAGCCCCGGCTCGGACCAGCGCGCCACCGCGATGATGCGCCGCGCCGGATCGGCGCGCCTGGCCAGACGGCAGAGCGTCGGCCCCATCTTGCCGCCGGCGCCGAGCACCAGGATGTCGCCCGGCACCGCGGCGAGGTCCGCCGCCAGCGCGGGGTCGGGCCGCGACATCACCTCCTCCAGCGCCGCCTCGTCGGCGATGCGGTCCGGCCAGCTCTCCATGGGCGCCTCCCCGGCGCGCAGCATGGACCAGGCCTAGGCGAAGGTCACCTGCACCGGCGGCAGGTCGCCGAACCGCGCCTCCACCACGTCGCCGGCGCGGGCGGCCAGCATGCCGGTGCAGGTGCCGGTGCTGATCCACTCCCTCGCGACCAGCCCGTCGCCCAGCGCGTTGCGCCGGTTGGCGAGCCAGGCCAGGGCCAGCAGCGGATCGCCCATCACCTCCGCGCCCGTGCCGGTGCGGCGCTCCCGCCCGTTCACCAGGACCGCGACGGGCAGCGCGGCGAGGTCGGTGCCGGCCGGGATCGCCGGCCCGATCACGTAGTGCCCGTTGCCGCTGCCATCGGCGATGATCGCCGTATGCGCCGGCCGCGGCTCCATCGGCAGGCGGCACTCCGCCACCTCGATGCCGGCATGCGCGGCGGCGACGGCGTCGGCGATCTCGTCGCGCGTCCAGGGCGCGGCGCGCGGTGGCAGGTCGCGCCCCAGCCGCAGCATGATCTCCGCCTCCACGATCGGATCGAGCAGCGCGGCATGCGTCAGCACGGCGGGCGAGGCGCGCAGGAAGCGCGCGAAGCTGCGGCCGAGGATGGGCTCCGGCTGGCCCAGCCGGGTGCGCATGATCTCGTTCGTGCCGGCGATCTTCCAGCCCAGCGGCGGCCAGCCGAGCAGCGCGGCGACGCGCGCCTGCACGGCATAGGCCTCCTCCGCGTCCCCGGGCACCAGGTGCGCGGGGAGGGCGGCAACCTGCTGGCCATCCCGCCGCGCCGCGGCCAGCACCCGCGCCAGCGCCTCGCGGGCCGCGGGCGTCATGCGGCCAGCGCCCCGGGATCGGGCAGCAGCGAGTCCGGCACCGCCTCCTCCGGCGCGGCGGCGAGCGGGTCGCGCACGGCAACGCGATGGCGCAGCACCAGCCGGGCCAGCAGGGCACGGTCCGCGTCGCCCATGCGCTGCGCCTCCCACGCCATCGCGGCGGCGCTGGCGAGGTGATAGAGCGCGCTCGCCGCCTGCCGCGCCAGCGCGGGATCGGCCTGCGCCTGCTCCGCCAGCGCCACGGCGCGGTCGAGCGCCGGCAGCAGGCCCGGCACCTCGCCCCCGTTGCCGGCCAGGCCCTGGATGTGGTCGCGCAGCACCGGCAGCGACCCCTCCCGCTGCGCCGCGCGCAGCACGTCGAGCGCCACGATGTTGCTGGTGCCCTCCCAGATGCTGCCGAGATGGCTGTCGCGGACCAGGCGCGGGTCGGCCCATTCCTCGATGTAGCCGCAGCCGCCGCGCACCTCCATCGCGTCGCCCGTCACCTTGCGCGCATCGCGGCAGGCGCGGAATTTCAGCAGCGGCGTCAGGATGCGCACCAGGGCGTAGGCGTCCCGCTCGCCGGCATCGGCGCGCCGCAGCGCCTCGGCGGCCTGGAACACCATGCTGCGCGCCTGCTCCGTCGGCACCAGCAGCTTCAGCAGCTGGCGGCGCATCAGCGGCATCGTCACGAGGCGCCGGCCGAAGGCGACGCGGCGATGCGCGACGAACAGCGCCTCCGTCGTCGCGCGCCGCATCATCCCGGCGGCGCGCATGCCGTTGGACAGGCGGGAGTTGTTGACCATGTCCGCCATCTGGCGGAAGCCCGCCTCCGGGTCGCCGACGAGCCAGGCGGTCGCGCCCTCCAGCCGGATCTCGCCGGAGGCCATGCTGCGCGTGCCGAGCTTGCTCTTCAGCCGCACGATCCGGTAGGCGTTGCGCGTGCCGTCCGGCAGGTCGCGCGGCAGCAGGAACAGCGAGACGCCGCGCAGCCCGGGCGCACCGCCCTCGCGCCGCGCCAGCACCATCGCCATGCCGGCATCGGGGTTGGAGCAGAACCACTTGTCGCCGGTCAGGCGCCAGCTGCCATCCGCCGCCGGCGCGGCCATCACGGCGGTCGCCGCGATGTCCGATCCCGCGCCCTGCTCGGTCATGAACATCGCGCCCTGGCTGAGCGCATCCAGATCGGTCGCCGTGACCGCGGGAAGGACGCGCGCGACCAGGGCGGGATCGCCGAATTTCCGCAGCGTGCGGGCCAGGCTGTCGGTCATCGACAAGGGGCAGCACAGGCCGAATTCCGCCTGCACGAACAGCATGGTCAGCGCGTATTTCGCCGCCGGCGGCATCGGCGCCGGCCAGCCCAGCACGCCGCCGCGGTGGCTCATCGCCGCCAGGCCATAATCCGCGAAGGCGATGCGCTCCATGGCCCGGTAGGCAGGGTGGTAGTCCACCCGCGCCGCGTCCTCGCCGCGGCGGGTCCGCGGATGCAGCACGGGCGGGTTGCGGTCGGCCTCCCCGGCCAGGCGATCCAGCTCGCCTCCCGCCAGCGCGCCCATGCGGTCCAGGTGCGGCGCCAGGTGCGCGAAGAGGTCCGGCGGCAGGTAGAGCGCCGCCAGCCGTCCGGCCCAGGGATCCGCCCGATACAGGTTCAGGCCCTGGCTGTCCGGCACCGCCGCGGCGCCGACCGGCGGAGCAAGGATGTCAACGGGCACGGGCAGGTCCATGGCGGCGCCTCCTCTCGCGGGTGCCGACCATGCAGCCCTGGCGCCGCACGGCGTCAAGCATGACATTCCGTTCATCCCGCCGCGAAAGGCTTGGCCGCCCGGCCTGGCACGATGGAGCATGCCGGCGCCGGCCGACCGAGGGGAGGCGGAAGGACCCGGTGGAGCCAAAGGAGCAGGCATGACCATCGCCACCGTGCTGCAGGCCAAGGGGCCGGACGTGATCTGCGTCGCCGCCTTCACCACCCTGCCCGACATCGCGGAAATTATCGCGTCCCGCCGCATCGGCGCGGTGGTGGTGACGGACCCGGACCGCAACCTGGTCGGCATCGTCAGCGAGCGCGACGTGGTGAAGGCGATCGCGGCCGAGGGCGCCGCCGCGCTGAAGCGCACGGCGGAGGACCTGATGACGCGCGACGTCGTCACCGTGGCGCCCGACACGGGCGTGGACCGCGCCATGGAGATGATGGACGCCGGCTATTTCCGCCACCTGCCGGTGATGCAGGACGGCGCGCTGGTCGGCATCGTCAGCATCCGCGACCTGGTGAAGCATCGCGTCCTGCAGCAGCAGCGGGAGATGGAGCGGCTGCGCGCGGGGCTGGCGCGGTAGGGCGGAGGTCCTTCCCCGCCGCCCCCCTTCGCGTGCTAAGCAAACCTCTGGAGGTTTGCGCACGACAAAAAACCTAAGCAGGCTTTCGCTACAATGGATTGGACCACACAATGTGTGGGCCAAGCCATGAAAGCCTGCTTAGCCTGCGGCGCCGGGCCAAAACGCGACGGGAGGATACGACTCATGACGCATGTCCCGGGCCGCCGCGCCCTGATCGGCGCGGCCGCCGCTGCCGCGCTCGCCCGGCCCGCGCTGGCGCAATGGACGCCAAGCGAGCGCTACCCGGACCCCGCGGTGCGGGTCCTGGACCCGAGCTTCAACCGCTACCGCCTGGTGCTGGCCGCCGTGGAGCGCCTGGCCACCGGCATGCGCTGGGCCGAGGGGCCGGCCTGGTTCGGCGACCAGCGCTGCGTCATCTGGTCCGACATCCCGAACAACCGGATGATGCGCTGGGACGAGGCTTCCGGCCGCGCCTGGGTGTTCCGCCAGCCGTCCAACAACAGCAACGGCAACACCCGGGACCGCCAGGGCCGCCTGGTCACCTGCGAGCACCTGACGCGGCGCGTCACGCGCACGGAGTACGATGGCTCCATCACCGTCATCGCCGACCGCTTCGACGGCAAGCCGCTGAACAGCCCGAACGACGTGGTGGTGAAGTCGGACGGCTCGATCTGGTTCACCGACCCGCCCTTCGGCATCCTCGGCTTCTACGAGGGCGAGATGGCGCAGCCCGAGCTGCCGACCAACATCTACCGCGTCGATGGCCGCACCGGGCAGGTCACGGTTGCCAGCGGCGAGATCGGCCGGCCGAACGGCCTCGCCTTCAGCCCGGACGAGCGGCGGCTCTACGTTGTGGAGGCGACGGCGACGCCGCGCGTCATCCGCGTGTTCGACGTGGCCGATGACGGGCGGCTCTCGAACAACCGCATCTTCCACCAGTGCCGGGAGGGCGAGACGCCGGACGGGTTCCGCGTGGACGTGGACGGCAACCTCTGGTGCGGCTGGGGCATGGGCACGGCGGAGCTCGACGGCGTGCGCGTGATCAACCGGGACGGCGCCTCGATCGGCCACATCGCGCTGCCGGAGCGCTGCGCCAACCTCTGCTTCGGCGGGCGCTTCCGCAACCGGCTGTTCATGACGGCGAGCAAGTCGCTCTACGCGCTCTACGTGAACACCCAGGGCGCAGCCTGACCCGGCCCCCCTTGGCGCTGCGGCGGCGGGCGCGCAGGATCGGCGCCGCACCCATGGGGGAGGACAACGCCGCATGACCGACCAGCCCTGGCGCCCGAGCGAGCGCTACCCCGACCCGGCCATCGAGGCGATCGACCCGGCGTTCAGGAAGTACCACCTGGTGCTCTCGGCCGTGGAGCGGCTGTGGCACGGCTCGCGCTGGGGCGAGGGGCCGGTCTGGCTGGGCGACGCGCGCTGCCTGCTGTGGTCCGACATCCCGAACAACCGGGTCCTGAAATGGGAGGAGGAGACCGGCGCGGTATCGCTCTGGCAGAAGCCCTCCAACAACGCCAACGGCCACACGCGGGACCGCCAGGGCCGCATCCTCGCCTGCGAGCACGCCGGCCGGCGCGTGGTGCGCTTCGAGTATGACGGCTCCACCACCGTCATCGCGGACAGCTATCAGGGCAAGCGGCTGAACAGCCCGAACGACGTGGTGGTGAAGTCGGACGGCTCGATCTGGTTCACCGACCCGCCCTTCGGCCTGTATGCCTATTACGAGGGCATCAAGAACGAGCCGGAGCTGCCGGCGACCAACGTCTATCGCGTCGATGGGCAGACCGGCGAGATCACGCTGGTCACGGACCAGGTGAACCACCCGAACGGCCTCGCCTTCAGCCCGGACGAGAAGACCCTCTACATCGTCGAGAGCCGGGCCGAGCCGCGCAACATTCTCGCCTTCGACGTCGGCGGCGACGGAAGGTCGCTCGGCCCCCGGCGCGACTTCATCCGCTGCGAATCCGGCCAGTCGCCGGATGGCTTCCGGGTGGACGTGGAGGGCAACCTCTGGTGCGGCTGGGGCGGGCTGACGGTGGAGTTCGACGGCGTGCGCGTGTTCAACGATGCCGGGGCGCCGATCGGCCACATCCACCTGCCGGAGCGCGCGGCGAACCTGTGCTTCGGCGGGCGCCACCGCAACCGGCTGTTCATCTCCGCGGCGCAGTCGCTCTACGCGCTCTACGTGAACACGCAGGGCATGGCGGGGGGCTGATCCCTCATGGCTCGGCCGGCGGGACGCCTCCGCGCCCGCCGGCGCCGTCGCCGAACGGCCTGAAGCCGCGCAATCCGGCGGCGGCCCGCTACGCCCGCTCCACCACCCCGTCCGCAAAGCCTATCACCAGCTCGTGGATGCGCGCCGGGTCGGACTGCTCCATCACCCGCCGCGCGAAGCGCGCGCAATCGGCGATGTCGAGCGCGCGGATCGCCTGCTTCACGCGCGGGATGGCGCTGGCGTTCATCGACAGGCAGCGGATGCCGAGGCCGAGCAGCAGCGGCACCAGCCGCGGGTTGCCGGCCATCTCGCCGCAGACCGAAACCGGCATGCGCAGCCGCAGCGCGGCCTCGGTGGCGAACTGCACCAGGCGCAGCACGGCCGGGTGCAGCGGATCATAGAGGTGCGCCACCTCCGCCTCGCCGCGATCGACCGCCAGCGTGTACATCGCCAGGTCGTTGGTGCCGATGGCGAAGAAGTCGGCCTCCAGCGCGATGGCGTCGGCGGCCAGGGCCGCCCCCGGCGTCTCGATCATCACGCCGAGCTCGGGCAGGCGGTCCGGCAGGTGGACGCCGCGCCGGCGCACCCGGCGGGCCACCCGCTCGTAGATTTCGCGCGCCTGCTTCACCTCGCCCGGCGTGGTGACCAGAGGCAGCAGGATGCGGACCTTGCCCTTCTCCGCGACGCGCAGGATGGCGGCGAACTGCACCTCCAGCAGCTCCGGGCGCTTCAGCAGCAGCCGCAGGCCGCGCAGGCCGAGTGCGGGGTTGGCGCCGGCATGGACGGGGTCGATCCCCTCCGCCAGCGCCTGCATGTCCTTCTCGCCGCCCCAGTCCAGCACGCGGATGGTCACCGGGTCGCCGCCCATGGATTCCAGGACCTCGGTATAGGCCTCGACCTGCGCATCCTCGTCCGGCAGATCCTCGCGGTTCATGAACAGGAACTCGGTGCGCAGCAGGCCGATGCCCTGGGCGCCGGCCTGGTGGATCAGCGGCAGCTCGGCGGGGATCTCGAGGTTGGCCTGCAGCTCCACCTCCTCGCCGTCGGTGGTCACGGCCGGCAGGCGGCGCAGCTTGGCAAGCTTCTGGCGTTGCCGGGCATAACCGGCCAGCGCCTCCCGGCCGGTGGCGAGGGCCTCGGGGCCGGGGCGCAGCACGATGGTGCCGGCGCCGCCGTCCAGCACTGCCTGCTCGCCGCGCTCCACGCTCTCGGTCAGGCCCTGGGCACCGAGGACCGCGGGGATGCCGAGGGCGCGGAGCATGATCGCGGTGTGGCCGTCGGCGCCGCCTTCCTCCGTCGCCACGCCGGCGATCCGCGCCGGGTCGAGCAGCGCGGCATCGGCCGGGGTGATCTCCTCGGCGACCAGGATCGCGCCCTGCGGGATGTCCTTCAGGCTGCGGAACGGCGTGGCGGTCAGGTTGCGGACCAGCCGCCGCGCGATCTCGCGCACTTCGTCCGCGCGGCGCTTGAGGCCGGCCTTGTCGTCGTCCTTGTTGGCCAGGATGGCGGCCGCGATCGCCTCGGCCTCGTCCATCACCGCGGTCTCGGCGGCGAGCAGTTCGGCCTCGATGCGCTTGCGGGCACCGCGCAGCAGGCGCGAATTGCCGAGCATCAGCACATAGGCGTCGAGCAGCGGCGCCAGCTCCTCCTGCGCCTCCTCGGGCAGGACGGAAAGCCGGCCCTTCAGCTTGCCGAGCTGCCTGCGCGACAGCGCGACCGCCTCGGTCAGGCGATGCCGCTCGGCGTCCACCCCGGATTCGGCGATGGCGCGGCGGGGCGTCTCGGCCGGGGTGTCGGTGGTGTCGTAGACGGGGCCGATGGCGAGGCCGGCGGAGACCGGGATGCCGCGGATCGTCTGCTCGCCCCTCGGTTTGGCGCCGGTGCCGGGTGGGGCGCGCGACGCGCCCTCCGGCCTCGCCTGAATCGCGCGCTCGGGCTTCTCAGTCTTCATGGAAGCCGGCCTCGACGAGGCCGGCCACCGCGTCGAGCGCCTCCCTGGCGTCCCAGCCCTCGGCTTCGATGGTGATCTGGCTGCCGACGCCGGCGCCCAGCATCATCAGCCCCATGATCGAGCAGGCGGGCACCCGCTGCCCGTCGCGCACCACGTTCAGGCAGGCGGAAAACCGCTCGGCGAGCGTCACCAGCTTGGCCGCGGCGCGGGCGTGCAGGCCACGGGCATTGCGGATGGTGAGCGTGCGCCGCAGCACGAGGTCGGAGCCGCCGGCGCAGCAATCCGACGCACCCGCCGGGGTCGCGCCGTTGGCCGGTCCGAGGTCGCTCATCCCACTCTCCCCTGCGGTACCGTGCCCGGCCCGGCGGGGCCGGGGGACGGCGCGGGCTCGGCATGGCCGTTCGCGCCGTTCGGCAGGGCCGGCACGTGTGCCGGGGCCGGGGCCGCTCCGGGCATGTCGCTGGCCGCGGCGATGTACTTGCGTCCCGCCGCGGCGGCGTGGCTGACCGCCTCGGCCAGCGGTTCCGCCGAGCGGATCTTCGCCAGCTTCACCAGCAGGGGCAGGTTCACCCCCGCGATCACGTCCATGTGCCGCGGATCGCACAGCGAGATCGCCAGGTTGGACGGAGTGCCGCCGAGGATGTCGGTGAGCACCACGACGCCGTCACCCTGGTCGACCGAGGCGATGCAGCCGCGGATATCCTCCCGCCGCTGCTCCATGTCGTCGTCGGGGCCGATGCAGACGGTGGCCACGGCGCGCTGCGGACCCACCACGTGTTCCATGGCGTGGCGCAGTTCCTCGGCGAGCCGGCCGTGGGTGACCAGGACGAGACCGATCATGGGGGGTTGGACAGGGCCTCCCGACCCTCCTCGATGCGGCATGACGGGGGCGCCGCACCTTCGCGTTCAATGACACGTCCGTTGGCACGTTCACCGGCCGGAAGCTCACGATGGGCAACATCCGCCCGCCAGCCAAGACGGCGGAGATAGTCGCCCAACCGCTCCGCCACAAGCACCGACCGGTGACGGCCCCCGGTGCAGCCCACCGCCACGGTCAGGTATTTCTTCCCCTCGGCCACGTAGCGCGGCAGCAGCGGCACCAGGAATCCGGTGAGGCGCTGCCAGAAGGCCGGAAAATCGGGATCCGCCTCGACATAGGCCGCCACCGCGGCATCGAGGCCGGTGCCCGGCCGCAGCGTATCCACATAATGTGGGTTGCGCAGGAAGCGCAGGTCGAAGACGAGGTCGGCCTCCCGCGGCAGGCCCTTGGGGAAGGCGAAGGACTGCACCAGCACGGAGAGGCCCGGGGCGTTGTCGGGGCGGAACCGGCGCTCGATCAGCTGGCGCAACTCGGGCAGCGGCAGGTCGGAGGTGTCGATGACCAGGTCGGCCGCCGCGCGCAGCGGCTCCAGCAGCGCATGCTCGCGGGCGATGCCGTCCACGACCCGTCCGCCGAGCGAGCCGCCTGGGCTCAGCGGATGGCGCCGCCGGGTCTCGGTGAAGCGGCGCAGCAGGACGGCGTCCTCGGCGGCGGCGAAGACCAGCGTCACCGCGGCCGCTGGGCGGGCGCGCAGCCGGGCGAGCGTCTCCAGCGCCTCGGTGCCGGCGAAGCCGCGGGTCCGGGCATCCAGCCCCACGGCGAGAGGCCCCTCGCCATCCCCGACCAGTTCCTCCAGCACCCGGAGCGGCGGGTTGTCCACCGTCTCGTAGCCGAGATCCTCGAGCGCGCGGAGGATGGAGGCTTTGCCGGCGCCGGAGAGGCCGGTGACCAGCACGATCGGCCGGGGCGGCGGGTCGCCGGCGGCCGCGGTCACGCCGGCGCGTCCCGCAGCGATGCGCCGGCCACCAGGCGCGCGCGGCCACAGGCGGCCGCCAGGGCCAGCACAACCTTGGCGGCCGCGGAGGCGTCGAAGCCGTGCAGGGTCACCGCCGGCAGCGCGACTCCCCCGCACGCCCATTCGGTCGGTGCGGGCAGCCGCGGCACCTGCGTGCGCGGCGCCAGGTGGACGGCCAGGCGAAGCACCGGCGCCTCGGCGACCGGCAGCCCCGCGAGGATGCCGAGGCCGCGCACCTCCAGCATGCCGCGCAGCGCATCGGGCGGGGCGGCCCGCAACGCACCATGCACCGCGGTCACCGCGACCTGGTCGTCGGCCACGAGGCGCCATGCGGGATCCTGGATCAGGCGCAAGAGGAGGTCAGACTTTCCGCTCCCCGGCGGACCGAGGAGGATGATGGCGTCGCCCCCGAGGGCCGCGCAGCTCGCGTGCAGGAGCATTCCGGGACCATTCCCGATCGAGGCCGGACGATGGCAGAAGCGCGGCAACGGCGAAAGGGACCGCAGGTTGCAGGCGCCGCATGGCCCGCCCGCGGGGACGGATTGCCGGCCGCACGGTCCGCCCGCCATTGCCGGATTGCTGGCCGACACGCCGGGTGCCACGGTCCGCGCCATGCCGACCCCGACCCGCAAGGCGATCGCCGCCGCCGCCCGCCGCATCGCACCGCATGTCCGGCGAACGCCCCTGCTGCGCCTGCCGCAAGGGCTGCCGGGCGCGGCGGGGCCGCTCATCCTGAAGCTGGAGCTGCTGCAGGCGACCGGCAGCTTCAAGCCGCGCGGCGCCTTCAACCGGCTGCTCGCGGCCGGCACCCTGCCCGCCGCCGGGGTGATCGCGGCGTCGGGCGGCAACCATGGCGCCGCCGTGGCCCATGCGGCCCGCGCCCTCGGCGTGCCGGCGGAGGTCTTCGTCCCCGAGCTGACCGGGGCGGCCAAGCGGGCGCGCATCGCCGGCTACGGCGCCCGCCTGGTCGTGGGCGGCGCCGCCTATGACGAGGCCCGGGCCGCCAGCGAGGCGCGCGCCGCGGAAACCGGCGCACTGATGGTGCATGCCTACGACCAGCCCGAGGTGCTGGAGGGCCAGGGCACGATCGGGCGGGAGCTGGAGCGGGACGCGCCGGAGCTGTCCCACCTGCTGGTGGCGACCGGCGGCGGCGGGCTGATCGGCGGCATCGCCGCCTGGTATGCGGACACCCCGGTCTCCGTCGTCAGCGTCGAGCCCGAGGGCTGCCCCGCCCTGGCGACCGCGCTGCGGGCCGGCCGGCCGGTGCCGGCGCCGGTCGGCGGGCCGGCG
>JAIEOP010000251.1 GCA_019750465.1 Acetobacteraceae bacterium | reverse complement strand
AAGGCTTTGTTGCAGAAGAACTTTCGCCGATTCAGAACCCCGATGCACCTACTCTGTGTGAGAAATGCGGGCTAGTCGCGCCGGGCCGCGAGGGTGGGCCGCCGCCGCGGAAATCGCCGCGGATGCGCTCGAAGCCCATCCGTGGCGCGGCGGGCATCATCCCGAGTCCGAACGGGCGCGCCCTGGCCCCGACCAGGTGGTGATGGGCGCCCCGGCCGGATGCAGGAAGGGCGCGCCGGGCCAGACCGGCTCGGCCTGGAAGCAGTCGCCCTCGGCCTGCACGTTGGCGGCGTCGACGGCGTCGCGCGTGGTGGCAAGGGGGTGGGGGTCGCCGCACCGGGCATGCGTCTCGCTCCCGCGCCGCTCGCAAGCCTGCACGCCGGTGCCGGGTTGATCCTGCTGCGGGACGGAGGGCGCCGCCGCCGCATCGCCTGCCTTGCCCTCGCGTGCCGCCTCGGCTGCCGCGACGGTGGCCGGGACTGTCGCCGGCATGTCCCGGCGGGCCGCCACGCGTGACATCGCTTCATCCTTCCACATCCCGAGGCACCTCCTGGTCCGAGGGCCTGATCCCGCCCACGCCCGTCCGCAGCCGTGCGGTTGTGCGACCCCGGACGGCACCATGCCTCCGCGGCGCGACGACCGGCCGGGATGCGAGGCGCATCCCGGTGCTGCGGTTCTGCGTGATAATGATCTTGTGCTTCAATGAGCGTTGAGGATTTAACTAGCTGTGCAGCAGTGCAATCACAATATCGAGAGCAATGCCGCGCCGGGCGAACACCGGGCGCGTGATGCTGTCCAAGGATGGCGGGCGCGGCCGCCGCCGGGCGTGCAGGCGTCGTTGCCCGGCAAGCCTCCGACTCGTCGCCTTCGAGCGGGGCGAGTACCTGCAGCCTGCGGGTGAACCGCCCCGCAGTCTACGGACGCCCGCATGGCGCCATGGGCCTGTTGTTCTCGGTGGAAGGTCGCAGCCGGTCCTGCCGCACGCCCGCCATCCCGCGTCCTGGGTCGGCGGGCTCATGCCGCCCACCTGCTCATCCGGCGCTGGCCGGCTCCGCCCATGCGCAGGACGGCAGCTGAGCCCCCCGTCCCGGCCGCGTAACCGCGGCCCGCCGGCGGACGAACATGGCATGATGTGTCCGCCGATGCTTGGCGTGCCGGCCTGCAACCCTCACATCTGAGGCCGTTCCGCGCGCATCCGGCGCCATGTACGCTGCCAGGAGCCACGCCCGTGCCGATCCGCATTCCCCGCGGCTGGGAGATCCCCGACCGCCTTGCCTCGCCAGAGCATTTGGTCTTCGGCCGCCGTGCCGCGCTGACTGCGGCCGCCGCCGGCGGCATCCTGGCGGCGGGGCGTGGTGCGGCGCTGGCGCAGCAGGCCGGCACCGCGCCGCCGCTGCGCGACGGCATCGCCCGCAACGCCGCCTATCCCGGCCTGCGCGAGATCACCGCCGAGCGCGAGGTGACCACCTACAACAACTTCTACGAGTTCGGCACCGACAAGAGCATCCACCGCGCCGCGCAGCGCCTGCGCCAGCGGCCCTGGACGGTGAAGGTGGACGGGCTGGTGGACCGCCCCCGCGAGTTCGACATCGACGACCTGATGGCAAGGATGCCACTGGAGGAGCGCGTCTACCGCCTGCGCTGCGTCGAGGCCTGGGGCATGACCGTGCCCTGGACCGGCTTCCCGCTCGCCGCCCTGCTGAACGAGGTGGGCGTGCAGGCCGGTGCGAAGTACCTGCGCTTCGAGACGGCGATGCAGCGCGATACCATGCCCGGGTTGCGCCAGTCCTGGTACCCCTGGCCCTACATCGAGGGTTGCACCGTGGCCGAGGCGGGCCACGACCTCACCTTCATGGTGGTCGGCGCCTACGGCAAGCCGCTGCCGCCGCAGAATGGCGGGCCGCTGCGCATCCACCAGCCCTGGAAATACGGCTTCAAGGCCGGCAAGTCGCTGGTCCGCATCAGCCTGACGGCCGAGCGCCCGCGCACCTTCTGGGAGGCCATCCAGCCCAGCGAATACGGCTTCTGGGCGAACGTGAACCCGGAGGTTTCGCATCCGCGCTGGAGCCAGGCGAGCGAGCGCCTGATCGGCAGCGGCGAGCGCGTGCCGACGCAGCTCTTCAACGGCTACGGCGAATGGGTGGCGCCGCTCTATGCCGGGCTGCAGCGGGAGCGGCTCTGGGCCTGACCGCCGGCGGGCGCTGGCCACGCGCGCGGACGGGGCTTGACCGGGCGGTGTGGAACGCGTGACCTCGCAGCGTGGGCAAGCGCATCCGCTCCGTCCAGGCCATGCCAAACCCCGTGCGGCCGCCATCATTGCAGGTGGGCGAGGCGGTGCTGCGCGCCGTGCTGGACGCGATTCCGGCCCGCGTCGCGCTGTATGACCGGGATCGTCGCCATCGCTACGTGAACCGGGCCTATGCGGACTTCGTCGGCCGCGCACCGCAGGAGGTGGTGGGCCTCACCCTCGCCGAGGTGATGGGTGCCGACACCTACGCGAAGGTCGAATCCTTCTACCTGCAACTGCGCCCCCATTCCGCCCGCGCGCTCGCCGGCGAGGCCTCGCGCTGGGAGGGCTGGCTGCCCTTCAACGTGGAGAACCGGCACGCCTATGCCACCCGTTTCTACTTTCCCTATCGCGGCCCTTCCGGCGCGGTGGACGGCTACTTCGTCTTCGCCCGCGACCTGACCGAGCTGAAGCGCAGCGAGGCGCTGAACGCCGCCATCACCGAAGCCGCGCTGGACGCCATCATCGTCGCCGACGAGGCAGGCGGCATCGTCGCCTTCAACGCCGCCGCCGAGCACTGCTTCGGCCTGGCTGCGGCCGCGGCGATCGGGCGGAAGATCGGCGACCTGGTGGACTGCGCGGCGCTGCGCACCATCGGCCCGGATCGCGTGCTGGCCTGCGGCGAGGACGCGCTGCGCGGCTGCCGCATGGAGGCGGCCGCGCTGCGCGCCGACGGCACCCGCTTCCCCGCGGAGGTGGCGATCGCCGAGGTGCGGCTGCCGGACCGGCGCCTGTTCGCCGCCTACCTGCGCGACCTGACCGCGGCGCGCGCCGCCGCCGCCGAGATCGCCCGGCAACGCGAAGCGCTGCTGCAGTCGGAGAAGCTGGCCGCGCTGGGCTCCCTGCTCGCCGGCATCGCGCATGAGCTGAACAACCCGCTCTCGATCGTGCTCGCCGGCGCGCTGATGCTGGAGGAGGATCTGGAAGCCGCCCCGCTGCCGGAATTGGCGCGGCGCGCCGAGCGCATCCGCACCGCCGGCGAGCGCTGTGCCCGCATCGTGCGCAGCTTCCTCGCCATGGCGCGACAGCAGGAGACGCAGCGCCGCCCCGTCGCCGTCGCCCCGCTGGTCGAAGCTGCCCTCGATCTGCTGGCCTATGGGCTGCGCAGCGACGGCATCGCCGTGACGCAGGACCTGCCGCCCGGCCTGCCGCCCGTGCTCGGCGACCCGGACCAGCTCCACCAGGTGCTGACCAACCTGCTGACGAATGCGCGCCAGGCGCTGGAGGCGCGCGCCGGCGGCCGGCGCATCGCCATCACCGCGCGCGATCTCGGCGCGGTGGTGGAGGTCGCCGTCGCCGACAACGGGCCGGGCGTCGCGCCCGACATCCGCCGCCGCATCTTCGACCCCTTCTTCACGACGAAGCCCGTGGGCATCGGCACCGGCATCGGCCTCGCCGTCTCGCGCGGCATCGTCGAGGCGCATGGCGGCACGCTGGAGCTGGACGAGATGGCAGCGGGCGGTGGCAGCCGCTTCGTGGTGCGCCTGCCGCGCGCCGCCGTCGCGGTCGGCGCCGCCGCGGCGGACGGTGCCGCGCCGGGCGCCCTGCTGCAGGGCCGCGCGCTGGTGATCGACGACGAGCCGGCGATCGCCGCCATGCTCGCGGAATTGCTTCAGGCGATGGGTCTGAATTGCGACCGCGCCACCTCCGGCCGCCGCGCGCGCCGCATGCTCGCCGCGCACGATTACGCCGTGATCCTCTGCGACCTGCGCATGCCCGATGCCGGCGGCGAGGCGCTCCATGCCTGGCTGGAGCGTCGCCGGCCGACGCTCCGCGGGCGGCTGGCCTTCATGTCCGGCGCCGTGATGGCGGAGGGCACGCGCGCGCTGTTGGCCCGCACCGGCCGGCCGCTGCTGGAAAAGCCGTTCACGCCGCGGGACGTGCGTGAACTCGTCGGGCGGCTGCTGGAGGGAGCGGGGTAGCGGCCCTACCCCAGCCTCGCCCGCGCCAGCCTGATCACCCGGTGCACCTCGGGCGTCAGGTCGAAGGTCGCGAGTTCCTCCGGCAGCGCCCAGGCGACCGCCGCCACGTCGTCGCCCGGCCGTGCCACGCCGGCAATCCAGTGCGCGCAGTAGTCGACGATGGTGTAGTGGTAGCGCACGGTGCCGTCCGGCTCCTGGTCGCGGCTGATGGCGTCCACGACGGCGGCGAGTTCGAGCGGCCCGACCTCGATGCCGGTTTCCTCCATCAGCTCGCGCCGTGCCGCCGCCTCGGCCCGCTCGCCGACATGCTGGGCGCCGCCGGGCAGGGTCCACATCCCGAGCCGCGGCGCCTTGCCGCGCCGCACCAGCAGCACGCGCTCGCCCTGGAAGGCGATGACGCCGATGCCGACCCAGGGCCGGTCCGGATATTCGCGGCTGGCGCCGGTCATCCAGGGGGCGTGCCGGTGGGCGGCGCATCCGGGGGCGGCGCATCCGGGGGCGGCGCATCCGGGGGGGGCGCATCCGGGGGGGGCGCATCCGCAGGTAGCCCCGGCGCGGTCTCGGCCTCGCGCGCGAGCAGATCCTCGACCCGTGGCAGGAAGGCCTTCTCCTTCCACGGCCCCACCTGGTACGCCCACCCGCCCCAGCGTGCGGCCAGGCGGCGCGCCTCCTCCGTATCGCCGGTCGCCGCCAGCAGCACCCAGAGCGTGTCGCCATCCCGGTGCGGCGTGGCGGTGATGCCGAGATCCTCGGCATAGGCGAAGCGCGCCTCGCCGATCGCCGCGCCCGGGATCTCCGCCGCCGGCCGGACATCGAGGAAGGTGAGGTATTCGAAGGCGCGGCTCACCTCGTCCATCGCCACTTCGTCCGGCGGGCCGGGGAGGCCGGCGGGCCGCACCACCTCCAGCGCCGCCTCCGGCTGGCCCTCGGGCCGCGCCAGCACCACGGGCTCGGCGCCCTCGCGCCGCGCCTCAACCCGGCGCAGCCGCGCCGCGGCCAGGTTGGCGATGTCGCGATCCAGCCAGAGCTGCGGGTCGGCATCCACGGGCAGCCGGCCCTCGGCCAGCCAGGACTGCGTCTCGCCCGGGCGCCGCACATAGACGCTCTCCGGCACGTTGCCCGCGGTGCGCACGCGCCGGCGCCCCACCACCAGCTCGGCGACCGGCACGCCGGCGGCATCCAGCACCCGCAGCAGCAGCGCCGTGCTGCCCGGCGTCGCCGGGTCATCAAGGCCGAGGCGGGCGAGTTGCGCCGGATCCGCGGTGCGGGGTTCGAGGAAGCGCAGCTCCGTGAGCCCGACCAGCAGCTCCCGGACCTTTTCCGGCCGCGCCGGGTAGTTGCCCTTCCCCGGCAGCACCCAGCGATCACCCGCGTCGCGCGCCACCACCAGCATCGCGTCGGGCTTCCTCACCTCGATGCGCGCCGCACCGGCCAGGCGCTGCGCCAGGCCGGGGAAGGCCAGCCCGCCCGCGCCCGTGGGCAGGGAGGAGGGCGGCGCGCCGCGGTCGGGCGAGAGCGCCAGCGCCGCCCCCACCGCGACCAGCGCCGCCCCGCCGAGCAGCAGCGATCCGCGCCGCGTCATGGCGCTACGCCCTCGCGGCGGCGCGGCGGCGGATGCGCAGCACCGCGAGCCCGATGGCGAACAGCGTCAGCAGCGCCGGCACCAGGGCGATGTTCACCGCGCGCATGCGGGTCTCCAGCGATTCGATGTCGCGGCGGAGTTCCAGCTGCACGCCGCGCAGCTCGCGCCGCGTGCGCAGGATCTCCTCGCGGGCGCGGTCGATCTCGGCGCGCTGCTCCGGGGTGATCACGGCACCCGCCTGCGCCCCCTGGGCGCCGCCCGGCGCCCCCTGGCGCAGCTCGCGCAGCCGGCGCTCGGTCTCCTCCAGGCGGGTCTGCAGGGCGCGCTCGGTCTGGCGGAACTGCGCATCGGCCTGGCGGCGGATGTCCTCCACCAGCAGGAAGGGGCGCAGCGATTCGCCGCGCGAGCGCAGCGAGATCAGCGCATCCGACCCCGCCAGCGTGTCGGCGAGGTTGGCCACCAGCGCGCCATTGCCGCTGAAGGGCGTGGCGATCTGCTGGCCGAAGAAGTCCTGCACGCGCACCCAGAACCGGTCCTCCAGGATGTCGCTGTCGTTCAGCACGACGATGTTGGCGGGTCCCTCCGTGCGCACGCGGTGCGCGGGGAATTCGGCGGGTCGGGCCTGCCCCTCCTCCGGCGGCGGCGGGCCATCCGGGAAGGCGCTGGCGAGCGGGCCGCGGATGCGCGCGGCGAGCACGCGGCGCTGCCCGTCCGGCCTGAAATCCGCCAGCAGCCGCGCCGGGTTCGGGTCCTGCGAGACGCGCGCCACCGGCACCACCATGGACTGCGCCGAGGAGGTCAGCAGCGGCGTGAACTCGATGGCGGCCTCGGGCCGCTTCCGCACCTCGCCGGCCGAGGCGACGGTCACCTGCTCCAGCTGCGCCGTCGCGACTTCCGAACGGTTGAGGCTGTCGCCCTGCAGGTTGAACCAGGCGACGTAGTCCACCGCCTGCACCCGGTCCTGCGGCCCCGCACGCACGCGCCAGGCGCCGCGCAGATCCAGCACCACCTCGTCCCGCGGCACCTCGAGGCCCCAGGGCTCCAGCAGGCGGTTCAGGGTGGAGGAGGTGTCGCGCGGCGGCTGCCCGCCCGGGCCGGGGCGCGCGGCCTGGCCTTCCGAATGCGGATCGACCATGACGATCAGCTTGCCGCCGCGCATGACGAACTGGTCGATGGCATACTGCGTGCCGGGCGACAGGTTCTGCGCCTGCGCCACGATCAGCACCCCGATGTCGGGCTCGATCACCGCGGCGTCGAGCTGGACCTCCTTCACCGCGGCGAACTGGCGAAGCTGGGTCGTCACCGCATAGGGCTGGCCGCCGCCCATGCGCATCATCATGGCCCGCGGGTCGCCGTTCAGCGGCAGCGAGGACATCACGCCCACCACCGGCCGGCGCGGGTTGGACAGCTCCCAGACCAGGCGGGTGAGGTCGTATTCCAGGAAGCGCTCGCGCTCGGGCTGGAGGAAGGCGATGGTGCGCTCGTCGTCCACCAGGTTGGTGGCGGCGATGCCGAAGAACACCTGCTCGCCGGACTGATCGACCGGCACGGGCTGCAGGCCGAAGGCGAGCGCGCGGTCCTCCAGCTCGCTGAACGGCTCGGGGTCGAGGATCTCCAGGCGGATCCTGCCGTTCGACAGTGCCACGTATTCCCGCAGCATGTCGCGCACGCGGTCGGCATAGGCGCCATAGACCGGCACCTCCGCGCCGAGGCGGCGGGAGTAGAAGAGGCGGATGGTGATCGGGTCGGTCAGGCCCGCCAGCACCTGCCGCGTGCCCTCCGCCAGGGTGTAGAGCCGCTGCTCGGTCAGGTCGATGCGCGCCCGCGGCAGGACGCGGTCGATGAGCATGTTCACGCCGACCGCCAGCGCACCGGCGGCGAGCACGCCGAGCGCCGAGGACCAGAGCCGGCGGCTGCCGGCGCGCGGCGGCGCGGCGGGGTGCGGGGAGGCGTCCATCAATCCGCCTTGCGGTGATCGAGCACGACCGCGTTCAGGAACAGGAAGAAGCCGATGAAGCCCGCGAAGTAGACGATGTCGCGCAGCGCGACGACGCCGCGGGTGAAGCCGTTGAAGCGGTCCGCGACGGAGAGCGCACGCGCCGCCTCGGCCAGCGCCGGGATGCGGTCGGAGAGGAATTCGGTGACGATCGGGCTGCCGGCCGCGACGAACACGAAGCACACCGCGACGGCGAGGACGAAGGCGATCACCTGGTTCTTCGTCGCCGCCGAAAGCGCCGCGCCGATCGCGAGATAGGCGCCGGCGACGAGCAGGCAGCCGAGATAGCCGGTGAGGATCACGCCGTTGTCCGGCTCGCCGAGGATGTTCACCGTCAGCCAGAGCGGGAAGGTCAGCGCGAGCGCGATGCCGCAGAAGACCCAGGCGGCGAGGAACTTGCCCAGCACCGCCGCCCAGGCCGGCAGCGGCAGGGTCAGCAGCAGCTCGATGGTGCCGAGGCGGCGTTCCTCCGCCCAGAGCCGCATGGTCAGCGCGGGCACGAGGAACAGGAACAGCCAGGGGATGAAGGAGAAGAACGGGATCAGGTCGGCCTGGCCGCGGGCGAAGAAATTGCCGAGCGTGAAGGTCAGCGCGCCGGAGAGGACGAGGAAGATCACGATGAAGACATAGGCGACGGGCGTAGAGAAGTAGCCGGCCAGCTCGCGGCCCGCGACGGTCAGCGCGGCGCGCATCAGGCGGCCACCGCCGGCACGGGCGCGGCGCCCTCGCCCAGCGTCAGGTCGCGGAACACCTGTTCCAGGCTGCGGCCCTCGCGTTCCAGCTCGCGCGGCGGCGCATCCACGATGACGCGGCCGCGGGCGATGATGATGGCGCGCGTGCAGACCGCGTCCACCTCCTCCAGGATGTGGGTGGAGATGACGATGGCCTTGCTCGGCGCCATGCGCCCGATCAGCGCGCGCACCTCGTGCTTCTGGTTCGGGTCGAGGCCGTCGGTGGGTTCGTCCAGCACCAGCACGGGCGGGTCGTGCAGCAGCGCCTGGGCCAGGCCGACGCGGCGCTTGAAGCCCTTGGAGAGCGTCTCGATGGGCTGCAGCCGCACGCCTTCGAGCTGCGTCAGGGCCATGGCATGGGCCACGCGGTCATAGGATTCGGCGCCGCGGAAGCCGCGGATGCGGGCGCAGAAGCGGAGGAAGCCGGTGACGCTCATCTCCGGATAGGTGGGCGCGCCTTCCGGCAGGAAGCCCAGGCTGCGCTTGGCGGCGACGGGCTGGTCCACCACGTCGGCGCCGCAGATGCGTGCGGTGCCGGCGGAGGGCGGCATGAAGCCGGCCAGCATGCGCATGGTGGTGGACTTGCCGGCGCCGTTGGGGCCGAGGAACCCCAGCACCTCGCCGCGCGCGACGGTGAAGGAGACGTCGTCCACCGCGGTGAAGGTGCCGAAGCGCTTGGTCAGGCGCTCGATCTCGATCAGCGCATCGGCCAAATGCGTGTCCCCCGCGGGCCTCAGGTCAGCCAGGGCAGGGTCCCCGCATGCCCCGGATGGCATGCGGGTTTACAAGCCCGGGGCGGGTTTGCAAGGGCGGCGGGCTGGTCGGGTTGCAGCCCGTCGGGGGGAGGGCCAGATCCCTCGCTGGAGGATGGCCGGTGGAGGATGGCCGGTGGAGGATGGCCGGTGGAGGATGGCCGGTGGAGGATGGGATGAGCGACGAGCGGAGCCTGTACGACACCGATTTCCTCACCTGGACCGAGGAGCAGGCGGCGGCGCTCCGCGAGCTCGCCGCGCGACGGGACCTGCCGAACACGCTCGACCTGGAGAACGTGATCGAGGAGATCGAAACCCTGGGCCGATCCGAACTCAAGGCGGCGACCATCCCGATCCGGCTGACCCTCGAACACCTGCTGAAGCTCGCCTTCGATCCGGACTCGGATGCGCAGCGGCACTGGCGCGCCGAGATCACCACCTGGCATGCCGACGTGCTGGAGGAGTTGCTGCCCTCCATGCAACGCAAGATCGAACTGGACCGGCTGTGGCAATATGCGGTCCGCCGCGCCAGGGGACCGCTGCAGGAGCGGGACCGGTCCCTGCCGGAATGGCTGCCTACAACCTGCCCCTTGGGCCTGCGGGACTTCCTTGCCCCGGTCTTCGACGTCGATGCCGCGCTCGCCCGCATCCGCGCGCCGACCGGAGGGGCCTAGAGCGTGTTGCGTTCGCATGCGCTCACACGACACGCTCCAGCCTTTGCCGGGTCGCGGGATTCAGCGTTTGCGGCGATTCTGCCTCAACGCATCCCGCTCTAACCCGCCCTGAGCGTCGCCATCGCGGCGCCCTTGCCGAACAGCACGAGAAGCCGCCGCACCGCCTGCCCGCGCGGACCCTCCAGCATCGGATCCTTCTCCAGCAGCAGCGCCGCGTCGCGGTGGGCCATGGCGATCAGCCCCTCCTGCTGCTCGCCCTCCGCAATCCCCAGCCGGAACACCTCGGCGCCCGATTGCCGCGTGCCCAGCGCCTCGCCGCCGCCGCGGATGCGGAAATCGGCGTCGGCGATGGCGAAGCCGTCCTCGGTATCGCGCAGGATCAGCAGCCGCTCGCGCGAGACCTGGCCGAGATCGCCCTCGTCATAGAGCAGCATGCAGTAGCTGGCCGCCGCGCCGCGCCCGACCCGCCCGCGCAGCTGGTGCAGCTGCGCCAGGCCGAAGCGCTCGGCATGCTCCACCACCATCACCGTCGCCTCCGGCACGTCGACGCCGACCTCGATGACGGTGGTCGCCACCAGGATGCGGGTGCGGCCGGCGGCGAAGTCGCGCAGCGCCGCCTCGCGCGCCTCGGTCTCCAGCCGTCCGTGCGCCAGGCCGACGATGCCGCCGAAGCGCTCGCGCAGCTCGGCGTAGCGGGTCTCGGCGGCGGCGATGTCGATCAATTCGCTCTCCGCCACGTGCGGGCAGACCCAGTAGACCCGCGCGCCGCGTTCCAGCGCCCGGGCGATGCCGGCCACCACGCCCTCGATCTGGCGGATGCCGTGCAGCGTGGTGGTGATCGGCTGCCGCCCGGCGGGCTTTTCCGTCAGGCGCGAGACCGCCATCTCGCCCCATTGCGTCAGCAGCAGCGTGCGCGGGATCGGCGTCGCCGTCATCACCAGCATGTCGGCGCTCTCGCCCTTCTCGGCCAGCATCAGGCGCTGCGCCACGCCGAAGCGGTGCTGCTCGTCGACCACCGCCAGGCCGAGGTCGCGGAACACCACGCCCTCCTGGAACAGCGCATGGGTGCCGACGACGACCTGCACGGCGCCGCTGGCCAGACCCTCCAGCACGCGCCGCCGCTCGGCGCCCTTCACGCTGCCTGCCAGCAGCGCGACGCGCACGCCGGCGGGCATGCAGAGCCGCGCCAGCGTCCGCAGGTGCTGGCGCGCGAGGATCTCGGTCGGCGCCATGATCGCGGCCTGCGCCCCGGCCTCCACCGCGCGCAGCATGGCCAGCAGCGCAACCAGCGTCTTGCCCGAGCCGACGTCGCCCTGCAGCAGCCGCAGCATGCGGTGCGGCGCGGCGAGGTCGGCGTCGATCTCGGCGAGCGCATGCGCCTGGCTCGCGGTGGGCGCGTGGCCGAAGGCGGCGAGCGCCGCCGTGCGCAGGTGGCCGTCGCCGGTCAGCGCGCGGCCGGG
>JAIEOP010000294.1 GCA_019750465.1 Acetobacteraceae bacterium | reverse complement strand
TCGGCCGCCGCTGCGATGCCGGCGGCGGCGGCGATCGCGGCCTGCGGCACCAGCGCGCCGGTGGCGGCCGCGTGCTCTTCGGCCAAGGCCCGGCGCTGCGCGGCAAGCCGCCGCGCCCGTGCCTCGGCGGCAGCGCGCTCCTCGGCGATGCGCCCGGCGCGGGCGGCGATCTCGGCGGCCTCCTCGGTCGCCGCATTGGCGGCGCGCTCGGCCTCGCGCGCGGCTTCGGTGGCCAGGGCCAGCGCCGCCTCGGCGCCGGCGATGCGGTCCGGCAGCCCGGCCGCCGCCCCAACCAGCCCCGCATCCTCGGCCGCAAGCGCGGCCAGCGCCGCCTCGGCATCGGCGGCGGCCTGGGCGGCGTCGGCATGGTCGCGGACCAGCTCGGCCAGCCGGGTCTCGGCGGCCTCGAAGGCGGTGCGGGCACGTGCCTCCTCCGCTTCCAGCCCCTCGGCCTCGACGCGGCGGCGCTCCAGGGCGGTGCGGGCGGCGGCCTCGGCGGCGCGGGGTTCCGGCAGGGCCGCCTCGGCGGCATGGGCCCGGCGAGCGGCGGACTCGGCCTCGGCCTCGGCCCATTCGGCGTCCCTGCGCGCCCCGTCCTGCGCCGCCTGCGCCAGCTCCAGCGCCGCCCCGGCGCGGGCCCGCAGCAGCGCCAGCCATTCCGCCTCCGCCGCCCGCACCAGGCCGGAGAGGTTGCGGTAGCGGTTGGCCTGGCGGGCCTGGCGCTGCAGCCCCTGGCGCTGCGCATCGAGCCCGCCGAGCAGGTCCTCGGCGCGGGTGAGGTTCGCCTCGGCCTGGCGCAGCTTCAGCTCGGCCTCGTGCTTGCGGGCGCGCAGCCCCGCGGTGCCGGCCGCCTCCTCCAGCACGGAGCGGCGTTCCTCCGGCCTGGCGCCGATCAGCGCGGCGACGCGGCCCTGGCTGACCATGCCGGAGGCCCGGGCACCGGAGCCGATGTCCATGAACAGGGTCTGCACGTCGCGCGCGCGCAGCTCGCGGCCGTTGACGCGGAAGGCCGATCCCTCGCCGCGGGCGATGCGGCGGCTGATCTCCAGCTCGGGCGCGGCGTCGTGCGGCGGCGGGGCGAGGCCCTGCGCCTCCTCCAGCACCAGCGCGACTTCCGCCAGGTTGCGGCCCGGCCGTGTCGCGGTGCCGGCGAAGATGACGTCGTCCATCTCGCCGCCCCGCATGGAGCGGGCGGAGGTCTCGCCCATGGCCCAGCGCAGCGCCTCGACGACGTTCGACTTGCCGCAGCCATTCGGGCCGACGATGCCGGTGAGGCCGGGCATCACCTCCACCGTGACCGCATCGGCGAAGCTCTTGAAGCCCTGGATGCGCAGCCGGGCGAGGATGGCGCGCACGGCGGGACGGGCCGCGGGCGCCGCGGCGCCGGCCGCCGCATCCTCGGGCGCCGCGGCGGGAGCGCGATCCTCCACGCCGCCCGTCACCCGCGCCGGACCTCCTGCACCAGGCGCTGGAACTGCTCGAAGGGCATGTTGCCGCCATGCATGCGCGTGCGCCCGCCGGACTGGAAGGCGAAGGTCGGCGTCGCCTGGATCTGGAACTCGCGCTCGGCTTCCATGCGGCCGGCGAGGATGGCGCGCAGATAGGGCTCGTCGTTGCGCACCACCTCGAATTGCTGGCGGCTGAGGCCGGCGAGCGCCGCCATCTTCTGCAGCTCCTCGATGGCGTCGGGGCGGAAGGCCCAGCGGTCCTGGGTGTTCAGCAGGATGCCGATGAAGCCTTCATAGCGTTCGGGCGGCAGGGCACGTGCGACAGCGGCGGCGGCCAGCGCCGTGCGGTCCAGCGGGAAGTCGCGCCAGACCATGCGCACCTGGCCGGTGTCCACGAGCTGGCGCTTCACCTCCGGCCAGGTGTCGCGGTGGAAGGCGGCGCAGTGCCCGCAGGTAAGGGAGAAGAACTCCTGCACGGTCACCGGCGCGTCGGCCTTGCCGGCACTGCGTTCGGCCAGGCGGGGGTCGCCCGCCTGGGCGCGTGCCCGGGCCGGGGGCAGGGTCGCGGGCAGGGCGGCGGCGAGGGCCAGCAGGGCGTGGCGGCGGGCGAGGCGCATCGGATCTCCTCGGGGCGAGCCGGGGCCGGCGGAGCGAATCCGCCGGGCAGGGCAGGGTCAGCCGCCGCTCCGATAGACGCCCCGGCCGAGCTTTTCCAGCGCCGCGCGCAGGGCGTCGTTCGGGATATCGGCCAGCGCGGCATCGACCCGCGCCGGAAGCTCCGCAGGGGGTGACGGGCGGGGCGCGGCGGCGCTGCGCGTGGCGGGGCTGCGCTGCACGAAGCGCAACTGCTGCACCAGCGCCGCGCCGAGCTGGCCGTTGATGCGCGACAGCAGCTGCGGCGCCAGGTGCGTCAGTTCCATCGCCACCGGGCCGGCGCAGGCGATGGTCAGCGTCCCGCCAGCGAAGCGCAGCGGTTCCGTGACCACCGCCAGCGAGGGGCCGACGATCATCGGCCAGTCCGCCATCAGCGCGGCGCCGGCCGGGCTGCGGCGGCGGAAGGCCGGGCGGGTCAGCCGCGGCAGCAGGGCGGCGAGCGCCCTGGGCCCCCCCACGAAGCGCCGATCCTCCCCATCTTCCGCCATGTGACGCCCCGTTCCGCCGACCTGCTGACCTGGTACGACCGCCACCGCCGCGCCATGCCCTGGCGGGCGCCCGCGGGCGTGCGGGGCGATCCTTACCGCATCTGGCTCTCCGAGGTCATGCTGCAGCAGACCACGGTCGCGGCGGTGGGGCCCCGCTTCCGGCGCTTCCTGGAGCGCTTCCCGACGGTGGAGGCGCTGGCCGCGGCGCCGGAGGCGGCGGTGATGGAGGAATGGGCCGGCCTCGGCTACTACGCCCGCGCCCGCAACCTGCATGCCTGCGCGCGCGCCGTGGTGGCCGGGCATGGAGGCCGCTTCCCGGGGGACGAGGCCGGGCTGCGGGCGCTGCCGGGGATCGGCGCCTATACCGCCGCCGCCGTGGCCGCCATTGCATTCGACCGGCCGGTGGTGCCGCTGGACGGCAATGTGGAGCGGGTGGTGGCGCGGGTGTACCGGGTGGAGGAACCGCTGCCCGGGGCCAGGCCGCGCCTGGGTGCGTTGGCGCAGGACTTCATGGCGGACCCCGCGGCCCACGCCCGGCCCGGGGATTTCGCGCAGGCGCTGTTCGACCTCGGGGCCACGATCTGCACGCCCCGCGCGCCGGCCTGCACGATCTGCCCCTGGGCCGGGGCCTGTGCCGCGCGCGCCGCCGGCGTGCAGGAGGCGCTGCCGGCGAAGGCGCCGAAGCGCGCGCGGCCGCTGCGGTTCGGCGCGCATTTCCTGCTGACCGACGCGGCGGGGCAGGTGCTGCTGCGGCGCCGCCCGCCGCGCGGGCTGCTGGGCGGCATGCTGGAGGTGCCGGGCACGCCCTGGCGCGACATGCCCTGGGGGCGCGAGGAGGCGCTGGCGCATGCGCCGCGCCCCGGCCTCGCCTGGCGCGCCGTGCCGGGGGAGGCGCGGCACGGCTTCACGCATTTCGAGCTGGCGATGCTGCTGTTCACGGCGGAGGTGCCGCGGCTCGATCCCGGTCCGGAGGAGGAGGCACGGCCCCTGGCCGGGTCCGGCAGCGCGCTGCCCACGGTGATGCGGCGGTTGCTGGAGCTTGCCGGCACCGCCTGAGCGGGTACCCACGCGCGCCCTGTTCCCGCCGGAACGCGGGCCGGCGCGGTCGCCATGGCTCCCTGCCTGCGTCCTCAACCAAGGGAGCAGGGACATGTCCATCATCGGCCGTTGCCTTCCGACCGGAGCGCTGCTCACGGTCTTCGGCGACCCGCTCGACAACACTGTCGACATCGCCCGCGATGCCGCCGGCGCCATCCTGGTGAACGGCGGCGCCGTGCCCGTCGCCCCGCAGCCCACCGTCGCCAACACGGCCCAGCTCCAGGTCTTCGGCCGTGGCGGCAACGACGCGATCACGCTGAATGAGGCGAATGGCGCGCTGCCGGCCGCGGCGCTCTTCGGCGGCGCGGGCAACGACACCGTCACCGGCGGCTCCGGCGTCGACCTGCTGTTCGGCGGGGCCGGCGACGACGTGCTGAACGGCAAGGGCGGCAGCGACCTGATGTCCGGCGGCGCAGGCAACGACGTGCTGATCGGCGGCGACGGCGACGACCAGATGTTCGGTGGTGCGGGCAATGACCGCCTGGTCTGGAACCCGGGCGACGACAACGACACCGTCGAGGGCGGCGCCGGCACCGACACCATGGAGGTCAACGGCGGCACCGGCGCGGAGGTCTTCACCCTCGCCGCGAACGGCACGCGCCTCGCCTTCGCGCGTGTGAGTCCCGCGCCCTTCACCATCGACGGCAACTCGATGGAGACCACCGTCGTCAACATGAACGGCGGCGACGACAGCTTCGCCGCCACCGGCAACCTGGCGCCGCTGACCAGCCTCATCGTGGATGGCGGCGCCGGCAACGACACCATCCTCGGCGGCAACGGCGCCGACGTGCTGCTCGGCGGCGACGGCAACGACCTGATCGACGGCAACCAGGGCAATGACATTGCCCTCCTCGGCGCCGGCGACGACACCTTCGTCTGGGACCCGGGCGACGGCAGCGACGTGGTGGAGGGCCAGGCGGGCCTCGACACCATGGATTTCAACGGCGCCAACATCGCGGAGAACATCGACATCTCCGCGAATGGCGGGCGGGCCGTCTTCTTCCGCGACATCGCCGCCATCACCATGGATCTGAACGACGTCGAGACCATCCGCTTCGACGCGCTGGGCGGGGCGGACACCGTCCGTGTCCGCGACCTGTCGGGCACCGACGTGACGGCAGTCCATATCGACCTCTCGGCGTTCGGGGGCGGCGGCGACGGCGCGTCGGACACCATCGTGCTGGACGCCACGGGCGGCGACGACGTGGTGCAGGTGGTCACCGACGGCGCCAGCATCCGCGTGCTCGGCCTGGCGGCGGAGGTGGTGATCACCGGCTTCGACACCGGCGACCGCCTGGTGATCAACGGCCTTGCCGGCGACGACGTCATCGAGGCCTCGGGCCTGCCGGCCGGCGGGCCGCTGCTGGTCGCCGATGGCGGCGACGGCGATGACGTGCTGATCGGCGGCGGTGGCGACGACGTGCTGAACGGCGATGCCGGCGACGACGTGCTGCTCGGCGGCCCGGGACTCGACGTGCTGAACGGCGGCATCGGCGACAACATCCTCATCCAGTGACCGGCGTCACCGGATGAGGAAACGGGGCACCCGGCGGCCGCCGGGTGCCCCGCCCCCTTCCGCACGGCCGCCACGGGTGGCAGGCTGCCGGCAGCGGAGGGATACCGGGCAATGAGCGAGAACTCCTACAACGTCGGCGACCTGGTCGCCGAATTCCTGGCACGCATCGGCGTCACCACCTGCTTCGGCATCGTCTCCGTGCACAACATCCCGATGCTGGACGGCATCGGGCGGCGCAACGCCATCCGCTACGTCATGGCGCGCAACGAGATGGGCGGGGCGCACATGGCGGATGCCTATGCCCGGGTCTCCGGGCATCTCGGCGTGATGTTCTCCTCGACCGGGCCGGGGGCGGCGAACACGGTGCCGGGGCTGGTGGAGGCAGGGTTCGCCGGGTCACCGGTGCTGCACATCACCGGCCAGACGCCGACCAGGTTCATCGACCGCGACATGGGGACGGTGCACGACGTGCCGGGCCAGACGGCGATGCTGGCGGCGGTGTGCAAGGCCGCGCTCCGCGTGCGCAGCGCGGAGGAGGCGCTCGGCGTGCTGACCCGCGCCGCGACGCTGGCGCTGACGCCGCCGATGGGGCCGGTCAGCGTCGAGGTGCCGATCGACATCCAGCGCACCGCCATCGCCCGCCCGGCGCAGCTTGATTCGCTCGTCCTGCCCCTGCCGCCGGCGCCGCCGCCCGATGCCGCGGCGCTGGAGGAGGCGGTGGAGATCCTGGCGCGGGCGCGGCGGCCGATGCTCTGGCTCGGCAACGGCGCGAAGGCGGCGGGCGCGGAGGCGATGCGGCTGCTCGATCTCGGCTTCGCCGCGGTGTCGTCGTGGAACGGGCGCGGAATCGTCCCGGAGGACCACCCGATGACGCTCGGCGGCCTGCACGGCAACGGGTCGCCGCTCGTGCAGGAATTCTACAGGTCGGTGGATGCCATGCTGGTGGTCGGCAGCAGGCTGCGAGGGCATGAGACGCAGGATTTCGCCCTGAAGCTGCCGGAGAGGCGCATCCATGTGGACGTGAACCCGGCGGCGAATGGCCGCACCTATTCCAGCACGGTCTTCGTCACCGGCGACGCGGCGCTGACCATGGCCGCGCTGGCCGAGCGGCTGCGCGGACGCATGCAGGTGGATCCGGGCTTCGCCGCGGACTTCCAGGCGATGAAGCGCCGCGCCGTGGCGGAGTTCACCGAGGGGCTCGGCCCCTATGCCGAGTTCCCGCGCCTGCTGCGCGAGGCGCTGCCGCGCGACGCGCTCTGGGTGCGCGACATCACCATCAGCAACTCCTCCTGGGGCAACCGCATCTTCCCGGTCTATGGCCCGCGCGACGCGGTGCATCCGGTCAGCGCGGCGATCGGCCCCGGCCTGCCCATGGGCATCGGCTCGGCCATGGCGGCGGCCCAGGGCGGGACACCCCGAAAGACCATCGCCATGGTGGGCGATGGCGGCTTCGCGCTGAACCAGACCGAGCTCTGGACGGCGGTGCAGGAACGCGCGGAGCTGGTGGTGATGATCATGAACGACCGCGGCTACGGCGTGATCAAGCACATCCAGGGCGCGCTGCAGGACGGGCGGTTCTTCTACGGCGACCTGGTCAGCTCGGACTTCCAGAAGCTGGCGGCGGTGGCCGGGCTGCCGTCCTGGCGCGTCGGCAGCGCGGCGGAGCTGGGCCCCACCGTGGCGAAGGCGGTGGCGACCTCCGGCCCCTCCTTGATCGAGGTGGACATGACGGCGATCGGCGCCTTCCCGCCCTATGCGCCCTTCAACCGCATGGGGATCTGGGCGAAGCAGGCTGCGGAATAGAGCGGGATGCGTTGAGGCGGAATCGCCGCAAACACTGAATCCCGCGACCCGGCAAAGGCTGGAGCGTGTTGCGTGAGCGCATGCGAACGCAATACGCCGCCCTGCCTCACGCGGATGGCGAGACCTGCATGATCATGCAGGTCTCGCTGCCATGCGCGACCAGCCGCCCCTGGCATCGAGCAGCCGGCCCTCGGCCGTCGCCAGCCGGCCGCCGACGTGCACGGCCCTGCCTTCGCAGCGCACCGTGCCGCTCTCCGCCGCCAGGGCGCGCACGAAGTTCGCCGTCATCGACGTCGTGGTGTAGGCCTGCCCCGGCTTCAGCATGCCGTGCACCGCGCAGGCCATGGCGGAATCGAGGATCGCCGCGGTCCGGCCACCATGGATCGTGCCGAGCGGGTTGAGGAAATCCGCCGCGGGATCGCCCTCGAAGACGATGCGCCCTTCGCCCACCTCCACCGCGCGGATGCGCATGGCGGTGGCGAAGGGCGGCGCCGGCAGGTCGCCGCGCAGCATCGCCTCCTGCAGGGCGCGGCCCGACAGGCCGGCGGGGTTGGCGAGTGTCCGGTCGGTCATGGCTCAACCCCCAGCGGGGACGAGACGCGGGCGCCGGCGGGCGGCCAGGGCCAGGCCGAGGCCGATGACGGCGATGGCAGCCCCGACCAGGCCGATGGCGGGAGTCCCGGCATGGTCGGTGACCAGCCCGCCGATCAGCGCGCCGGCGCCCTGGCCAAGGAACACCATCGACCCGTTCAGGCCGAGCAGCAGCGGCGCCGCAGCGGGCACGGCCTCCACCAGGCGCGCCTGGATGATCGGCATCACCAGGAACAGCGCGGCGGCGCCGACCAGGATGACCAGGCCGAGCAGCGCAGGCGCCACGCCGGCGGCCACGCCCCCCAGCAGCAGCGTATAGGCCGCCAGCGTCGCCACCATGGCGGCGAAGGCGCCCGCCAGTGCGGGTCGCCCCAGGCCGCGGTCCGCCAGCACGCCGCCGAGCGGCACGCCGATCAGCGCGCCGACGCCGATGCAGGCCTGGAAGGCGCCGACACCTGCCCCGGTGGCGCCGGTCAGCGCGGTCACCACGGGGCCGATATAGGCCACGACGGTGAAGGTGGCGGTGAAACCGAGCAGGGTGATCAGCAGGCAGGCGCGTACCGACGGGCTGCCCAGCGCGTCGGCCAGCGCGCCCGGCGACCGGGGTCCGGGCTGCACCACGGGCAGCGCCAGCCGCACCAGCAGCGCCGCGCCCAGCGCCAGCACGGCCGCGAAGAGGAAGGTCGCGCGCCAGCCGAACAGGCCGCCGATCGCCGAGCCCAGCGGGATGCCGAGGATGAAGGCGACGACCATGCCCGAGGAGACCATCGCCAGGGCGCGCCCCCGCTGCGCCGGCGGCACCAGCGCGATGGCGGCCGCGCTGGCAATCGGCGTGACCGCAGCCGCGGCGACGCCGACGGCGATGCGCAGGCCGAGCAGCGCGGCGAAGCCCATCGCAAGCGCCGCCGCGAGGTTCAGCCCGGCGACCGCGAGCAGCGCGGCCAGCAGCACGCCGCGGCGCTCCCGTGCCGCCAGCAGCCCGCCGAGCAGCGGCGCCGCCAGCGCGAAGGTGACGGCATAGGCGGTGGCGAGCTGCCCTGCCGCGCCGATGCCGACGCCGAGCTCCGACGCCATCTCGCCCAGCAGCCCGGCGAAGACGTAGGTCTGCGTGCCGGTGGCGAAGCTGGCGGCGGCGAGCGGGCCGATGCTGCGGAGAAGGCTCATGGGCGCGTTCTTTCGTGTATCTACACGTTATGGGCCGAGGAAGGGCCGGGCTGCCATGCTCATGCTCCCTTCCAGGCCGGGTCCAGGCTGCGCACGGCGCGTCGCAACCGGGCCATGGCAGCCCGTGGATCCTCGGCGCTGGCCGTGCCGGCCGCCGACGCCAGGCGGTCCTGCGCCACCTGCCAGCGCCCGAGCGCCCTCTCCAGCGCCGCCGCGCCGCGTGCGGTCAGGACATGGCGCACGCGCCGCCCCTCCGGCACGCCGGCCACGAAGCCCTGGCGCACCAGGCGTTCCAGGTTGCGCACCAGTGTCGAGCGGTCGACGCCGAGCGCGCGGGCGAGCACGGTGATCGATTCGGCCCGCCCCATGGCGATGGCGCACAGCGTCGAGAACTGCGCCACCTCCAGCCCCTGGTCCGCGAGCGCGGCGTTGTAGATCCGCGCGACCAGGTTCGCGGTCTTGCGCGCTTCCAGCGCGTAGCAGCTGCGGGCCACCAGGGCGGCCCGGTCGGCGAGGGCATCTGGCACGCGGCTATCGTGCACATACACGATAAGCTGTCAAGCGACCGCGCCGACCCCGGATGGGACCGGCGCCCGCGCCGGGTGTCAGGTGCGCCCGCCGACCCCGCCGCCGCCGCCGCCGCGGGACCGGTCGATCCGGTCGGCCCGGTCGAGCTCCTGCTGCGTGTGCACCGCCGCCGTCGCCACCTTCGGCATCAGCGGCATGGCGGCAAGCCGCTGCAGCGTCGCCGCCCCGCCGGCGCTGAAGGCGGGGCCGGAGAGGATGCGGTCCGCCGCCGCGACGTCGCCGGCGCGCAGCGCCCGCGCCGCGGCATAGAGCGCATCGATCACCTGCTGCGGCGGCGCCTCCGGCCGCACGCCGAGCACCGTGCGCAATTCCGCACGCCCGGCTTCCAATTCGGGCTGCAGGATCGCGTTCAGCCCGCGGTAGCGGGCGCCATAGGGAATCTCCACGGTGAGGAACTCGAAATTCGCCGCTGCGCGCGCCGCCTCGTCCGGCTTCCCCGCGATCGAGGCCGGGGAGCCGAAGGCGAAGGCGGTGTTGAACACCGCGGCGCGCGTCGGATCGCCGGCGCCCACCACCGCGTCATGCGGCAGCGAGACCAGGGCGGGCGGCGGATAGCCGGAGCCGGGGGCGTTGCAGGCCGCCAGGGCGAGCACGCCAAGGCTGGCAGCCAGGGTGGCCCGAAGGCCGGCGGGTCGAGGCATGAGGATCGCTCCCTTAGGCGACGGTCGGGGGGGCGGAAGGACCCGCCACGCAACCGGACGATGGGAAGGGTTGTGCGGCCATTCAAGTTGCGAAGGGTGAACCGGCGCGCACGCTTCGACGCCGGCCCTTCCGGTCCGGCGCGCGCCCCGGCATGCTGCGCAGCATGCCGGACCCGATGACTAGACGCACCATCCTGTTGGCCGGCGCCCTCGCGGCCACAAGCCTGCTGCAGAGCCAGGCGCAGAGCCTGGCGCAGGGCCAAGCCCAGGATTGGCCGGCCAAGCCGATCCGCCTGGTCGTGCCCTTCCCGCCGGGCAGCATCTCCGACGCCATCGCCCGCCTGGTGACGGATCGCCTGGCCGGGCCGCTCGGCCAACGCTTCGTCATCGACAACCGCGGCGGCGCCGCCGGCAACATCGGCACCGAGCACGTCGCCCGCAGCGAGGCCGATGGCCATACCTTCGGCTTGGCGAGCTCCGGCACCCATGCCGCCAACCCTGCCCTGTACCGGGGCGTCGGCTACGATCCGGAGCGGGATTTCGAGCCGGTCGCGGGCCTGGTGAAGGTGCCGAACCTGCTGGTGGTGCGCCCCACCCTCGGACCCGACAGCGTCGCCGGCTTCATCGCGCTGGCCCGCAGCCGGCCGGGCGAGATCACCTACGGCTCGATCGGCAACGGCAGCAGCCAGCACCTGGCGGGGACGCAGTTCGAGCAGCTCACCGGCGTGCGGCTCACCCACGTGCCGTACCGCGCCGTGCCGCCGCTGTTGCTGGACATGCATGCCGGGCGGCTGGACGCCAGCTTCCAGCTCGTGCCGAACGTGGTGGAGGCGGTGCGCGCCGGGCAGCTGCGGGGGCTGGCGGTGGCGACGCCGGCGCGGCTGCCGGCCCTGCCGGGCGTGCCGACCATGGCCGAGGCCGGCGTCGCCGGCTTCGAGACCGCGGGCTGGTTCGGCGTGGTCGCGCCGCGCGGCACGCCCGCCGCCATCGTCGATCGCCTGGCCCACGAGATCCGCGCGGTGCTCGCCACGCCCGAGATCGGCGAACGCCTGGCCGCCCTCGGCTGCGAGCCCTTGCCGCTCGGGCCCGCCGGCTTCCGTGCCTTCATCGCCGCGGAGATCCCGCGCTGGCGGGACATCGTGCGGGCAAGCGGGGCGCAGCTGGACTGACCGGCCCGCCGGCGGCAGCCGACCGATGGCGCGAAACGGCCGCTCGCCGCCGTGTTGGCGTGCGACGTCATCCTCCGCCGAAGGCGCGGCGCAGCATTCCGCACGCCACCACCATGCGCGGCAGCACCTCGTCACCGAAGCGGTCCAGCGCATCGGCCACCGCAGCGCGGCTCGCCGCGGGCAGGGCATCGCCCGCACCAGGCGGCAGGCGTGCGGCGGCCCCGCGCGCC
>JAIEOP010000067.1 GCA_019750465.1 Acetobacteraceae bacterium | reverse complement strand
GCTGGAGGCGGCGCGCGATGACGCGGCGGCCCGGACGCGCGCGGCCTGGCCGGCGGCACGGGCGCTCGGGCTCATCTCGGCGCTGGATGGCGTCTCGCCGGCGCTGGCCCGCGCGGTGGAACGCGTGCTGTTCGGCGGCACGCTGCGGCGGCTGCGCACGCTGCTTGCCGGCCGCCGCGCCGCATGACCCCGCGTTTCAGCATCGTGACGCCCTGCCTGAACCGCGAGGCGACGATCGCCGCGGCGATCCGCAGCGTGCAGGCGCAGGGCCGCGCTGATGTCGAGCACATCATCGTCGATGGCGGCTCCACCGACGGCACGGCGACGGTGCTGGCGGGCTTCCCGCACCTCACCGTGCTGCGCGGGCCGGACCGCAACCTCTACGACGCGATCAACAAGGGCCTGCGGGTTGCGCGCGGCGAGGTCGTCGGCCTGCTGAACAGCGACGACCTCTACGCGCCGGGCGCCTTTGCCGCGGCCGCGGCCGCGTTGGCCGATCCCGCCACCGAGATGGTGATCGGCGCCGCCGAGTTCTTCGCCGGGCAGGATGGGCGGGAGGTCGTGCAGCGCGTGCTGCGCGGCCCCCGCGCGGTGGGGCTTACCGAGGCCAATGTCATCGGCAACGTCACCGCGATGAACGCCGCCTTCTACCGGCGGACGCTGCTGGATCGGGTCGGGCCGTTCGACATCCGCTTCCCGCTCTCCGCCGACAAGGATTTCTGGATGCGGCTGGTGCTGGCGGCGCCGCGGCACATGGTGCTGCCGGCGACGGTCATCCGCTATCGCGCGCATGCCGGCTCGCTCACCTTCGCCGCGGGCGACACGCGGGCGAAGCTGGCGCAGCACCTGCACGCGGCGGCGCGGACGCGGCTGGCGGAGCTGCCGGCGGGCACGCCGGCGCATGCCGCCTACCGGCGCTGGCACGCCTGGGCGGTGGGCTACCGGGCATTGCTGCTGCTGCGCCAGGGCGCGGCCGGCGCGGCGTGGCGCATCGCCTCCGACGGCTTCGCGCATGACGCCACGTGGCCGGCGCGCTTCCTGGCGCGGCTGCCCGGCCATTGGCGCGACCGCGATGCGCGCAGCGGCGGGACGCCCGGCTGAGCCGGCGTCAGGACGCCGCGCCGCCCAGCAGCCGCGCGACAAACTCCGCGAGATCGCAGCCGGCGAAGCGATGCCCCGCGATGCCCGCCGCCGCCGCGGCCTCCAGGTCGCTGTCCTTGTCGCCGATGAGGAAGGACGCGGCGGCATCCACCGGCCAGGCGGCCAGCAGGTCCTCGATCATCCCCGGCGCCGGCTTGCGGCGGCGGCAGGTGCGGCGATAGGCCGCAAGCCGCGCCTGCGGGTGGTGCGGGCAGTATTCGAAGGCATCGACATGCGCGCCCAATTCCGCCAAGCGGTCCGCCATCCAGCGGTGCAGTGCGCGGACCTGCGCCTCCGTGTAGAGGCCGCGCGCCACGCCGGCCTGGTTGGTTACGACGAAGACGTGGAAGCCCGCATCGTTCAGCCGCCGCACCGCCGCGGCCGCGCCGGGCATCCAGCGCACCGCGGCGGGATCATGCGGATAGCCGGTGTCCTCGATCAGCACGCCGTCGCGGTCGAGGAAGGCGGCGGGGCGGCGCGACATGGCTACAGCACCGCCTGCTCCACCGCCGCGCAGAAATGATGGTAGAGGCAGAGATGCACCTGCTGGATGGCCGGCGTGAAGGTGCTCGGCACGGCGAAGAGGTGGTCCGAGACCGCCGCCATCCGCCCGCCGCCCTCCCCGGTCATGCCGATGGTGACCATGCCGAGCCCGCGCGCCGCCTCCATCGCCAGCACGACGTTCCCTGAATTCCCGCTGGTCGAGAGGCCGAGCAGCACGCCGCCGCGCTGGCCATGGGCCTCGACCTGGCGGCTGAACACGGTCTCGAAGCCGTAGTCGTTGCTCCAGGCGGTCAGCATGGCGGCGTTGGAGACGAGGGAGATCACCGGCAGGCCGCGCCGCTCCTTCAGGAACCGGGCCACGAGCTCGCCCGTGATGTGCTCCGCATCCGCGGCCGAGCCGCCATTGCCGCAGACCAGCAGCGGCAGGTCGGCGCGCAGCGCCGCGGCGGTGGCGGCGACGGCGCGGTCCATGGCGGCATCCAGCGCCAGCGCGCGGGTGGCCGCGAGCAGGTGCTCGGCCTCGGCCAGCCAGGTATCGAGGGTCATGGTCAGGGTCCCGTGCCGGCGGGCCGGCTATTCCAGGGTGATGTTCGCCCGCTGCGCCACGTCGCGCCACCGCGCCACGTCCTCGGCGATCAGCGCGGCGAATTCCTCCGCGCTGCCCGCCACATAGGGCGAGCCGAAGGAGGCCAGGCGCGCCGCCACGGCGGGTTCCCGCAGCGCCTCGCGCGCCGCGGCATTCAGGCGCTGCACGATGGCGGCCGGGACACCCGCCGGCAGCAGCAGCCCGTACCAGCCGCGCACCGCGTAGCCGGCCTGCCCGGCCTCCTGCATGGACGGCACCTCCGGCAACTCGGCGCTGCGCCCGGGCGTGGTGACGGCCAGGGCGCGCAGCGCACCGGCGCGGACCTGGCCCAGAACCAGCGCCTGGTTCTCGATGGCGAAGGCGATGTCGCCGGCGAGCAGGGCGGTGACCACGGGCGCGCTGCCCCCATAGGGCACCTGCACCGCCTCGAACCCGGCGCGCAGGCGCAGCAGCTCGGTCGCCATGTGCTGCGGCGTGCCGACGCCCGGCGTGCCGTAGGGCACCGCCTGCCGCTGCGCCCTCGCCCAGCCGAGGAACCCGGCCAGGTCGCGGTGCGGCGAGGCCGCCGGCACGGTCAGCACCAGCGGCGTCGTCGCCGCCAGCACCACGGGCTGGAAATCGCGCTGCGGGTCGAAGGGCAGGCTGCGCGCCAGCGCCGGGTTGATCGAGAGCGGCCCGCTGTTGCCGACCAGCACCGTATGCGCGTCGCCGCGCGCGCGCGCCACCACGGCGGTGCCGATATTGCCGCCGGCGCCGGCGCGGTTCTCCACCACCATCGGCTGCGTCGTGCCGAGGTGGCGCTGCAGCGGCTCCGCGATCAGCCGCGCGATGGCATCGAGGATGCCGCCCGCCAGGTACGGCACGACCAGACGCAGCGGGCGCGAGGGCCATTCCGCCACGTCCTGCGCCCGCAGTGAAAGGGGCGCGGCGAGCGGCGCGGCCAGCAGCAGCGCGCGGCGCCGCATCAAATCGGGTCCAGCGTGAAGGTCAGCACCGTGTCCTTCACGACGATGCCGCCACGATCGCCCGGCGTCAGGCTGCCGTAGCGCTGCGCGAAGGCGGACGGCAGCGGCCGGGCGTCCCGCGGCGCCAGCCAGAGCCGCAGCAGGTGGCGGTGGCGCTCGGGCTCCGGCCAGTTCTCGAAATCCGTGCGGCTGTGGAAGATCTGGTGGTTGTGCAGGAACTGCATGTCGCCGGGGCGGAACTCGATCTGCAGGTTCAGCGCGGGGTCGTTGCTGAGCGCGTCGAGCATGTCGAGCGCCTCGTGCTCCGCCGCGGTCAGGCGGCGGCAAGCAGGAAACGCCTCTTGGGGGAAATTCGCCTGGGCGCTCCGGATGTACTGGCCGGAATAGATCGCCGTCAGGTAGCCCTCGTGCCAGGAGAAGACCGGCACCTCGAACCAGGGCAGCATGCCCGGCGGGATCTCGCCGCGGCGGTCGGTGGGGAAGGCGTGGAACAGCTGCTCCACCAGGTCGGGCCGGCGGCGCAGCATCTCGTTGTACAGGGTGGTGGAGGAGACGATGCGGCTGGCGCCACCCGACTTCGCCGTCTTCAGGCAGAGCAGGCCGACGATGTCGCAGCTGTCCGTGTGGTACTCCAGCTCCCGCGTCGTCTGGTAGTAGCGCACCTTCGGGTCGCCTATGTCGAGGCCGAGATCCTTCACGTGGCCGAGGAGGTGGCCCTTGGCGTTCTGGCTGCGGAAGCTGCCGAAATGCGCGCCGATGCCGAGATAGGCGATGGCGCTGTCCTCCGTGCCCCAGCGCTCCACCGGCAGGCCGCGCAGCACGGCGAAGCCCTTGCCCTGCATCAGGTCTTGCAGGATGGCGGCGAGGCGGCGGCCGAGGGTGGGCAGGCGGAAGCTCTCCGCCGTGATCTCCCCCATGGCGCGGCCGCCGGCCCGGTGCGCGGCGATGGCGGCTTCCAGCTCGGCCAGGGCCCCCGCGTCCAGGACATGCATCCACTCGCCGCTGCGGCCGAGCATGTCCGCGCCGGTCCAGGCGGCGGCGCCGGCGATGGGGCCGGGCGGCAAGGCAGGTCGGCCGGCGGCCTGGTTGGTATCGGGCATGGCGTCCTCCGGGATTGGCGGAAGGGTGCCGCCGGCGGCGCGGCGGCGCAAGCACGGCCGGTTCCGGCGCGCGACACCGCTTCGCGCCGCACGCCCGGAGGATGCCGTGAACCACGCCCGCGACCGGTTATGCCCGCAGCACCGCCCCCGTCGCCTTCGCCACCGCCGCGACGATGCGCTCCGCCACGCCATCGATCTGCGCGTCGGTCAGCGTCGCCTCGCGCGGCTGCAAGGTCACCTGCAGGGCGAGGCTGACCTTGCCCTCCGGCAGCCGCTCCCCGGCATAGCGATCGAACAGCGCAACATCGGCGATCAGCGCCTTGTCGGCGCCGCGCGCGGCGCGCAGCAAGGCATCCGCGGCAACGCCGGCATCGACCAGGAAGGCGAAGTCGCGGCGCACGGGCTGGAAGGCCGGCAGGTCCGGCATCCCGCGCCGCCGCCGCTTTGGCTCCGGCACGGCATCGAGGAACACCTCGAAGGCCACCGCCGGCCCGGCGAGATCGAGCGCGGCGAGGATGCGCGGATGCACCTCCCCGAAGGTCGCCAGCACTGTCTTCGGACCCTGCCGCACCACGCCGGAGCGTCCCGGGTGGTAGAAGCCGGGCGCGTCCGCCATGACCTGCAGCGCGGCCACGGGTACGCCGAGCGCGGCCAGCACCGCCATCGCGTCGCCCTTGGCGTCGAAGGCGTCCATCGGCCGCGAGGGCTCCGCCCAGTGCCGCGGCGTCTGCCCCGTGCGCACCCCGGCGGCGACGGCGACCTGCCCCTGCGGCGAGGGGTCGCGGTAGGCGGCGCCGAGCTCGGACAGCGCCGCGTCCGGCCAGCCGCGCGCCGCGTTGCGCCCTGCCGCCAGCAGCAGCGAGGCCACGGGCGTCGGCCGCATCTGGTCGAGGTCGGCGGCAATCGGGTTGTCGAGGCGCAGCGCCTTCGGCGTGTCGCCGAACAGCGCGGCCACGCGCCCCTCCAGGAAGCCGAAGCTCACGCAGTCCAGCATGCCGCGTGCCGCCAGCACGCGCCGTGCCAGCCCCGCGCGGGCCTGCTTCGGGGTGAGGGCCGGCGCCGGCACGGGCGAGGCGACGGGCAGCGAGACGGGTGGCACCCGGTCGAGGCCGCGGATGCGCAGCACCTCCTCCACGAGGTCGCATTCCGGCTCGATCTCGGCACAGCCCTCGGCGGCGGCGCGGGCGCGCTCCGGCGGCAGGGTGGGGTCCTGGTCCAGCGCGCCCGATGCGGCGACATCGTTTCGCCAGGGCGGCACGCCCACTGTCACGCGGTCCGCGTCGCGCGCCTCGACGCCGAAGCCGAGGCGCTCGAGGATCGCCACCGCCTCATCCGGCGGCACCGCGGCGCCGCCCAGGCCGGCCAGCCGCTCGAAGCGCAGCGTCGCGCTGCGGCGCCAGGCGGGCTGGGTGCCGGCGGCCACCACCGCGCTGGCCTCGCCGCCGCAGAGCTCGATCATGGTCTGCGTCGCCAGGTCGAGGGCCAGCGGCGGCAGGTCCCCATCCACGCCGCGCTCGAAGCGCTGGCGCGCATCGGTGCGGATGTCGTGGCGTCGGCCGGAGAGGGCGATGCGCACCGGGTCGAAGATGGCGCACTCGATGAAGCACTCGGCGGTGCCCTCGTCGCAGCCCGTGGGCGCGCCGCCGATGATGCCGCCGAGCGCCTCCGGCCCGGCGGCGTCGGCGATGATGCCGTCTTCCGCGGTCAGGGCGTAGTCCTTGCCGTTCAGCGCGGCCAGCGTCTCGCCCTCGCGGGCCATGCGCATGGTCAGCGTGGTCCCCTTCACCTTCGCCACGTCGAAGACGTGCAGCGGGCGGCCGAGGCCGAAGGTGAAGAGGTTGGTCACGTCGACCAGCGCATTGATCGGCCGCTGGCCGATCGCCACCAGCCAGTCCTGCAGCCACCTCGGCGAGGGCCCGTTGCGCAGGCCGCGGATGGCACGGCCGAGCACCCAGGTGCAGGCGCGCGGATCGGCGATCTCCCAGCGCAGCGGCGAGGCATAGGCAGGGGTGACCCGCGGCGCCGGCAGCGGCTTCAGGCGGCCAAGACCCGCGGCCGCGAGGTCGCGCGCGACGCCGTGCACGGCGAGCGCGTCGCCGCGGTTCGGCGTTACGCTGATCTCGATGACCGGGTCATCGAGGCCCGCCCACGTCACGTAGCTCTCGCCGAGGGGTGCGTCCTCCGGCAGGTCCACGATGCCGGTATGGTCGTCGCCGAGGCCCATCTCGCGCGCGGAGAGCAGCATCGCCTCGGACCGCACGCCGCGGATCTCGCCCGCCTTCAGCGTGACACCGGTGCCGGGGATGGAGGCGCCGGGCAGCGCCAGCACGCCCTTCATGCCGGCGCGCGCATTGGGCGCGCCGCAGACGACCGAGTAGATCCGGCCGTCGCCGGCATCGACCTTCAGCGCGCGCAGCCGGTCGGCGTTGGGATGCTGCATCGCTTCGACCACATGGGCAATGCGGAAGGCGGCGAGGGCGGCGGCGCGGTCCTCCACGCCCTCCACTTCCAGGCCGATCGACGACAGCGTCGTGGTGATCGCCTCCAGCGACGCGTCGGTGTCGAGATGCGCGCGCAGCCAGCTCAGGGGGAACTTCATGGCGTCACACCCCCTCCGCCAGCGAGGGCGGCGCCAGCGGATCGGCGCCGTGGTGGCGCAGCCAGCGGGCATCGCTCTCGTAGAAGGGGCGCAGGTCGGTGATGCCGTGCTTCAGCATGGTGATGCGCTCGATGCCCATGCCGAAGGCGAAGCCCTGCCACGCGCGCGGGTCGATGCCGCAATTCGCCAGCACGCGCGGATGCACCATCCCGCTGCCGAGGATCTCCAGCCAGTCCGAACCCTGGCCGAGTTCGCCGGTCCGGCGGTTCCAGCCGATATCCACCTCCATCGAGGGCTCGGTGAAGGGGAAGTAGGAGGCGCGGAAGCGCACCGGCAGGTCCGCGATGCCGAAGAAGGCGCGCAGGAAGTCGATGAGGCAGCCCTTCAGGTGGCCGAGGGTGATGGCGCGGTCGATCACCAGCCCCTCCACCTGGTGGAACATCGGCGAATGGGTGGCGTCGTGGTCGGCGCGCCAGGTGCGGCCGGGGACGATGACGCGGATCGGCGGCTCCTGCGTCACCATGGTGCGGATCTGCACGGGCGAGGTGTGGGTGCGCAGGACGGGCCGGCGGCCATCGGGACCGGGTGGCAGGTAGAAGGTGTCGTGGTCCTGCCGCGCCGGATGGTGCTCCGGGATGTTGAGCGCGCCGAAATTGTGCCAGTCCGTGTCGATGTCCGGCCCCTCGGCCACGGCGAAGCCCATGGCGCCGAACAGCGCGGTCAGCTCCTCGATGGTGCGGCTGATGGGGTGGATGGTGCCGGCATCGGGCCCGGCAGGCGGGTGCGGGCGGGCGGGCAGGGTCACGTCGATCCGCTCGGCGGCGAGGCGGGCGTCGAGCGCGGCGTCCTCCAGCACGGCGCGGCGGGCCTCGATGCCGGCTTCCAGCTCGGCCTTCAGGCGGTTCAGCGCGGCGCCGCGCTCGCGCCGCTGCTCGGGGGCCACGGCGCCGAGGCCCTTGAGCAGCCCGGTCAGGCTGCCGCTGCGGCCGAGCACGCCGACCCGCACGGCGTCGAGCGCGCGCAGGTCGGTGGCGGCGGCGAGTTGCGCTGCGGCCTCGGCGGCCAGCGCGGCAAGGTCGTCCGCGGCCGGCGATATGGTGGCGTCGGTCATGCCATTCCCCGGATACGTGAAGGGCCGCCCCTGGCGGGAGCGGCCCTGATACCCCCTCCCCCGCTGGCGGGGGAGGGCCGGGTGGGGGTGACGACGGCAGCCCTTGCGGTGGCGACACCCCCACCCGTCGAAAGCGGTGCTTTCGACCCCCCGCCGGCGGGGAGGATCAGAGGATCACTCCGCCGCGGCGACTGGGCGCGCGGCCCTGGCCTTCTCGACGACCGCAGCAAAAGCCTGCGGCTCGTCGAAGGCCAGCGCGGCCATGACCTTGCGGTCCATCTCGATGCCGGCGGCCTTCACGCCCGCGATGAACTGGCTGTAGGTCAGCCCGTGCTCGCGCACCGCGGCGTTGATGCGCTGGATCCAGAGGCCGCGGAACTCGCGCTTCTTGTTGCGGCGGTCGCGGTAGGCGTATTGCAGCGCCTTCTCCACGCGCTGCAATGCGGGCCGGAAGTTGGTGCCGCTGCGGCCGCGGTAGCCCTTGGCGAGCTCCAGGACCTTCTTGTGGCGGGCATGGGCGGTGACGCCCCGCTTGACGCGTGCCATGTCTCAGCTCTTCCCGATCAGCGCAGGCCGTAGGGGGCCCATTGCAGGACGGTCTTGGCGTCCTGCGGCTCCAGCACCTGGCTGCCGCGGTTCTGCCGCTTCATCTTGGTGGGGCGGTTGATCAGGCCATGGCGCTTGTTGCCGGGACCGGCCAGGATCTTGCCCGTGGCGGTCTGCTTGAAGCGTTTCTTGACCGAAGACTTCGTCTTCATCTTGGGCATTTCGGACCTCCGGGTCGGGGAGCGCCGGGATCGGCCCATCGGGGCCGCAGCGCGGAAGCTGCGGCCGGGCATGCCCCAAAGGGCCCGGTCGCGCGGGGTCGCGGGGCATAGCGGCGGCCGTGGCGGCACGCAAGCCTTGGGCGCGTCGCAGCCGGTCGGACTCGCCGCGGCGCCTCAGGCCCAGAGGTTGTCCTGCATCTCGAAGTCGGCGGCCGACCAGAGCCAGCCATTCGCCGCCTGCAGCGTCGCGCCGTCCGAGAGCACCGCGCGGCTGCCCTCGAGCCCGGCCAGGGTGACGCCGCCGGTCAGCACCACCAGGTCGTCGGCGGCGAAATCGGCGATCCGGTCGGCGCCGCTGCGGACGCCGAAGGCGAAGCGGTCGGCGCCGCCCGCGCCGGCCAGCACATCGTCGCCGCGGCCGCCCCAGAGCAGGTTGTCGCGGCCATTGCCGGTGATGCGGTCGGCGCCGTCGCCGCCCAGCGCGTTCTCGATCCAGGTCGCGCTGCCGAGGGCGAGGGCGCGGCCGGCGATCTGCTGCACCGCGCCCGGCCGCAGGTCGAGCAGGAGGCCGGCGGTGACCGCGGCGGCGTTCAGCGTGTCATTGTCGCCGGCATCCGCGTCGATCAGCGGACCGGGCGTGCCGAGCGTGGCAAAGGCATCGGTATAGACGTAGGTCTGGTCCGGGGTCTCGGCATCGCCGTACACGCGCAGCTCCAGGCTGCGCAGAAGGCCGGTGGCGCTCTCCTCGGCCAGGTCCATCACGCGCACGCGCCAGGCGCCGGCGCCCAGCTCGCCCCAGAAGGCATTGCTGCTGACGGTGAACACCAATGCATCCGGCCCTGCGACGCCATCATCTTGGACCGGCGGGCGGTCCAGCACGATGCTGCGGGTGCCGTCGGGGGAGAACAGCCGCACCCGGAGGTCGGCCAGACGCTCGTGCTCGAGGTCGAGGGCCAGTTCGACGCGATCGATGCGGATCGCCTCGGCGACGTCGAGCGTGACCTCGACGCTGCGGGCGCCGAGGCCGAGCGCGCCCTTCCAGCCGGCGGTGGCGGTCTGCATGGTGTCGAAGGTGGCGCCCGACTGCCAGGTCTCCGCCAGGCGCGTCGCGGCGAGCGCGTCGACCGCGCCGAAGCCGACATCGGGGCTGAAGCGCAGGCCGCCGCCGTTCCAGGTCTCGGCGCCGTTCGCCGTACCCGGCGCGCTGGCGAGCGGCCGGGCGGAATAGGCAAGGATCTCCTGCACGTCGCGGGCACCAAGCGCCGGATTGGCCTCAAGCATCAGGTTTGCCACGCCGGTCACGATCGGCGCGGCGGCGGAGGTGCCGGAGAAGTAGAACTCGTCATAGAATGAGTAGCCGCGCTTGTCCGGTATGTCGGTGGTCCAGATCCGCTCGCCTGGGGCGGCCACCAGCACGGCGGCGCCACGATTCGAGAAGGACGAGGGCTTGCCGTCGGGGGCATAGGCAGCAACGGTGATGGCGTAGATGCTGTTCTGCACGTCGTGCAGGTTCACGTCCTGACCGAGGTTGCCGGCCGAGAACACCATCACGGTGCCGAGGCCGCCGCGGCCTTCGCGCGCGGCATACGCCATGGCGTCTGCCAGCGGGCGGAACTCGCCCAGCGCGAAATTGTCGGCCAGCGGCTCGCGGAAGCTCCAGGACGCGTTCATGGTATCGGCGGTCGCGGCGTAGCGGATTGCCTGGGCCAGCGCCTCGACATCGCCGTCCTTGCCGTAGCCGATGCGGATGCCGACAATCGTTGCATCCGGCGAGACGCCGACGGCGGTGCCGTCGCCCCCCGAGGCGGCGACGATGCCGGCGACGGCGGTGCCGTGGAAGTCGCGGTTGTCCGCGGCCGCGTCGGCATCGCCGTCGACCGTATCGAGATCCGCGGACGTGTCGTAGTTGCGCGCAAGGGACGGGTGGTCGTAGGCGAAGCCGTTATCGACAATGGCGGTGCGGATGCCGGCGCCGGTATAGTCGGTCCAGGACTCGGCGATGCTGCCGGCGCCGGCGCCCGGGGCTGCACTGCCAGGCGGACCAAGCAGGTACCATTGCTTCACGCCGGGCACGAAGCGGTCCGAGGTGGTCATGGGGCGCGGTTCCCTTGGGGCGTGGGCGGGCACCCGCGGCGGCCGCGGGTTTGTTCCGAATAAACAATGACAGGAGTCGTGGCTGCCCTGCCGGATCACCGCGCCGGTGAAGCGATCGGCGCGTGCTCAGGGTGTCGCGACGTGGGCAATCGCCTCGGAGCAGGACCGACAGTGTATATTTTTGTCTGGGGGTCCTCTCAGGTCGGCGGAGGCCTTGAGCGCGACCGCGAGGTTCCGGGCGGGCTTGCCGGGCTGGGCCATCTCATTTTCATGGTCTCATTAAACCATGGGTTGATTAGAAGATCGTATATACCCGCTAAGAGGGCGCTCTACAACTGCGGGTTGCTGGTTTTCCCGCCTTGGCTCAGGTCATATCCTGCCGGTGTGGCTTGCATGCGCGCCCAGGGCTATCGCATTTGAGCTGTGCCGAATGCGGCCAGCAGCTTTTTCAGGAAGGCGTTGTTCCATCCTGCTTGCTT
>JAIEOP010000464.1 GCA_019750465.1 Acetobacteraceae bacterium | reverse complement strand
GACTTGCCGAGCAAACGCCGATCCCACAGCCATTCCGGCCGTCACGCTGGCAGCGTGTGAGAAATGCGGGCTAGGGCGGCGTGAGCGCACAGATCTTCGACAACCACGGCAGCGCCGAGATGGCGTGGCGCAGCGCCGGCACAGCGTCAGGCTTGCCCTCACCGATCCGCGTCGCGGCCCCGTCGCCACGGCGGGCGGGCCGGCCCAGGGAGGCAGGCTCTGGAGGCGGGCACCGCTGCTGCATCCCGCGGGCCCCGCGCCCACCATTTGGTGCGGCCCGAGCCGCCGGGCGCATGGGCTGTTCGACCCTGCCCTGTTCAGCGCACCGGTGCTGGCGACCCGCAGTGGCCGTGATGCCGAGCCGCCGCTGCATGGCACCGTCGAGGACTCCCTCCTCGCCGGAGCGGTGCATGTGCTGGGCTGCGAGACGGTCGCCGATCCCGCGGGCCGGCTTCTGATGGACGGGCTCGCCATGGTGCTTGCAGTGCAACTCGCGCGCCGTGTCGGCAACATGATCGGATCACCCCCGCCCAAGCTGCGGCGGGCATCGCTGCGCCGGGCGCCGGCCCACGTCGGCGCGCGTCCGGCGCGGCCGCCGCCCCTCGAGGTCTTCCAGTGCGCCTGCGGCTCCGTCACCGGCGGCGCGCCGTTCCGCTACCAGCTCCATCCTATGGCCCCGGCGCCTCGAACGGTCCGGCCGCGGCCAGCCATGCGCTGGTCGGCACGCCGGGCGGTCAATGGGACTTCCGGCTGCAGATCGTCTTCGTCACGCCCGCCAGCCCGCTGCCACCGGTGCCGCTGCCGGTGGCCGACACCGCACCCTCGCCCGCGCCGGGGCCCCGGCCGATGCGCGCCCGGCGCTGGCACCGCAGGTGCCGCCTGCCTCTCGCGCCCCATCGCGCTGTTCCATGCCGGCCTGCAGGACATCGGCCACCCCCGCGCGCGGTGGGCGGCGCCAGCAGCGGCCGGCCCGATACGCGGACCCGCATGCTGATCGGCATCCGCTGATCGGCACCCGGCAAGCGCGCGCGGGCCGGTACCTCGACAGCATCGTCTTCGGTGGCGTCTTCGGCGGGCAGGGCAGCATGCCCGAGCGCCGCCGCGCACCGAACCTCGCCGTCAGCAGCTTCGTCGCCTTGCTGGAGTTCGGCTACCCGGTCGCGTCCGGCTGGCAGCTCGAGGCACTCGCATGCGGCCCGGCCGGCCACGCATGTCGGCGTCGGGATGCGCGGCAGCCGCCACGAATCCCGCGCGGGCGCGCGGCCGCGACCGCGGCTGGCACGCCGCTTGCGCCAAGCGGAAGGCGCCCGAGCCCCGGCGCGCCCCGGACGCGGAATTCCACCCACCCATGACCATGCCCGCGCTGCGCATCCGCTTCCTGCTGCTGGCGTCGCTGCTTGCTGGCCTGCCTGGCCTGGCCGGCGCCACCGCGGCTCGTCCCTCACCCACGCTGCTCTGCCAGGCCGCCATCGCCCAGGTGGAGCGGGAGGCGGGCCTGCCGCCGCGCCTGCTGGCCGCCATCGCACGCGTCGAGTCCGGCCGGCGTGACCCGGAGAGCGGTGCGACCGGCCCCTGGCCCTGGACGATCAATGCCGAGGGCCGCGGCAGCTTCTTCCCCGACCGGACGGCAGCGATTGCCGCCGTCAGGGCGCTGCAGGCGCAGGGCGTCCGCTCGATCGACGTCGGCTGCATGCAGGTGAACCTCCGGCACCACCCGAATGCCTTCGCCAGCCTGGAGGAGGCGTTCGACCCACTGAGCAATGCCCGCTATGCCGCGCGCTTCCTGGGCGAGCTGCAGGCGACGCGGGGCGACTGGATGCGCGCCGCCGCGCACTACCACAGCCAGACTCCGGAGTTGGCGGAAGCCTATCGCGCCCGCGTCGCCGCCGCCTGGGAGGCAGAGCGCAGCGCGCCCGCGCCGGTCGGCTATGCCCAGGCGCTGCGGGCGCATGGCGGCTTCAGTGGCAGCAGTGGCGGCGGCGCCTTGCTGGAGATTCCCCTGGCACGGAGCGCGGCGCTGCTGCCGCTGGCCGGTGGCGGTGGTGGTGGAGCCGGGCGCGGCCTCGATGCCTACCGGGCGCAACCGATCCCGGTGGCCGGACGTGCCGGGCTCGCGCTGCCGGCCATCGCCCAGATGGCCACGCCGGCACGGCCACCCGGACCAAGCTTCGGCGCCGCGCCGCGGGACATGCCGACGCTCGCCTCGCCAACCCTGGGCCTGCCGGCACCGGCGCCGCCGATGGCGGGCGTGCCGGCAATGGCCCCCGCGCCGCCCCTCGGTGCGCTGTTCGGTGCGCCGCGGCCGGCAGGCGGGCTCTTCACGCCAGCCGCCCGGCGGTCCTGAACGCCAGCCGAGGCGGCACGCTCCGGCTGGCGGGAAGCTTCCGCTGCTGCGCCGCCGGGATCCTGCCCGCGACGCCCGCCGCCCGCCGCAGCGAACGCAGGGGACAGGCGGGCCGCTGAATGCCGAGGCGAGTGGCCCGGGGCAATGGGTCCTGCCCGAGCGCTCAGGCCACCGGCTCCAGCACCACCACCGGGATCTCGCGCTCGGTCTTGTTCTGGTAGTCGGCATAGGGCGGCCAGAATTCCAGCGCCTGCTGCCAGAGCCGGGCGCGCTCCTCGCCGCTCGTGGTGCGCGCGCGGGCGCGCATCTTCTGCGTGCCCACCTGCACCTCGACCATCGGGTCGGCCAGGATGTTGCGGTACCAGCCCGGATGCTCCGGCGCGCCGCCCTTCGAGGCGACCACGACGTAGCCGTCGCCGACCTTGCCGTAGAACAGCGGGAAGATGAAGCGTTCGCCGGACTTGCGGCCCTTCGTCGTCAGCAGCAGCGAGGGCACGGTCATCTCCGGCCGGCCGGGCTGGGCGATGCGGTACATGTGGCCGTCCGTGCCGCCGCTGGCGAGGTAGCGCCTGGTGTGCTCGACCATCCAGTCGGGCATGTTCGGGGCAAGCTTCGCGTCGGTCATCGTGGTGTCTCCCTGGGCGCGGAGCGCAGGCTTAGCACGGATGCGCGGGGCACGGACGGGGCGGCCCCGGCGGGCGCCCCGCCCCGCTCGCGTCAGCGGATGGGCGAGAAGGGGACCGGCTTCAGCACCATCGTCGTCTGCTGCTTCAGGGGCGCCGCGCCGGCCGTCGCCTTCTGGAACTCCGCCCAGCCGGGATCGGTCGCCATCTGCGCACGGCGCCGGTCGCGGTCACCGAGCGACGTATAGGCCCACATGAACACGGCCTGGTTGATCGGCCCGCACTCCGTCACCGCGAAGAGCAGCAGCTGGCCGAGCAGCCGCTGCTGCACCGGCAGGCCAAGGTCGCGGTAGGCGTCGAGCCAGACGTTCAGCTTGCCCGGATGGAAGTCATAGGTTCGGTGATCGACGAACATCCCCGTGCCCGGCAGCCTGCGCTCGAAGGGCTGGCGCGCGGTCTGGATGGGCGAGAAGGGCGTGGTCTTCAGCAGCTTCGCTTCCTGCACCATCAGCGCGTTCAACTTCGCGCCCTCGGCGCGGAAGCGCGCCCAGTCCGGATCGGCCTCGCGCGCCGCCAGGCCGCGCTCGCGGTCGTCGATGTCGTCGAAGCCGCGCAGGAAGACCACGCGGTTGATCTGGCCGATCTCGACGGTGAACATGCCGATGAGCGGCCCGACATGCCGCGCCGAGCAGGGCCCGCCGATCTCCTCGTAGTTCTTCAGCCAGGCCGGCAGCTTGCCGGGATTGGCGGTGTAGATGCGCTGTTCGACATACATGGACGGTCCCTCCCTCTCCGGCGCGGCGTCGGGCCGCGGCGGCGCAGCGGGAGTGCGGCACAGTCGCCGCCGGCGGTCAATCGCGGTGCCGCCGTCACGGCGGCGCGATGCGCCGCCAGGGCCGCGGTGCGCGCAGCAGGCGGGAGAAGTCGTCGCGCCAGGGCGCAGCCCGCCGGGATCGAGCGGCGCCCAGCCGGCCGCGCTCAGCGGCGCCGCCGCGGCGGCGATGAAGGGCGCACGGCCGAACGCCGTGTTGGACACATGGAAGGCCGCGGCCGGTGGAGACAGGCGGCGACCGCCTCCACCCTCGCGGTGTGCACCGGCACGGCGCCGCCCGCATGGGCATCCAACACCACCAGGTCGAGCGAGGCCGACGGGGGCGCCGCCGGCCGCAGTCGCCTGTCGGCGATCTCGGCCGGTGGGTCGCCGCAGGCGGCGGGGAAGCCGAACTCGCGCCGCGCCAGCGCGACGACGGCCGGCAAGATTTCCCGGAAGGCGACGTGCAGGTCGGGCCCGGCGCAACACGCCATCACCCCGGTCCCGAGCCGGCCACCGCGGCTTCCATGGGTGGCGCGCCGGGCAGGCGCGTCGCGTGCAGGTCGGCGGTCACGCGGCCGCCGCCGGCGTCCAAGTGGAAGTAGAGTCCCATCGCGCGCGCCCTTGCCGGATCGAGCGGCCGTGCGGCATCAGCCGCCGCCCGCCCAGTTCCAGCACCACGGCCTGGAAGAACAGCATCACGGTCGTCCAGAGACCTCTGCACCGCCTGGGTGCCCAGGGGCAGGGTCGCCCGCATTGAACGATTCCGGTCCACTACACGTGGCAGGCACGCAATCCGTCAAGCGCCGGAGCCGCCTGCCGGGGGCATGCACCCGACGCGGGCGATCCGCCCGCCCTACCAGCGCGACGCGACCGAGACCTCGACCTCCATGCTGTAAGCGAAGCCGGCGCCGTCGTCGCGGCGCAGCCCGACGACCGCCATGGGCAGGCTCCAGCGCGCGGCGGCGCCGCCCTGGCCCTCGGCCGCCGGCGCTGCCTGGGCATCGGGCAGGCAGCGGGTGATCTCGCCCTGCCGCGCGCGGAACCGCGCCGCAGCCGGATTGGGACCCTCGCGCGCGCCTCGCGCAGCATGACGGCGTAGAACACCGCGCGCGGCGGGCCGTCGCCGCTGCGGGTGATGCCGCGGCGTTCCTCGATGGAGCCAGGCAGCAGGCGCGAGTCGCGTGGCAGGCCGTCGAAGCCCGAATCGGCGGCACCGACGAGTTGGCGCAGCCCGTTGCAGAAGGCATCCGGACGGCCATGCACCGCACTTGGCCCGGCGCCCTGGCCGAGGGCGGGCGACGGCAGCAGCGGCAGCAGCGGAAGCAGCGGAAGCAGCAGGACAAAGCGGCGCACGGGCTGTCTCCGGAGGCGGCAATCGGCACCCTGCCCGGCCTCGCCGGTCTCGGCAACGGCGCGTTCCCAAATGAGATGTCATCTGAATGGGGGTAGTCAGGGCACGCCGCAACGTGAGAAAGTCTCATTAAGTTTCCGGCCGTATCGAACGATTTCGCGCAACGCGCTGCGTAGAGGAAACCGTGCTCATCTTCGCGACACATGGTCGAAGCGGCACCGGCGATCCGGCCGGCCTCGCGCTCCGGAATTTCCACCCGCCCGAACCCGAAGGGTTCGCCTGGTCGGCAGGCCGATGGTGCGAACTGGAGTTCGTGGTGGATCCGGAAGGCCTGGGGCCGGGGGCGGCCCTTGCGCTGGCGCTCGACCTCGACGTGTTCCGGCATCCGCCCCTGCTGCCGAGCCAGGACCTGCTGGTCTTCCTGAACGGCCTTCGCCTGGGCGCGGTCACTGTCACCCACCGCCAGCTTGCCAGTTTCCGACTGCGCCCCGGCCTGCTCGAATTCGGGCCGAACCGATTGACGATCGACACGCCTGAGGCGGCGCGGCCCGTGGAGTTCGGGCAGGGCGATACCCGGCTGTTGGGGGTGAAGCTGTTCTCGCTGATGCTCTCGGCCGATCGGCGGGAGCCAGCCGAGCCGGTCTAGGCAACCGGCGCGATGCCGTTTGCCGCTGCAAAGCGGGGACGCCCCGAAGAGCCGCCAATGCAGCGTCGCGCCCGGTCCAGCGCCGGCCGCCGAGGCGCAGCGGGCGGCATCGCGCACGCAGGGTAGGGATGGCGCTGCCGACCCGGCCCGCGCAATCCGGTCCACGCCGGGACCAGCCTGCCCGTCCGCATGCCTGGCCCAGCGAGTGCCAGGCGCCGGCCCGGCGAGCAGCGACCTGGTGAGCCGGGAGGGACTCGAACCCTCGACCCCAAGATTAAAAGTCTCGTGCTCTACCGACTGAGCTACCGGCTCATACCCTTGTGCCGCCGGCCGCATCCGCCGTAGCGCCGGGCTTGTCAATGCCGCCCGCGGGCACCTCAGCCAGCCGCCGCGTCGGCGGCGATGCGGGCGCTGACCAGCACGTCCGGCTGCTGCACCAGGCCGTTCCCGCCGCCGCCGCGCTTGATGCGGTCCACCGCCTCCATCCCGGCCACCACGCGGCCCCAGATGGTGTACTGGCCGTCGAGCGACGATGCCGGGGCGAACATGATGAAGAACTGGCTGTTCGCGCTGTCCGGGTTCTGGGTGCGTGCCATGCCGCAGGTGCCGCGGACGAACCTCGCCCTGGACGGCGGCGAGAACTCCGCCGGCAGGTCGGCATAGCCGCGGTCCCGCGCGCCGCCGGTGCCGGTGCCGGTGGGATCGCCGCCCTGCGCCATGAAGCCCTCGATGACGCGGTGGAAGGGCGTGCCGTCATAGAAGCCGGCGCGCACCAGCTCCTTGATGCGGGCCACGTGCAGCGGCGCCAGGTCGGGCAGCAGCTCGATGGCGACCTTGCCGTCCTTCAGCTCGAGGATGAGCGTGTTTTCGCTGCCCTTGGGCTCGGCCGGCGCGACGGCGGGCGCGGCTTCGGCCTGGGCCGCGGGCGTTTCGGTGCCTGCCGCGGCGGGGTCGGTGGCATTGGCCGGGGTGCCGGCTTCGTCGCTCATGAGGGGGTTCCTTGCGGTCAGGCCGGCGCCAGGCGGGCGCGGGCGATGCGGTCCGGCCCTGTCACCTGGCCGTTGCGCGCGGCATCACCACGCTTGATCGCGTCCACGGTTTCCATGCCCGACACCACGCGGCCCCAGATCGTGTACTGGCCATCGAGGCCCGGGGCCGGGGCGAACATGATGAAGAACTGGCTGTTCGCGCTGTTCGGGTCGCCGCCGCGCGCCATCCCGACGGTGCCGCGCACGAAGCGTGCCCGGCCGGGCTGGGAGAATTCGGCACGCAGGTCGAGCATGCCGGTCTGGGCCGAGCCGCCGGTGCCCGTGCCGGTCTTGTCGCCGCCCTGCGCCATGAAGCCCTCGATCACCCGATGGAAGGGCGTGCCGTCGTAGAAGCCGCGCGCGGCGAGTGCCTTGATCCGTTCCACATGGCGCGGCGCCAATTCAGGCTGGAACTGGATGACCACGGGCGGACCCTTCGGGCGACCCTGCGCGTCCACCACCTCCAGCACCAGCCGCTCCTCCGGCCCGGCGGGCGCGGCCTGCACGGGCTGCGCGCCGGCGGCACGTGGCGCGCCCTGGTCCTGGGCACAGCCGACCGCCGGCGCGGCCAGCAGCCCGGCGGCGACGCCGCCCATCACATCGCGTCGGCGCATCGGCCTTCCCTTCCCGCTTCGCTGCATCACTCGGCCGCGGCTTCGCGCACCCTCAGCAGGGTCCGCTCCAGCGTCAGCTTCGGCACGAAGCTGGTGATGTCGCCGCCGAGCCGCGCGATCTCCTTGACGAAACGCGAGGAGATGAACTGGTTCGTCTCGGAGGCCATCAGGAACACCGTCTCGATGGCCGGATCGAGGCGCCGGTTCATGCCGGTCATCTGGAACTCGTAGTCGAAGTCGGTCACCGCGCGCAGGCCGCGCAGGATCATCTGCGCGCCGACCTCCTGCGCGAAGCCGATGAGCAGGCCCTGGAAGGGCCGCACCTCGATGCGGCAGCCCGTGCGCGCGGCGATGCCGTCCGCCTCGGCCCGCACCAGCTCCACCCGCTCCTCGAGCGGGAAGAGCGGGCCCTTGCCGATGTTGATGGCGACACCGATGACCAGCCTGTCGAGCAGCCGCGCGCCGCGGCTGATCACGTCCACATGGCCGTTGGTGACGGGGTCGAAGGTGCCGGGGTAGAGGCCGACCCGCTCAGGCATCAGCGCCATCCGCGTCGGGTGTGGCGCCGGCGGCTGGCAGCCCGGTCGCACCGGCCTCCATGGCACCGTTCTCGGCAGCCTGTTCGTTCTGGCCGTCAACGACCGGGAAGCAACTGGTCACGCGTTCCCCCTCATCCAAGCGAACCAGCATGACGCCCAGGCTGCGCCGCCGCGTCAAGCGCACCTGGTCGGCCGGCAGGCGGATCAGCCGCCCCGTGTCGGTGACCAGCATCACGTCGTCGCCGGGGCGCACCGGGAAGGTGGCCACGACCTCGCGTCCCGTGCGGGGGCTGAGGGTGATGCCCTCCAGCCCCTGCCCGCCGCGGCCAGTGATGCGGTAGTCGTAGGCCAGCGTCCGCTTGCCGAAGCCGCCATCGGTGACGGCGAGGATCAGCTCCTCCGCCCCCTCCAGCTCCGCCAGGCGCTCGGGCGAGAGGGCGATGTCCTCGGCCGGCGCCTCCTCGCCCTCCTCGGCGGCGGGTTCGGCCGGGGCGTCGGCCACGCCGTCCTCGCCGTTGCCATTGCCGTTGCGCCGGCGCTGCGCGGCGACCTTGAGGTAGGCCTCGCGCTCCGCCGGCGTCGCCTCGGCATGGCGCAGCACCGCGAGTGCGATCACCGCGTCGCCCTTACCGAGCCGGATGCCGCGCACGCCGGTGCTGTCGCGCCCGGCGAAGACGCGCAGCGTGTCGGCCTCGATCTGGAAGCGGATGCAGCGGCCGCGGCAGGTGGCCAGCAGGATGTCGTCGCCCTCCCGGCAGGTCTGCACGCCGATCAGCGAATCGCCCTCATCGAGCTTCATGGCGATCAGCCCGGCGGCGCGGACGTTGCGGAAATCGCTCAGCCGGTTGCGCCGGACGCCGCCCGAGGCGGTGGCGAAGACGAGGTGCAGCCCTTCCCACAGGCTTTCGTCCTGCGGCAGCGGCAGCACGGCGGTGACCTGCTCGCCATCCTGCAGCGCCAGCACCTGGCGGAGCGAGCGCCCCCTGCCCTGCGCGCCGCCTTCCGGCAGCTGCCAGACCTTCTCGCGGAATGCCATGCCGCGGCTGGTGAAGAACAGCACCCACTGGTGGGTATGCGCGATGAAGCTGCGCACCACCACGTCGTCCTGGCGGGTCTGCGCCGCCGAGCGCCCGCGCCCGCCGCGGTGCTGCGCGCGGAAGGTGTCCAGCGAGGTGCGCTTCACGTAGCCGTCGCGGGTCAGCGTGACGACCATGTTGCCGGGCTCGATCAGGCTCTCGTCATCGAGGTCGGCGATGCCCTCGATGATCTCGGTCATGCGCGGCACCGCGATCTGGGCGCGCACGGCACGCAGCTCCTCCGTCATCACCTCCATGCGGCGGATGCGGCTGCCGAGGATCTCCAGCAGCTCGCGGATGCGGCCGCCCACCTCCTCCAGCTCGGCGGTGATCTTCTCCCGCTCGAGGCCGGTGAGGCGGTTCAGGGTCAGCGCCAGGATGCCGCGGGCCTGCGCCTCGGTCAGGCGCACCGTGCCCTCGGGCGTGACCAGGTTGCCGGCATCCTCCACCAGCGCCAGCAGCGTGCCGACATCGCCGGCCGGCCAGTCGCGCGTCATCAGCGCGTGCCGCGCCTCGGCCGGGTCGCGGCTGGCACGGATCAGCGCGATGACATCGTCGATGTTCGCCACCGCGATGGCCAGGCCGATCAGCAGGTGGCCACGCTCGCGTGCCTTGGCCAGGCGGTGGCGGGAGCGGCGGGAGATGACCTCCTCGCGGAAGGCGATGAAGGCGCGCAGCGCCTCGACCAGCCCCATCTGCTTCGGCCGGCCGTCGTGCAGCGCCAGGAAGTTCACCGGGAAGGAGGTCTGCAGCGTGGTCATGCGGTAGAGCTGGTTCAGCACCACCTCGGCCGTCGCGTCCCGCTTCAGCTCGATGACCACGCGCAGCCCGTCGCGGTCGCTCTCGTCGCGCAGGTCGGAGATGCCCTCGATGGCCTTGGCACGGACCAGCTCGGCGATCTTCTCGATGAGCGAGGCCTTGTTGACCTGGTAGGGGATCTCGGTGGCGACGATGGCCTGGCGGCCGCCCTTCATGTCCTCGATCTCGCAGCGCGCGCGCAGCGGGATGGAGCCGCGGCCCGTCTCGAAGGCGCTGCGGATGCCGGAGCGCCCGAGGATCAGCCCGCCGGTCGGGAAGTCGGGGCCCAGGATGATCCTGCGCCCCATCAGATCGTCAAGCGTAAGATCGGGCTCCGCGATCAGTGCCAGCGTGGCGTCGATCACCTCGCCCGGGTTGTGCGTCGGGATGTTGGTCGCCATGCCGACGGCGATGCCCTGCGCGCCGTTGACCAGCAGGTTCGGGAAGGCGGCCGGCAGCACGCGCGGCTCGTGCTCGGATTCGTCGTAATTGGGCTGGAAGTCGACGGTGTCCTCGTCGATGCCCTCCAGCAGCGCGGCGGCGGCACGCGCCAGCCGCACCTCCGTGTAGCGCATCTGCGCCGGCGGATCGCCGTCCATCGAGCCGAAATTGCCCTGGCCGTCGATCAATGGCACACGCATGGAGAAGGTCTGTGCCATGCGCACCGTCGCATCGTAGATCGAGGCGTCGCCATGCGGGTGGTACTTGCCCATGACGTCGCCGACGACGCGCGCCGACTTCCGGTGCGGCTTGTCGTGGGTGTAGCCGTTCTCGTGCATCGCGTAGAGGATGCGCCGATGCACCGGCTTGAGGCCGTCGCGCACGTCGGGCAGGGCGCGCGCGACGATCACGCTCATCGCATAGTCGAGGTAGGAGCGGCGCATCTCCTCCTCGAGCGCGACGGGCTGCGTGCCCGTGCCGCCGCCCGTCGGGATGTCTTCGGTTCCGCTCACGCGCTCACTGGCTCTCCGGCTTATACCGCCCGTGGCGAAGGCTGCGCGCGCCAGGCGGGAGGCCGGTTGCCGCGGGCGATTCCTGCACGTTCAGGGATGGTGACTTGCGTCTGTCCCATATAGGGCTTCGGCCCCGCAACGCCAAACCGCGGCGCTCGCCGCACGCCGCCACCGGCAGCCGCGGGGCCGGCATCAGCGCCGATGGAAGCCGCCGAAACCGCCACCGCCACCACCGAAACGACCTTCGCCGAAGCCGGGTTCGCGCCCGCCCCAGCCCGAACCGCCGCCGAAGCCCTGCTGGCGCATCTCGCCGAAGCCGCGCGCCTGGTGGTCCTGCTCCAGCTGGCCGAACACGCCGCCGCCGAAGCGCCCTCCGCCCCCGCCGAAGCGCTGGCCCGCACCCTGGCCCGCCGCTTGCCCTGCCGCCTGGCCCGCCCCTTGGCCCGCCCCTTGGCCCGCCCCTTGGCCGCCGCCCTGCCAACCGGCACCGGGGCGCTGGCCGCCTTCGGCCGCCCCGCCGCCATGCCGCGCCTCGCCGCGCGG
>JAIEOP010000033.1 GCA_019750465.1 Acetobacteraceae bacterium | reverse complement strand
GCCGCGCCGCCGCCCGCCCCGGCCGAGGCGCCGCCGGCCGCGCCGGCGCCGGCGCGCACCTACCTGGTGTTCTTCGACTGGGACCGCGCCGACCTCACCACCCGGGCGCGCGAGATCATCGCCGAGGCGGCACAGAACAGCACCCGCGTGCAGACCACCCGCATCGAGGTCGCCGGCCATGCCGACCGCTCCGGCACGCCGCAGTACAACCAGCGGCTGAGCCAGCGCCGCGCCGATGCGGTGGCGGCGGAGCTGGTGCGGCAGGGCGTGTCGCGCGCGGCGATCAGCATCACCGCCTTCGGCGAGACCCGCCCCCTGGTGCCGACCGCCGATGGGGTGCGCGAGCCGCAGAACCGGCGCGTGGAGATCGTGCTGCGGTAGGGGGGTGGCTGGCGGTCGAAGGCACCCCCACCCGACCCTCCCCCGCAAGCGGGGGAGGGCTTTGCCGCGCTACCGGATCGCCAGCGCGTTGCCGGGGCTGCCGACGCCGCCGCGCAGGTACAGAGGCGCGGCGGTGAAGAACGCCGTGGTGCGCCCCGTCGCCGCGCTGTCGGCGGCCAGCGCCTCGAAGTCGAAGAATTCGCCGATGACGAAGCCCATGCGCGCGATGCCCCAGTGCAGGGTCGGCTTCCAGGGGAAGTAGGGCCAGACCTCGACGGTCGGGTTGTCGGCGCAGATGGCGGCGATCCCCTCGTCCCAGAACAGGCGCCACATGTCCTCCCTGCCCGAGAGGCCGCTGTAGTCCTGGCTGTCGTTGGTGCCGCGCACGAGGGCGTGGCGGGCATCCAGGTCCGGCGCGGCGCGGAAGGCCTCCAGCCAGCCGGTGCGCACCAGCAGGATGTCGCCGGGCCGCAATGCCACGCCTTGCGCGGCGAGGCATGCGGCAACCTCCTCGGCGCCGGCGCGCCGGCCGCCGAGCGGTCCCCAGTCGCGGCCGGTCCGGGCGAAATGCCGCGCCAGGTCGGCAAGCACGCAGCGGCCGGCGATGCCATGGCGCAGCGCCTTGTCGATGCCGTTGCGGCTCTCCGCGCCGTGCACGATCCTGGCCAGCGGGGCGTGGTTGTAGAAGCCGTGGTACGGATCGGCGAAGTGGCTGAGCCCGTCCCACTGCGTGCTGCCCTGCAGCCAGAAGCTGTCGAGGCGGTCGTCGCGGATCAGCCGGCCGGGCTGCTCGTCGGCGATCAGGGTCGGCGTCGGCGCGGTGCGGCGGCGGTGGCTGCCGGGGCGCGTCGCGCCGAAAGGCTCATCCAGCGGCAGGTTCAGGTTGAAGCGGCGGCCGTCGCGGATCTCCGCGGCCGCGGCGGCGACGGTCGCGGCGGTGATGCGGTTCAGCGTGCCGATCTCGTCCTCCGGTCCCCAGGCGCCCCAGGCCAGCGGCAGGCCGGAGCCGTCATCGGGGCGGGGCAGGTCGTCGTAGCGTGGCGGGGTCATCGCGGTGTCCTCCCGCGTGGAGGATGCGGCGCCGGCGGCTCCGCGTGAACCCGCGATGCCGTCGCGACGGTGGCGCGCGGCGCGCGCAGCCGCCATACCGCCGAGTGGACTGGGGGAACACCGTGATGACCGCACCGCGCAGCGCCATGCCCGGCGCCGCACCCTGGGCCGTGCCGATGCGCAAGGCGACGGCCCGGCTGGATTGACGCCCGATGCCCTTCGACCAGGCGGCCCGCGCCGCCACGCACCAGACCCATGCCGCCGGCATCCTGGTGATGCTGGCGACCGTGCTGCTGTTCTCGCTGAACGACGTGCTCGGCAAATGGCTGGTCGCCAGCTATGCGGTCGGGCAGCTCATGGTGCTGCGCAGCCTCGGTGCGCTGGCGGTGCTCGGACCGCTGGCCTGGCGGGCGCTGCGGGCCGAGGGCTGGCGCCTGCCGCAGCCCGGGCTGCAGGCGCTGCGCATGCTGCTCGGCGCGCTGGAATGCGCCTGCTTCTACTGGGCGGTCGGGCACATGAAGCTGGCCGACGCGATGACCTACTGGATGGCGGCGCCGATCTACGTGGTGGCGCTGTCGGCCCTGCTGCTTGGCGAGCGGGTCGGCGCGGCGCGCTGGACCTGCGTGCTGGCGGGCTTCGCCGGCGTCGCGCTGGCGCTGGGCGGGGACCTCGACGGCGCAGGGCTGCCCACGCTGGTGGCGCTGCTGGGCAGCGTCCTGCATGCGCTGTTCCTGGTGACGGCAAGGCACCTGCGGGAGACGCCGGACGTCGTGCTGGCGGCGCTGCAGATGCTGGGCGGGCTGGCGTTGGGGCTGGCGTTGCTGCCGGCCGGCGGCTGGGCGGTGCCCACCCTGCCCGACCTCGCGCTGCTGCTGCTGCTCGGGCTGGTGGCGACGCTCGGGCACATGGGCGTGACGCGGGCGCTGAAGCTGGCGCCCGCGAGCGTCGTGGTGCCCTATCTATACAGCTTCGTCCTGTGGGCCGCGCTGTTCGGCTGGCTGTTCTTCGGCGAGGTGCCGGGCTGGAACATCCTCGCCGGCGCCGCGGTGGTGGTGGTGGCGGGCATCTGGCTGTACCGGATGGAGGGCCGGGCCGCCGCGAGGCGTCCGCCCGCGGTGGTGGAGGGTCCGGGGTGACGCGTGCAGCGGCGGTGATGGCGGTGCTGCTGGCGCTCGCCGGCGGCGCGGGCGCCACGGCGCCGGAGGATCCGCGCGCGCTGGCCGGGCAGCCGGTGCTGGCGCTGGCCATCCACCCGGCGGTCACGCTGACCCTGCGGCAATCCACGGGCGGGCGGCAGGGCGCGGTGGCGCGGTTGGCACGCGCCCCGGGACCGCCGCTGCGGCTGACGCCCGATGGGCGGTACCTCTACGGCTGGGGCTGCGGCGCCGCGACGGGCGGCTGCGCCGCGGACGGCTTCTTCCTGGCGCAGGACCTGGAGCACGAGCAGATCTTCGTGGTGCTGTTCGAGGGCGGGAAGTCACTGCTCTGGGTCCCGCCGCGCGCCTCGCCCTGGCCCGCGGCGCTGCGCGCGCCGCTGGCGGCGTTCAGCGCGGAGATCGCCGGGCGGATGAATTTCGCGGCGGCGCCGTAGCCGGGCGCGCCGCCGCGCTCAGTTCGCCGGCAGCACCTTGCCCGGGTTCATCAGCCCGCGCGGATCCAGCGTGCGCTTCAGGCCGCGCATCACCTCGATGGCCAGCGGATCCTTCAACGCCTGCATGGCGTGCAGCTTGGAGACGCCGATGCCGTGCTCGGCGCTGAAGCTGCCGCCGAGCGAGACGGCGATCTCGTTCACCACCATGTCGGCCTCGCCGGCGCGCGCCACCCAGGCCTCGCGCGTCACGCCCTCGGGCGCCTTCAGGCCGAGATGGATGTTGCCGTCCCCCGCATGGCCGATCGCCACCATCTCGCCCTCCGGCCAGCGCGCGGCCAGGGCGGCTTCCGCGCGGCGGAGGAATTCCGGCACGGCGGAAACCGGCACGGCGGTGTCGGTCGAGATCGCGGGACCGGCCATGCGGGAGAATTCCGGGTAGTCCTCGCGGATGCGCCAGAACGCCGCGCGCTGGCCCTCGTTCTCCGCCAGCACCGCGTCGGTCAGCTCCCCGGCCTCCAGCCCTTCGGACAGCATCGCCTCCATCATCGCGCGCACGGGCACCGCGGCGTGCGGCGCGGCGAGCTCGACCATCACGTACCAGGGGCTTTCCAGCGGCAGCGGGATGCGCAGCTGCGGGCCGTAGCGCGCCACCGTCTCCAGGCAGATGCGCTTGGCCAGCTCGAAGGCCACCACCTCGGCGCCGGCGCCCATGGCGCGCGACAGCAGCGACAGCGCCGCATCCGGCGAGGGCACGGCGACGAAGGCGGTCTCCACCGCGCGCATCGGCGGCACCAGGCGCATCGCCGCCGCGGTGATGACGCCGAGCGTGCCCTCGGCACCGATGAACAGGTGGCGCAGCGCGTAGCCGCTGTTGTCCTTGCGCACGCGCCGCAGGTCGTCCAGCACGCGGCCGTCCGGCAGCACGACCTCGAGGCCGAGCACCAGCTCCCGGGCATTGCCCCAGCGGATGGTGCGGATGCCGCCCGCATTGGTGCCGAGCATGCCGCCGATCATCGCGCTGCCCTGCGCGCCCCACATGATGGGAAACAGCCGGTCCACCGCGATCGCCGCCGCCTGCACGGACTGCACCACGCAGCCGGCCTCGGCGACGATGGAGAAGTCGCGCGCATCGACGCTGCGGATGCGGTTCATGCGCTCCAGGCTGAGCACGACGGCGGGCGGGCCGCCGGCCAGCGCGACGGCGCCGCCGGCCAGCCCCGTGCGCCCGCCGGCGGGGACGATGGCCAGGCCCCCCTGCACGCAGCGCCGCACCGCCTCGGCGACCTGCGCCGTGTCGGCCGGGCGCAGCACGGCCACCGGCGCGACGCCCACGGCACGGCGCCAGTCCGTGGCATAGGGCGCAATATCCTCGGGCGTGCGCAGGCAGTTCCGGGGGCCGACGACATCGGCCAGGGAAGCGAAGGTTCCGGCATCGAAGGGGCTCATCGTGGCAGGCTCGCACCGGGCCCCGGGCCGGTCAACGCTCGGCCCCGGTCAGGGAACGCCGTTGCCGCAGTGCGCGTGGAAGCCGCGCCGCGGCCCGAGCCGGTCGTACCAGGCATCGATGGCCGGGAAGGCCGGTCGCGCCTCAACCGGCGTCATCAGCCAGCGGTTCCAGGAGAGCCCGAGCACCACGTCGGCCAGGGTGAAGCCGGCGCCCGCCACATGCGCGCCCGTCGTGCCGAGCCGTCCGTCCAGGATCGCCCACATCGCCGCCCAGTCGCGCAGGCTGGCGGCGATGCCGGCGGGATCGGCGAAGGCTGGATCGCGCCGCACCAGCCCCATGAAGCCGTGGCGCCAGGCGCCATTCAGCGCCGTCGCCTGCCAGTCCATCCAGCACTCCACCTCGGCCCGTGCGCGTGGGGTCGCCGGCAGCAGGTCCGTGCGGCCGTGCTCGGCGGCGAGGTAGCGGCAGATGGTGTTGCTCTCCCACAGCGCGCCGTTGTCGTCCTCGACGACGGGCACCAGGGCATTCGGGTTGAGCACCAGGAATGCCGGGTCCCGTGTCGAGGCGAAGCCCGATCCCCAATCCTCCCGCCTGTAGTCCAGCCCGATCTCCGCGCAGGTCCACAGCACCTTGCGCACGTTGATCGAGCTGGCCTTGCCGAGGATGCGCAATCTCGTCACCGCCCGAACCCCGCCATGCGCGCCTTCCACTCCGCCGCGGCCAGGCTTTCCTCGATGGCCAGCAGCTCGGCCGCCAGGGCGCCGCGCGGGTCGAGCTCCACGCCGTCGTCGATGCAGCGCTTGGCCAGGCGCAGCGCGGCGGGCGGCGCTTTCAGGATGGCGCCTGCCATCTCCGCGAGGGCCGCCTCCAGCCCCTCCGCCGGCACCAGCCGCGCGACCAGCCCGTGCGCCAGCGCCTCCTCGGCGGAGAGCACGCGCCCGGTGAACATCAGATCCTTGGCCAGCCGCTTGCCCAGCACGCGCGGCAGGCGCTGGGTCGCGCCGACCGTGCCCCAGAGCGCCTCCGGCGTGCGGAAGCTGGCGGCCGGCGTGGCCAGGATGATGTCGCAGGCGGCCGCCATCTCGACGCCGGAGCCGACCGCCGGCCCCTCCACCACGGCGATGCTCGGCATCGGCAGCGCCTCGATGGCGGCATAGGCGGCGAAGCCCTTCACGCGGCGGGCGCGCACGGCATCGTCGCCCATGCCCTGGCGCTCCTTCAGGTCGGCGCCGGCGCCGAAGACCGGGCCCTCGGCGCGCAGCAGCACCAGCCGCGCCCCCTCCGCCGCCGCGCGCCGCGCCGCCTGCGCCAGCGCCTCCGCCATCGCCATGTTCAGCGCGTTGCGCGCCAGCGGCCGGTTCAGCGTGATCGTCGCCACGCCGTCCGCGGCCAGCGCATACAGCACCACGTCATCCATCCGCCTGCACCCCTTCCCCGCTCCGCCGCGGCCTGCGAAGCTTCCACCGCGTGGAAGGGGACACAAGGGATGCGCCGGAGAAGCGTGCTCGCCGCGGGCCTGGCAGCGCCCGCCTTCGCCCGCGCGCAGGCTCCGGCCTGGCCGCAGCGCCCGGTGCGCCTGCTGGTCCCCTTCGCCCCCGGCGGCCCGGTGGAAGTGCCGGCCCGCTTCATCGCCGAGCAGATCGCGCCCAGGCTCGGCCAGCCGGTCATCGTGGAGGCGCGGCCCGGCGCCGGCGGCGCCATCGGCATCGCGGCGGTGGTGCAGGCGGGTGACCCGCACCTGCTGCTGGTCACCACCAGCGCCGTCGCCATCCTGCCGGCGCTGCTGCGCGATCCGGGCTTCGACCCGCTGGCCGACCTGACCCCGATCACCATGGTTTCCGATGCGCCCATGGTGTTCCTGGCGCGGCCGGACAGCCCGATCCGCGACCTTGCCGACCTGATCGCTCGGGCGCGGGCGCGGCCGGGCGCGATCTCCTACGGCTCCTCCGGCACCGGCTCCACGACGCATCTCGGCGGCGCCCTGTTCTGCGCGAAGGCAGGCATCGAGATGCTGCACGTGCCCTGTCGCGGCGCGGCGCAGGCGGTGAATGCGCTCTATGCGGGCGACACCGACCTGATGGTCACCGGCATGGGCGAGGGTTACGGGCACCTGCGCGACGGAAGGCTGCGCGCAATCTGCGTCACCGCGCCCCGCCGCATCGCCGTGCTGCCGGAAGTGCCGGCGGCGGCGGAGCAGGTGCCGGGCTACGCCATCTCCATCTGGTATGCGATGCTCGGCCCGCGCGCGACGCCGCCCGAGGTGGTGCAGCGTCTCGCCGCGCTGGTGGCGCCGCTGCGCCACGGCAGCGCGCTGGCGGCGCGCATGGCGGCAAGCGGCATGGAGCTGCTGCTGGATGGCCCGGCACCGCTGGCAGCGCGGCTGGCCGCGGAAGTGCCGCAATGGAAGCAGCTCGCTGCGTCGCTCAACCTTCGCACGGAGTGACCCCGATGATCCGACGCCGCAACCTGGCCGGACTGGCACTGCCACCAGCCCTCACGCGCGGGGCGGCGGCACAGGCGCCTGCCTGGCCGAACCGGACCGTGCGCTTCATCGTGCCCTTCGCTGCCGGCAGCCCCATCGAGATCCCCGCCCGCTTCCTGGCCGAGCACCTGGCGCCCCGCCTCGGACAGCCGGTCGTGGTCGAGAGCCGGCCCGGCGCCGGCGGTGCGGTCGGGACCATCGCCGTGGCCCAGGCGAATGACGGCCACACCTTCCTTGTCGGCAGCGGCTCGCTGGCCATCCAGCCGGCGCTGCAGCCGGACATCGGCTACGACCCGCTGCGCGACCTGCAGGCTGTCTCCCTGCTCACCGAATCCCCCATGGTCTTCGCCGTACGCCCCGGGCACCGCTTCCGCGACCTCGCCGGCCTGGTCGCGACGGCGCAGCGCGAGCCCGGGCGCGTGACTTTCGGCCACTCGGGCAACGGGACGACGACGCACATGCTCGGTGCGCTCTTCGGCCTGCGCGCGGGCATCAACTGGACGGCGGTGCCCTATCGCGGCTCCGGCCAGCTCACCGGAGCCTTCCTCGCCGGCGACGTCGAGGTGATGATCGGCGAATCCTCCACCATGCTGCCGCTGGCACGCGAGGGGCGCCTGCTCCTGCTCGGACAGAGCGGCGCAGGGCGCAGCGCCGCCATGGCGGACGTGCCGACCATGGAGGAGGCGGTGCCGGGCACCACCCTGCCGATCTGGTTCGCCATGACCACGGGCCGCGCCACGCCGCCCGAGGCGATCGCCCGCATGGTGCAGGAGATGGCGCCGGTGCGCGAGCCGGACAGCGCGCTCTCGCGCCGCGTCACCGACACCGGCGGGCGCGTGATCCTCAGCGATCCGGACGTGCTGGCGGACCGCATCCGGCGCGAGCTGGCGCTGTGGCGCGACGTGGTGCGGCAGACCGGGATACGGGCGGACTAGGGCCGCGTCCGATCGGCTGGAGCGGCACGATGGCTGCGCCGCCCACGCCGCCCTATCGTCACGCCACCATCGCATCCGGCACGCCCCGATGAGCACCGTCACCGAAGACCTTGCCGCCCTGCTCGCCACCATCCGCCGGCCCGGCGATTTCGTCGCGAGCGGGACCGTCGAGCTGCTCGCGCCGTCGCTGGATGTCGAGGGCGTCGGACCCGTCGCGCTGCCGCTGCTGCCCGCGCAGGCCCGTGCGCTCGCCGCGGTGGCCGAGCCCGCGCCCTATGGCCGTGGGCCGGAGACGCTGATCGACCCGAAGGTGCGCCGCTGCCGGCAGATCGGCCCGGATCGCGTCCGCATCGGCGGCCGCCACTGGCCACGCACCCTGTCGCAGATCCTGGAGCGGGTCACCGAGGGCCTGGGCCTCGACGGACCGGTCACGGCCGAGTTCTACAAGCTGCTGCTCTACGAAACCGGCAGCTTCTTCGTGAGCCATCGCGACACGGAGAAGGCGCCGGGCATGTTCGGGACGCTTGTCATCGCCCTGCCCTCCAACTTCGAGGGCGGCGAGCTGGTGGTGCGGCATGCCGGGCGGGAGGAACGCCTGGCGCTGCGCAGCGATGATCCGGCCGAGGCCGCCTTCGCCGCCTTCTACGCCGACTGCGTGCACGAGGTGCTGCCCGTCACCGCGGGCGACCGGCTCATCCTCACTTACAACCTGCTGCGCCCGGGCCGCGGCCGCGCGCCGCAGCCGCCCGACTACGGCGCGGAGCAGGCAGGGCTGGCCGGGCTGCTGCATCAGTGGCGGGCGGAGCTTGCGGCGGATGCCGAGGTCCCGGGCAAGCTGATCCACGTGCTGGAGCACGCCTATACCGAGGCGGAGCTGGGCTTCGCGGCGCTGAAGGGGCCGGACGCCGCCATCGCCGCCGTGCTCGCCGCGACCGCGCCGGCGGCCGGGTGCGACCTGCACCTGGCGCTGCTGACCATCGAGGAGCATGGCATCGCGGAGCACGTGGACGACGGGCCGCGCCGCCGCTGGCGCGACCGCGACGATTCCGAACGCCTCACCGCCGGCGAGATGATCGACCGCTACGCCAGCCTGTCGCACTGGCAGCGGCCGGACGGCAGTGCCAGCCCACTCGGCGACATGCCGGCCGAGGAGGACGAACTCGCGCTGCCGGACGGGCTCGACGCGCTGGTGCCCGACGAGGAGCACTTCCGCGAGGCCTCCGGCAACGAGGGCGCATCCTACGACCGCACCTATCGCCGCGCCGCGCTGGTGCTCTGGCCGAGCGACCGGCTCTTCGCCGTGCTGGCCGCGGCCGGGCTGAGGGCCACCCTGCCGCAGCTTTCGGCGATGCTCGACGGGTGGGAGGCGGCGGGGCGCGATCCGGCATCGGCGGTGCGGGCCGACGCCCTGGCGCTGGCAACGGAGATGGTGAGGGCGTGGCCCGAGGCACCGGCGGCGTGGGCGGACGAGTCCACCGAGCCCGGCGAGGCGGGCCGCATGCTCGGCCTCCTTGCGCGGCTTGACGACGCGGCGCTGATCGACCGCTTCATCCTGTCCGTGGCGGTTCCCGGCCGCACGCGGAAGAGCGACAATGCCGCCCTGGTCGCCGCGCTCGATCGTCTGGCACCGGCGCGCGCGGTGGCCATGATCGAGCGCTTCGTCGTGGAGAACGCGGGCACGGCCTTCGCGCGCTGCGCCAACCTCCTGGCGCGGGCGGGCGCCGCCTGGGGCGCCGACCGCGCGAAGGGCCTCAACCGGGCCGCCGCCCTTCTGGTCGGCGTTCTCTGGGAGACGCCGGCGGTCACGCAGCCCGCGCCGGGCTGGCAGCGCCCCACCACCGTGGCGCCAAGCCTCGTCCTGGACCTGCTGCGCGGGCTTTCGGCGGTCGACGAGACTCAGGCCGAGCGCTGCGTCACGGAAATTCTCGCCGACCCCGTGCGCTACGCGCCCGATGCGGTGCTGATTCCGGCCGCGCGCCAGCTTGCGGCCGATGCGCCGCGCACGCCTGCCGCCGCGCGGCTGATCGAGGCCTGCACCGGGCATCTGCGGGAGCGCGTGGCACAGGCGCTGGCACCGCCCGCGGACTGGCGGCGGGAGAGCGCCATCGCCTGCAAATGCCAGCATTGCCTGGCGCTGGCGACGTTCCTGCGCGATCCCGGCGAGCGGCAGTGGATGCTGCGCGCGGCGGAACCCCAGCGCTCGCATGTGGAGGCCTCGATCCGGCAGGCGGGAAGCGACGTGGACACGGCAACCCTGCGGAAGGGCAGCCCCCATACCCTCGTGTGCACCAAGAACCAGGCCAGCCACGAGCGGCGGGTCCAGCAACGGACCCAGGACCTGAAGGACCTGGCTTTGCTCGAGGCCGGCGCCTGAGGGCGCCCACGGTCACGCCAGGGCCTTGAGGATCGCGATCGCCTCCTCCGGATCCCGCGCCGTGTGCGCCCCGGCTGCCTTCAGCGCCGCCTGCTTCGCCGCCGCCGTCTCGCGCTCGCCGCCGACCAGCGCGCCGGCATGGCCCATGCGCCGCTCCGCCGGCGCGTGCCGCCCGACCAGCATGGTCACCACCGGCTTCGGGCAATGCGGGATCGCCTCGGCCAGCGCGTATTCCTTGTCGCCGCCGATCTCGCCGCAATAGAGGACCGCGCCGGTCCCCGGATCCGCCGCCAGCGCCGCCAGGTACTCATGCGGGTTGCGGCCGCACACCGCATCGCCGCCGATATGCATCACCGCGCGCTGCCCCACCCCGGCGGCGGTCAGCAGCCGCGCCATCGTCAGCGTCAGCGTGCCGCTGCGGCACAGCACCGCGACGCGGCCGGGCATGCAGAAGCCCGGCACGATGGAGCCCAGCACGCCCTGGTTGTCCCCCTGGCCGGGGATGCAGAGGCCAAGCGTGTTCGGCCCCACCATCCAGCACCCCGCCGCCCGCGCCGCCTGCGCGGCGCGCAGCGCATCGTGCAGCGGCACGTACTCCGCGCCGACCAGGATGGTCGGGATGCGCGCCGCCGCCGCATCCCGCACCGCGTCCAGCACGCCCTCGGGCGGCGTGTAGATCACCGCGGCGTCCGCGGGCGCATCCAGCTCCCGCACGTCGTCCAGCAGCGTCAGCCCCTCCTGCACCGTGCCGCCGCGGCCGAGCGCGATGCCGGCGACGAGGTTCGTCCCGGCCTCCCGCATCGCCGCGACCTGCGCCGCGGCGTAGCGGCCGGTCGGGTTGAACACGACGACGCGGCGGGGGAAGCTGGCGAGGAAGGGCACATCCATGGGGGGCGACGGTGCGGCTGGCGGAGCATGATGGCAAGACGCTGCTGCGCCGGCACGGCGTGCCGGTACCCCCGGGACGGCTGCTGACCGCGGCGCCGGAGCCCACCGCCGCGGGCGTGCTGAAGGCGCAGGTGCTGGCCGGCGGCCGCGGTCAGCGCGGCCTGGTCCGCCGCGCGGCC
>JAIEOP010000221.1 GCA_019750465.1 Acetobacteraceae bacterium | reverse complement strand
ACGCAACACGCTCCAGCCTTTGCCGGGTCGCGGGATTCAGCGTTTGCGGCGATTCTGCCTCAACGCATCCCGCTCCAACCCGACCCTGTAAGTGGGACGCGACCGCTGCGTCCTGAACGCAGGTCGCCATCCGGGCTGGTGGCTCGTGCGATCACGGAGCACGGAGGAGCAACGGTGCAGAGGCGCGCGGGTGAGGGCACATGCGCATGCGGGTGCCAACGGCTGCGGCTGCCTGTGGCAAAGGTGCGTAGGAGGCGCCGCAGCGGCTGTTCGACGTGCTGCGTCACGACGGCCCAGCCCCCGCTACCCGGTCCGCCGACCGGCAGAAGCGCAGCAGGAGACGCCGCGCTCGGTCGCGGCGAGTTGGCGGGAGCCATGCGCGCCAGCGCGGAGCAGGAAGCCAGCAATACTGTGTAAAGGACGCGACCCCGGTGCGTCCCCTACTGTATCGGGTGTGTCCGGAAGCCGCCGCCGGTGGCGTTCCGGCAGTGACACGACAGAGGAGAAGCACGAGCATGTCCATGACCTTCGCCAGGATCGGCGCGGCCGCCGCCCTGGCCATCGCCTTTTCGGCGGGTGCCCTTGCCCAGCAGAACCTGAATCCGCAGGGCAGCGGAAGCATCGAGATGGATCACACCCGCATGGGTGGTCAGCCTGCGGCGAGGTCTGGGCAGCACTCGCCGGGATCCCCGAGCCTCAACCCGCAGGGCAGCGGCAGCGTCGAGATGGATCATGGCCGCATGGGCAGTGGCGGCGTGGGCAGCCCGGCGGGCGGAACGATCACCGGCAATCCTGGCAGCGGCCCAGAGGTGGAGCACGGACACGAGCAGGGACGTCAGCAGCAGCCGCGTCGCTGACAACGGGCAGAGGCGTCACCGACGGCATCGTTTGGCGCCCCAGGCCGCAGCGTCTAGGGCGTCACGCTTCGGTTCCAGCCGCATCGTGCGGTTCACGACAGCGACGGCGCCACGGCCAGGCGCCGTCGACCTCGACGTTGAGCGAGACGCTCAGGACGATGCGGATGAGGATGACCAACGCCAGCACGCCGAGTGTCTCCAGGCTCGGCGAGGCGGCGATGGTTCCCAGGATGTCCGCGGCAACCAGCATCTCGAGGCCGAGCAGGACGCCGCGGCCCAGGTCGGCGCGGTATCCCGCCAGGCCGCCCAGCCAGTCTCCCACTTTTCGCGACGCGCGCACGTACCGCAGGGTTGCCGCGAAGGAGACGAGGACGATCGCCGCCACGCCCGCAGCCTCGAAGCCAAGCGCCGCCCAGCGCGCCGCCAGATCCACCACCCACTCGCCTGCCATGCGCGGAGCCCATTCCCTGCCGTGCCCGGATCCTACGGGAGAGACGGGTGCGCGGAGCCGCCGTTACCGCTCGGCGGGCAGGAGACGGCGCTGCAGGATACGCCCCGATACGCGGCCCGATCGGCACTTCATCGTTCGTAGACGGCACGCTCAACGGCCCAAGAATGCAACGGGACCCGGCTTGGATGCCCGCGTTTGCGTCGCCGCCGCGTGCGCGGGACTGGGGCGGCGACGGCGGCGCGGGGGGCTTCTGTTCCTGCTCGGCATGCTTCTCGGCGTCGCCGCCTGCGACACCATCCGCCCCGCATCCACACCCCCCGGCTACGGTGATTTCCGCCCGGGTGGCCCGGCGTGATGCAGGCAGCGCGCATGGGAATGGCACGTGGCGCTGCCAGAACCAGGGTAGGGCCGTGCTGAGGCGTTACGCGAAGGGCGCCCTGCTCGTCGGTGGCGCCATAGGCATCGCGGGGCTTGCCGCACTCATGGTCAGCGGGCAGGCGCCTCAGCGGCACGGCGCTGCGCAGGAGGCCGGCCCTGCTGAAGCGGGAGCCCGGCTCTACGCCGAGCACTGCGCCGCCTGCCATGGGGCCAGGCTGGAGGGCCAGCCGCGCTGGCAACACCGGCGCGAAGACGGGCGCCTTCCTGCCCCGCCGCACGACGCCAGCGGGCATACCTGGCATCATCCGGATGCACAGCTTGTCGAGATCATCAAGCATGGACCGGCCAGGCTGATCCCGGGCTACGAAAGCGACATGCCGGGTTTCGCCGGCCTCCTCACCGAGGAGGAAATCCGCGCGGTCCTTGCCTTCATCAAGGCCTCCTGGCCGCCGGAGATCCAACGGCGGCAAGCGGCACGCGGCGGTGCGCCGGAACGGCGCTGAGAGGGACAGTTGGCTGGATCCCGACAGGCTGCCCGCTCCGCTACCCGAAGGCTGGGCGCGCCCTTGGCGGTGCTGCTCGCGCTCGGCAGCTGCGCTCCGACCGCTGGACTTGGCCCCACCCGGCACGAGGCGGCGATGCTCGAGCTCCCCGCTGTGCCCGAGGCGATGGCTGCATGCCTGGCGGCCGCGTATCGGGTCGATGGGTTCGGTATCTTGCTGCGAACCAGTTCGGCGCAGGCTCCGATCGTGATTGAAATCCATGGCATGCCCGTGTCCGTCCGCCGTGCGCCCTGGCGGCGCGTGCCGAGGATGACCATCGAGGTGCAGCCGAAGGACGACGCGGCTACCCGGGTCACGCTCCGGACTGCATGGACGTTGCTCGGGCCGGACCGCGACGCACGGACATTCCTGGATCGCGTCAAGGCCTGTGCCGCCTGAACAGGCGCGCCGCAGGCAGCAAGCCTGCCCCGTATCGGCGAACGCCGGACGCGGAGCGTTCCCGCCACCGGGCTGAGCGGATGGCATGGCCGGCGAGCGGCCCTGGGCCGCAGCCGTGGCCGATCCAGGCCGCATGAATCGATGGCATCCGGGCACCGCGCCGCAACGCCACGCAGATAGCACTAGGCTGCGCCGCTGCCGGAGCCGCGAGGAAAATTCCTCACCTCGCTTGGTCGCGCGCTTCGGGCGTGGCTGCAGGATAAAGGAGAATCCGAGATGTCGGGCATGCTGGCAAGGGGATTGCCGATCGCATTCGTCGCGGCTGGCGCACTCCTGAACACTTTTTCCGTCCAGGGACAGTCACTGCTCAACCCCACGGGCGATAGCAACTACGAGATGGATCATTCCTCCATGACGGGCACGGGGAGGATGGGTGCGGGAGGCGGTACGCCCGGCTTCAGGATCACGGGCAGCGGCCTGGCCGACGCGGAAATGGCGCGCCCTCCCGGTGGCGGATCGGGCGCAGGCTTCACGCAGGGCAGCCGGTTCACCGGGAATTCCGGCGGTGAAGGCGGCCTCGAGGTCGAGCACGGCCATGCGGCACCTCAGGGCAGCTTTCCGCGCGCACGACGCTGAAATCCCCGGAACTGCCCGTGGCGTGGTCTCTGGAGCAATATCCGATCAGATGGAATCATCTGATCGGATGTCTTGCTCTCTAGAACCATCCCCGGAGCCGCAGCGCAGCGGCGCACGGACCGGCGCGAGCAACGGCGTGTCATAAAGCCGCATCAAAATGATAGCATGCCGCAACCCAGGGGCAAAGCAATGAGGTGAGATTGGAGCTGCTGAAGGCTGGGTCCAGCGCGTCGCTGGAACGTCCTTCGCCAACCGAAGGGAATGCTCCATGCTCAGAGCAGCCTTCATCATTGGAGCCCTGACGGCCCTCGCGCCGCTCGCGGCGCAGGCGCAGTCCTGGCAGTACCGCTGCCCGGCGCCGGGCACCGTGGTCGAGCGCTCGGACGGCAGCCGTATCGCCTATCGCGGCGCCGACCCGAGTGACCCGCTGGTCTGCCTGACCACCACGGGGCAGAGGCTGGTCTTCGGCAACTGGAACGCGGCGAGCCCGATCTACCGGTCCGGCAAGGCAGCACTCGCCGGGCTGATGAACGCCGCTGCCTCTGGCCGGACGGGCGGGCAGGTCCAGGTGGACTACTTCGCGCCAGGCCGCGACAGCAACTCCGTCCATGTCTTCGAGACCTGGCGGATCGGCGGCATGGGCCCGGTCGAGACCATGGCCGGCACCTTCGATGCCATCCGCCTGGAACGGAACTTCTCTATCGTCGGCTTCACCTACTCCTACGACCAGCATGTCTGGATCGACCGGGCGACCGGCGCGCCGGTGAAGGCGGTGGTGACGCACCTGAACATGGTGATGGCACCCGACCTCGTGACGTGGCAGGCCGCCTCGGTCCAGGCGCCGTCGGTGCAGTCCGCCCGCTAGCCGGCGCAGTGCAAGGGCGGGCTTCGCTCTGCCGCCGCGGCGGCGGGTGGCCCGCCCCCCTTTCCGCGCCTTTTTCAAATCATTGCTGCGGGCAGGCTCGGGATTGACGCCCGCGCTCCAAGTCTGGTGCCCTCATCGGGTGTGCGATTGCGGCTCCCACGCGATGAGAGGGCGCATGCATCAGCGCCGCGAGCGCGCACGCGAGGGCGGGTAAGCCGACCATGAGGTCACCACCTGCATCTTCAACTGTCAGACTCTCCGCTCCACCCGACGGGGAAGGCCCGGTCCTGGCCGGCGACGGTCACCACATCCTCGTCGTGGAGGACGACAACGAGCTTCGCCCGTTGGTGCTCAACCTGCTGCGGAGGAGCGGCTTTCGCGCCTCGGGGGCGCGGAATGGTGTCGAGATGCAGCACGCCTTGCAGTCGGCTTCGGTGGATCTCGTCGTCCTGGACGTCATGCTGCCGGGGCGCTCCGGCTATGACCTCTGCCGGGAGCTCCGTGGCGCATGTGCCGTCCCGATCATCCTGCTCACCGCGCTCGCCGACGCGTCCGACCGGGTCATCGGCCTTGAGCTCGGAGCAGACGATTTCATCGTGAAGCCCGCGGATCCGCGGGAACTCCTCGCGCGGATCCGAGCCGTGCTGCGCCGCAACGGCGGGCGGTCGCAAGCCCAAGGTACGCGGGACGTCGCGCACTTCCGCGGCTGGCAGCTCGACCTGCGGCGCCGTGAGCTCGTCCGCCCCGATGGGGTGGTGGTGGAGCTGACGACGGGTGAGTTCGACCTCCTGCTGGCCTTCGTCGAGCGGCCCGGGCGCATACTCATGCGCGAGCAACTCCTCGACCTGGCCAGGCACCGTCCATTCGGGGGCCTGGAGCGTTCCATCGACGCCCAGATCAGCCGGCTTCGCGCCAAGCTCGCCACCAACGCGGAGGACGGCGCGCATCTCATCAAGACCGTGCGGGGGATAGGCTACCTTTTCGGCAGCACCGTGGATTGGGCATGATGGGCCTCCTGCCGCGCTCGCTCGCCGGACGGACGCTGGCGGCGCTTTGCGTGGCCCTTCTGCTGCTGTTCCTCGCGATGGCGGCAGTCCATGCGGTGCTGCTCGCACGGACTGTGGACAAGGCTGCCGAAGAGATCCTGGCCCGGCAATTGTCGAGCCTCATGGACTCGGTCGCAGCCGCGCCGGAGTGGGACCGGGACGCGATCGCGCACGGCCTGTCGCGATCCGACCTCGAGGTGCATTGGCGGTAAAGGCGGTCTCGCGGTCGAACACAGCCACGAGCCTCAGCAAGGCAGCTTTCCGCGCGCACGACGCTGATACGCCCGGCGCTGCCCGCGGCGTGGCCTCTCGAATCATTTCCAGGTCCGCCGCCGCAGGGGCGTATGGGCCAGTGCGAGCAATGAGTGTCATAAAGCGGCAACAAATTGATGGAATGCCGCAACCCAGGGGCAAAGTAATGTAACGAGACTGGGGCTGCTGAAGGCTGGGTCCAGCGCGTCGCTGGAACGTCCTTCGCCAACCGAAGGGAGTGCCCGATGCTCAGAGCAGCCTTCATCATTGGAGCCCTGACGGCCCTCGCGCCGCTCGCGGCGCAGGCGCAGTCCTGGCAGTACCGCTGCCCGGCGCCGGGCACCGTGGTCGAGCGCTCGGACGGCAGCCGTATCGCCTATCGCGGCGCCGACCCGAGTGACCCGCTGGTCTGCCTGACCACCACGGGGCAGAGGCTGGTCTTCGGCAACTGGAACGCGGCGAGCCCGATCTACCGGTCCGGCAAGGCAGCACTCGCCGGGCTGATGAACGCCGCTGCCTCTGGCCGGACGGGCGGGCAGGTCCAGGTGGACTACTTCGCGCCAGGCCGCGACAGCAACTCCGTCCATGTCTTCGAGACCTGGCGGATCGGCGGCATGGGCCCGGTCGAGACCATGGCCGGCACCTTCGATGCCATCCGCCTGGAACGGAACTTCTCTATCGTCGGCTTCACCTACTCCTACGACCAGCATGTCTGGATCGACCGGGCGACCGGCGCGCCGGTGAAGGCGGTGGTGACGCACCTGAACATGGTGATGGCACCCGACCTCGTGACGTGGCAGGCCGCCTCGGTCCAGGCGCCGTCGGTGCAGTCCGCCCGCTAGCCGGCGCAGTGCAAGGGCGGGCTTCGCTCTGCCGCCGCGGCGGCGGGTGGCCCGCCCCCCTTTCCGCGCCTTTTTCAAATCATTGCTGCGGGCAGGCTCGGGATTGACGCCCGCGCTCCAAGTCTGGTGCCCTCATCGGGTGTGCGATTGCGGCTCCCACGCGATGAGAGGGCGCATGCATCAGCGCCGCGAGCGCGCACGCGAGGGCGGGTAAGCCGACCATGAGGTCACCACCTGCATCTTCAACTGTCAGACTCTCCGCTCCACCCGACGGGGAAGGCCCGGTCCTGGCCGGCGACGGTCACCACATCCTCGTCGTGGAGGACGACAACGAGCTTCGCCCGTTGGTGCTCAACCTGCTGCGGAGGAGCGGCTTTCGCGCCTCGGGGGCGCGGAATGGTGTCGAGATGCAGCACGCCTTGCAGTCGGCTTCGGTGGATCTCGTCGTCCTGGACGTCATGCTGCCGGGGCGCTCCGGCTATGACCTCTGCCGGGAGCTCCGTGGCGCATGTGCCGTCCCGATCATCCTGCTCACCGCGCTCGCCGACGCGTCCGACCGGGTCATCGGCCTTGAGCTCGGAGCAGACGATTTCATCGTGAAGCCCGCGGATCCGCGGGAACTCCTCGCGCGGATCCGAGCCGTGCTGCGCCGCAACGGCGGGCGGTCGCAAGCCCAAGGTACGCGGGACGTCGCGCACTTCCGCGGCTGGCAGCTCGACCTGCGGCGCCGTGAGCTCGTCCGCCCCGATGGGGTGGTGGTGGAGCTGACGACGGGTGAGTTCGACCTCCTGCTGGCCTTCGTCGAGCGGCCCGGGCGCATACTCATGCGCGAGCAACTCCTCGACCTGGCCAGGCACCGTCCATTCGGGGGCCTGGAGCGTTCCATCGACGCCCAGATCAGCCGGCTTCGCGCCAAGCTCGCCACCAACGCGGAGGACGGCGCGCATCTCATCAAGACCGTGCGGGGGATAGGCTACCTTTTCGGCAGCACCGTGGATTGGGCATGATGGGCCTCCTGCCGCGCTCGCTCGCCGGACGGACGCTGGCGGCGCTTTGCGTGGCCCTTCTGCTGCTGTTCCTCGCGATGGCGGCAGTCCATGCGGTGCTGCTCGCACGGACTGTGGACAAGGCTGCCGAAGAGATCCTGGCCCGGCAATTGTCGAGCCTCATGGACTCGGTCGCGGCCGCGCCGGAGTGGGACCGGGACGCGATCGCGCACGGCCTGTCGCGATCCGACCTCGAGGTGCATTGGCTGCCGGCGAACGTACCCGACCCCTGGGGCAATGAGCACGTTCGCTGGGTTCCCCTGAGCGACCGCATCCGGGACCTGTCGCGGTTTCCGACAGCAGTACGGATCCGCCCCGGGACGATTGATGCCGACCAGAAGCGTATTCTCGGCGTAGCAGCGATCGCGGACTTCCCGGACGGCTCGCATCTGTTGGTCCGGATGTCTTCCTTCAACCTCCTGACAGTGGATACCGCTGCCTTGTATGGTTATGCGGCAGCGACGGCGCTGTTCGTCCTGGGGGCCGCTGCGTTGGCCCTGCGCTCCGCCACCGCCCCGCTGACGGCGCTCTCGACGGCGGTCCAGGGCCTGTCGTTGGAGGAGGCTCTGCCGGCGGTCAGCGACCACGCTCCGGAGGAGGTGCGCACGCTCGCGCGGCGCCTGAACGACATGGCGGACCGGGTGCGCGCCGCGCTGCGGCAGCGCACGCTTGCCCTGGCGGCTCTGTCGCACGACGTCATGTCGCCGGTTTCCCGTCTCAAGCTTCGCGCGGCCGAGATGCCGGACGGCGATCAGCGACAGGCGATCCAACGTGACCTGGCCGAGATCGAGACCATGGTCACGGACGTGCTTGCCTTCCTTCGTGGCGGACATGAGAGCGAACCCGTACGCATGCTGCACGTGGCGTCCATCGTCCAGACCCTCGTGGACGAGTTTGCCTCGACCGGCGAGGCAGTTGCGGAGCTGCGCATGGACGACGTGGTCATCGAGGGCCGTCCCACCGCTCTCAAGCGCGCTATAGGAAACCTGATCTCCAACGCGGCGACCCATGGTCGCGCGCCCTGGATCGCGGTCGAGAACCGTGGCTCCGATCTGGCCATCCGGGTCGGGGACAATGGTCCAGGCATCCCGGCGAGCGATCTCCCGCTCATCATGACGCCGTTCTTCCGGGGCGACCGTGCCCGTGCGGCGGGAGGCGGCAGTGGTCTCGGTCTGCCCATTGCGCGCGCCATCGCGGTAGCGCACGGAGGCGACCTCACGATCGAGAGTCCCGCAGGTCAGGGTGTCGTGGCGACGTTGCTGCTGCCGAAGAAGATGCGTGCCACGACCTCCGACACGGAGAGCCGGCGGTTCCTGCCGCGCACTTCGGTCAATGATGCTTGTACCACCCCAGGCCGCGGATGTTGTTCCAGGAATCGGTCTGATGGCAGAGAAAGCACTGCTCCACGCGGGCATGCATCTGGCCGGTGATGCCCCGGTCCATCATCTCGAAATGCATCATGTAGTGGCTCGGTGGCGCCTGGTGGCACTGGACGCAGTCCTCGGACCGCGGCGAGGGATGGCGGTAGCCCGGCACCGTCCAGGCGCCCGTCGCATGGCAGGCCTGGCAGTCGCGGCCGAGCAGCCCGCGGTGCGGGTCCTGGTTGGTGTGGCAGCCGGCACAGTCCAGCCGCGCGGCCTCGCCAGCCGGCAGCGACCGCCCCTGCCGGCTGACGCCTTCCGAAAGACCAGCGACGCCGTCGCCGAGCAGGAGGCGCAGCTGGCCGAGGGCATGCCGGAAGCCGTCCGCCGGCATCCCCTCCCCGGCCGCACGGGCGTGGCCCGTGCGGGCCAGCACGGCATGGTCCATGAGGATGGGGCGCCGCTCGCGGCCCAGATGCTCGACGTGGCACCCCGCGCAGGTGCCGATCCCCCCATGGAAGGCCGTCGCGGGGCGCGTCACCAGCTGCGGGGCATCCGCCGCATGGCAGGTCAGGCAGGGGGTTGCCTCGGGACCGCGCAGCGGGACGTGGCAGGCCTCGCACTGCTCGCCGAGGAAGGCGTGCGCGGCCGACAGCGGACCGGGCGACGCGGCGGCGGCCCAACCGGGCACGGCGCCCGAACCACCGCGCAGGAGGAGCACCGGCACCAGCACCGCCGCGGCGAGCCCGCCGGCCCCGAGGGCCGCGTAGAGCAGCGTCCTCGGCTTCACGGCGCGAGCCACCGCAGGCCGTAGTAGAAGCCGCTCCAGGCATGCAGGGCGAGCAGCGCGTACATCGCCAGCGCCGCCGCCACGTGCGCCACGGTCCAGCGCGAGAGTGCGCGCTTCAAGGCATCGCGCCGCGCGATCGCCCATTCCAGGTCGGCGATCGCGGCGGCAAGGCGACGGGCACTCCCCTCGCCCGCCGGCACGCCCGCGGCGGAGGGCACGGTGGCAAGTGCCGCGTAGCGCGCCTGCATCGCCTCCAGCGCCGCGCGCTGGTCCTTCAGCTCCGCCCCAACGTGCAGCAGGTAATAGCGCCCGACGAAGCCGCTGCCGACGACGGCAAGCATCGCCACGACCAGCGCCACGCCCAGCGGGCTGCGATAGGCGTGACCGCTGTGCAGGATGCCGAGCAGCGCGCCGACGACGCCGGCATAGACATGGAAGGACAGCACGGCCCCGGGCCGGACGCGGCGCCGCAGCGGGGGGATGCGCTTGACCAGGCTGTAGGCAAGCAGCAGCACGAAGAGCAGCGCCGCGGCGAAGCCGAGCAGGCTGCCCGGCAGGCTGCCCGGGAAGCGCGGCGCCTGGTGCAGGACGTAGCCAGGCGCGATGAGCAGGAGCGCGCTGAACAGCGCGCCGACGGCAAGCTTCTCGGTTGCGCTCAAGCTCAGGCCTCGACCACCAGGTCGCCCTCGGACTTGGCCTGGCAGGCCAGGATCATCCCCCGCGCCTTCTCCTCGGGGGGCAGGCCGTCCTCCACCTCCATCGTCACCGCCCCTTCGCGAAGCGGCACCATGCAGGTGCCGCAGATGCCGACGCGGCAGGAGTAGTCGATCGCCACGCCGGCGGCTTCCGCCGCCTCCAGCACCGTCTGGCCGCGCGCCAGCGGTGCGGCACGGCTCGATTTTGAGAAAGTAACGGTGGCCGAGGCAACCTGCTGGTTCGCCGGCACAGGGAGCGGGGAAGCGGCTGGCGTGGTGCTGGCCGGGGGCGCTGCCTGGGCCTGAGGCGGCGGGGCGGCGGGCGCCGTGCTCGCCGGGGCCGGCGCCTGCCCGCGGGCAGGGCCGAAGGCCTCGGTCCGCACGTTCGCGGGGGGCACGCCGAGCTCGGCCAGCGCCGCCTTCACCGCCTCCATCATCGGCGGGGGGCCGCAGAGGTGGACGCGCCGGCGGGCGATGTCCGGCACGGTGCGCGCGATGAACTCCTTCGAGATCACGCCCTCCGGGCCCATCCAGGAGGTACCCTCGGCGCGGCGCATGGTGGCCGCGACATGCAGGTTCGGGTGACGGCGCTCCAGATACTCCAGCTCGTCGCGGAAGATGAAGTCGCGCGTCGTGCGCGCGCCGTAGAGGAGGTGGATCTCGCCGGGCCAGGCGCGGTCCGTCAGCGTGCGGATCACGCTCATCATCGGCGTGATGCCGACGCCGCCGGCGATCAGCACGATGTCGCCGGCTTCCTGTCCCGTGAAGGTGAAGGCACCGCCGGGAGCGGCAACCTCGACCAGGTCGCCGACCGCGGTGGCGTCGTGCAGGTGGCGCGACACCTCGCCATGCTCCTCCCGCTTCACGGTGATCTCGACATGATCGACCCGCGTCGGCGGGGACGCGATGGTGTAGGAGCGGCTCACCCGCCGGCCGTCCGCTTCGACCGTGAGGGTGAGGAACTGCCCCGGGGCGAAGCGGAAGGGAATGAGCCCATAGGCGGGATCCATCAGGCGGAAGGTCTTGACGTCCGGCGTCTCGGGGAAGATCGCCACGACGCGGAGCTTCCCGCGCCACAGCCGGGGCGGGGCCGTCGGCGTCGGCGTCGCCTCGGCGGGCACCGCTGGGCCCGGCAGCGGCGCGGCGGGCG
>JAIEOP010000486.1 GCA_019750465.1 Acetobacteraceae bacterium | reverse complement strand
GGCGGCGGGCGACCACGCGGGCGCCGCGCGCCGCTTCGCCGAGGCCGCCGAGATCCAGGACCGGCTGCCCTACATGGAGCCGCCCTTCTGGTACTGCCCCGTTCGCCAGTCCCTGGGCGCGGCCCTGCTGGCCCAGGGCCGGCTCGCGGAGGCGGCCGAGGCCTTCCGCGCCGCGCTGCGCCATACGCCGAACAATGGCTGGTCCGCCGCCGGGCTGCTGCGCGCGGCCGAGGCACGGCAGGACGGCGCCGCGGCGGATGAGGCACGGGCGATGTTGCAGCGCAGCTGGTTCGGCGGCGCGCCGCCGGCCCCTGAGCGGCTGTAGCCGCTGGCGGGGGCGTGCGGGGCGGCGGGCGGGCGTGGTAGGGTGACGTCATGTCGCTTGCCCGCAGCGTCCCGCCCCCGATGACGGTCGCCGAATTCCTCGCCTGGGAGGAGACGCAGGCGTTGCGCTGGGAATTCGACGGCATCGCACCCACGGCGATGACCGGCGGGACGATTGCCCATGACATCATCCAGGGCAACCTCGTCACCGCCCTCGCTGCGCGGCTGCGCGGCACGCCGTGTCGCGCCCACGGCAGCAGCCTCAAGATCGAGGCTGGCGGGAGCATCCGCTACCCGGACGCCTTCATCGCCTGCGGCCCGTTCAATCCTCGTGCGACGGTGCGTGACGACCCCGTGGTGGTCTTCGAAATCATCAGCCCCTCCACCGCCGGCACAGATCGCGTGGACAAGATGCGGGAGTACTGGAACACCCCGTCGATCCGCCGCTACGTCATCATCGAGCAGGAGGGGATGTCAGCGACCGCGTACACGCGCCAGGACGGCCGCTGGACCGGCCGCGTGCTCTGGGCCGGCGACATGATCGACCTGCCCGACGCCGGCATCGCCCTCGCGCTGGAGGATCTCTACGACGGGCTGGATGCGGAGGCGCTGCGCGCGCCCTCCTCCTCCGCCACACCGGAGACATAGGCCATCAGCCCCTCCAGCCGGTCCGCCTCGCCCGCCGGCTTGTCGCGGCGGATGCGGGCAATGCGGGGGAAGCGCAGCGCCACGCCGGACTTGTGGCGCGTGCTGCGCCGCGCGGCATCGAAGATCACCTCCAGCACCAGCGCCTTCTCCACCTCGCGCACCGGCCCGAAGCGCGCCGTGGTGTGGTTCCGGATCCAGCGATCGAGCCAGGCCAGCTCCTCGTCCGTGTAGCCGGAATAGGCCTTGCCCACCGGCACCAGCTCCTCGCCCCCCTGCCCGTCCGGCCGCCACAGGCCGAAGGTGTAGTCCGAATAGAAGCTGCTGCGCTTGCCGTGGCCGCGCTGCGCGTACATCAGCACCGCGTCGATCGAGAGCGGGTCGCGCTTCCACTTCCACCACAGCCCCTTCACCCGGCCCGGCACGTAGGGGCTGTCGGCGCGCTTCAGCATCAGCCCCTCGATCGAGGCCGCGCGGGCGCCATCGCGGATGGCGGAGAGCTGCGCCACCGAGGCAAAGGCGATCTGCGGCGAGAGGTCCATGCGCGCCGGCGCCTCGCGCCCGATCCAGGCCTCCAGCCGGGCGCGGCGCGCATCGAAGGGCAGCGCGCGCAGATCCTCCGCGCCGTCGAACAGGATGTCGTAGAGCCGCACCCCCACCGGGAAGTCGCGCAGCATCTTCGCCGAGACGAGCTTGCGGTTCAGCCGCTGCTGCAGGTCGGCGAAGGGGGCGACGGCACCCTCCCTGATCACCAGCAGCTCGCCATCCAGCACGGCGTGGAAGCGCATGGCCTCCACGATCTCGGGAAAGGCGCCGGAGACGTCCTCGCCGCCGCGGCTCCAGATGCGCGCGCCGCCCGGCCCGCTAGTGAGCTGCACGCGGATGCCGTCCCATTTCCACTCGGCGCGGTACCGCGCCGGGTCCAGCGCCGCGACCTCGGCATCCTCCAGCGGATGCGCCAGCATCAGCGGGCGGAACACCGGCGCGTCGCGCGGATCCGGCCGCTCGCCCCGGCCCTCCAGCCAGCGGAACAGCGGCAGGTAGGGGGGTGCGACGCCGTGCCAGACCTCCTCGATCTCCTCGACCGCCGTGCCGGACCAGGCGGCGAGCGCGGTCTTGGCCAGCCGCGCCGAGACGCCGACGCGGAGCCCCCCGGTGACCAGCTTGATCAGCGCCAGCCGCCCGCCGGCATCCAGCGTATCCAGCCAGGCCGCGATCAGCGCCGGCAGCTCCGCCTTCGGCGTCAGCTCCAGCGCCTCCACCACCTCCGCGAGCGAGGGCGGTTCCGCATTCACGCCCTCGCGCTCCGGCCAGATCAGCGCCACCGTCTCCGCGAAGTCGCCGACATAGTCGTGGGAGAGCGCCAGCAGCACCGGATCGGTGCGCGCCGCCACCATGTCGCGCACCAGCGCGGGCTTGGCGGCGGTGAAGACCAGCTCCTCGGTCAGCGCGGCGAGGCCGACGCCGCGGTCCGGATCGGGCTGGGTGGCGAACCAGTCCTGCAGCAGCGCGAGCTTGGCGTTGCGCCCGGGAGTGAAGACCAGGCGTTCCAGCAGCGCGGCGAAGGCGGGGACGGACATGAGGCTACTCGCCCTCCCCCACCGCCGGCTCGCCAACCCCGTGCGCGAGGGAGCCGCCGCCGGCGGCGGCCGGCGGCGCCTCGTCCTCGTCCTCGCCGAGGCCCACCAGGTGCAGCGCCCGGCCGCGGATGCCGCGGCCCGCCATCGCGTGCACCAGCGCGTCGTCGCGGCCATGCGTCACCCAGACCTCGGGCGCGCCGACCTCGTCGATGGTGCGCAGCAGGTCGTCCCAGTCGGCGTGGTCGCTGATCACCAGCGGCAGCTCGATGCCGCGCGACTTGGCGCGCTGGCGCACCCGCATCCAGCCGCTGGCCGAGGCCACCACCGGATCGGCCAGGCGCCGCGCCCAGCGGTCCTGCAGCGCCGAGGGCGGCGCCAGCACGATGGCGCCGCGCAGCTCCGCCCGGTTGGCGACCGTCGCCGGGCGCAGCTCGCCGAGCGCCACGCCGAGCCTCTCGTACAGCGCGCAGAGCGTGGCCTGCGCGCCATGGATGTGGATGGGCCGGTCCCAGCCCGCCTCGCGCAGCAGCCGGATCAGCCGCTGGCATTTCCCCAGCGCGTAGCAGCCGACGACATGCGTGCGCTCCGGGAACAGCGCCAGGCTGCGCAGCAGCTTCGCCACCTCCCCCTCGGGCGGAGGGTGGCGGAAGACCGGCAGGCCGAAGGTCGCCTCGGTGATGAAGACGTCGCAGGCAACGGGCTCGAAGGGGGCGCAGGTGGGATCGCGCTGTCGCTTGTAGTCGCCGGAGACGACGGCGCGGCTGCCCTGCCATTCCAGCACCACCTGGGCGGAGCCGAGCACATGCCCGGCGGGCCGCAGGCCGATCCGGACGCCGCCCACGCTCAGTGCCTCGCCATAGGCCAGTGCCTGGCGCGACCGGCCTGCCCCGGCCTCACTCATGCGGGCGGCCATGATCGCCAGGGTCTCGGGCGTGGCGAGCACCGCGCCGTGGCCGGGGCGGGCGTGGTCGGCATGGCCATGGGTGATCACGGCGCGGTCCACGGGCCGGCCAGGGTCCACGTAGAAGCCTCCCGGCGCGCAATGGAGCCCGGTGGGGGTCACGCGCAGCCAGGTCTCGGGGTGCGGCGGCGGCATCGGCGTTGGGTCCCTCCCTTGCGGCGGGCATGCCGGCGGCGATGTGCCCGGCATTCGCCGACCCGCTGCCGGCCGGGGACAGCATCATCCAACGGCAGGCCCCAAAGGCAAGCCGATGCGCCGGGCCCCTGTCCGGGCAACGCGGCGCGTCGGCGTCGGGGCGGGATGGTCACGCCATCCCCGCCGGGACGCGCCCGCGGCCCGGAGTGTTCCGGACCCGGCGGGGGACGCGTGAAAAAAGGGTGGAATTGCTGCGGCAGGAGAGGCATAAACTCGCCGCGTCGCTCATCATTGCAATTTTGACGTTTTCCGGCGTTAACTCAGTCAGCGCAGGAGACGCATGATGACGTCCCGGGTTGCAGCATCGAAGCCTGACAAGCCGGTCACGCGGGAAGGATCTGCCCGCCGCCCATCCGGGCTGCTCAACCTCGAGAGCGCCACCAGCGTGATCGTCTTCATCTCCTATGGCGGGCTGATCTCCATCGCCATCGCCATCATGACCTGGTGAAACCGGGCAGCGCGACAGGATGGCCGCGCCGGCCCGGCGGAACAGCAAGGCGAGGGAGGATCGCCTCGCAGCGCGTCCGCGCCGCGACGCCGCGCGCCGGGCGCTTGCCGGGTCTTCCGGGGCGCTTCACGCCGCGGCGGGACGCCGCCATAGTGCCCGCGCATGGGAACATTGCCGGAACCTTTTGCCGCCTGGTTCACCGCGCGCGGCTGGTCGCCGCGGCCGCACCAGCTTGCGGTGCTGGAGACCGTCGCCGCCGGCGGATCGGCCCTGCTGGTGGCGCCCACCGGCGGCGGCAAGACCCTGGCCGGCTTCCTGCCGAGCCTCGTCGCGCTGGCCGATCCCGCGCGGCCGGCCGGTGGGCTGCATACCCTCTACGTCTCGCCGCTGAAGGCGCTGGCCGTCGACATCGCGCGCAACCTCACCGCGCCGGTCGCCGAGATGGGCCTGCCCGTCCGCATCGAGACCCGCACCGGCGACACCCCGGCCAACCGCCGCGCGCGCCAGCGCAGCGACCCGCCCGACATCCTGCTGACCACGCCGGAAAGCCTGCTGCTGCTGCTCTCCCTGCCCGAGGCGCTGGCGATGTTCCGCGGCCTCGGCGCCGTGGTGGTGGACGAGATCCACGCGCCGGCCGGCACGAAGCGCGGCGACCAGCTCGCCCTCGGGCTGTCGCGGCTGGGCAGCCTGGCGCCGGGCGCACGGCGCATCGGCCTCTCCGCCACGGTCGCGCACCCCGCCCCGCTGCGCGCCTTCCTCGCGCCGGATGGCGACCCGGCGCGGGTGCGGCTGATCCAGGTCAGGGGCGGCGCCCGGCCCGACCTCACCGTCATGCTGCCGGAGGGCCACCTGCCCTGGGGCGGCCATATGGGCCTGGCCTCGGCGCCCGAGATCTACCGCCGGCTGCGTGCGGCGCGCGTCACCATCGTCTTCGTCAACACCCGCGCCCAGGCCGAGCTGATCTTCCAGGCGCTGTGGCGGCTGAATGACGACAACCTCGCGATCGCCCTCCACCATGGCAGCCTCACCGTCGAGCAGCGCCGCAAGGTGGAGGCGGCGATGGCGGCCGGCCGGCTCCGCGCCGTGGTCGCCACCGCCTCGCTCGATCTCGGCATCGACTGGGGCGACGTGGACCAGGTGATCCAGGTCGGCGCGCCGAAGGGGGTGGCGCGGCTGCTGCAGCGCGTCGGCCGCGCCAACCACCGCATGGACGAGCCGTCCCGCGCCGTGCTGGTGCCCGCCAACCGCTTCGAGGTGGTGGAGTGCGCCGCGGCGCTGGAAGCGATCGCGGCGGAGGAGCTGGACGGCGACCCGCCGCGCCCGGGGGGCCTCGATGTGCTGGCGCAGCACGTCCTGGCCATGGCCTGCCACGGCCCCTTCCTGCCCGATGACCTCTACGCCGAGGTGACGCGCGCCGCGCCCTATGCCGCGCTCACCCGGCGCGACTTCGACGACGTGCTGCGCTTCGTCGAGAATGGCGGCTACGCGCTGCGCGCCTATGAGCGCTTCGCCCGGCTGTTCCGCGACGCGGAGGGGCGCATCCATGTGCGCGACCAGCGCGTGGTCCGGCAGTTCCGCATGAACCTCGGCACCATCGTGGAGACGCCGATGGTCAAGGTCCGGCTGCGCGGCGGACCAAGGGGAGGACAGGCGCTGGGCGAGGTGGAGGAGTGGTTCGTCTCCACCCTGAGCCCCGGCGACAGCTTCATCTTCGCCGGCCAGCACCTGCGGTTCGAGCGGCTGGATGCCGGCGCCGCCATCGTCTCCCGCGGCGGCGTGGGCGACCCGCGCGTGCCGGCCTATGCCGGCAGCCGCATGCCGCTGACCACCTGGCTGGCGGCCCGCGTGCGCGCGATCATCGGGGACCCGAAGCGCTGGCGGGGGCTGCCCGACCCGGTGCGGCAATGGCTGCGGCTGCAGCAGCGGCACAGCGCCCTGCCGGCGCGGGACGGGCTGCTGGTGGAGACCTTCCCGCGCGGCGAGGGGCGCTGGTTCCTCGTCGCCTACTGCTTCGAGGGGCGGCTGGCGCACCAGACGCTCGGCATGCTGCTGACGCGACGCATGGAGAAGCTTGGCTACGGCCCGCTCGGCTACCTCGCCACCGACTACGTCCTCGCCGCCTGGTCGGCCTTCGAGCCGACCGACGTCGCGCCGCTGTTCGAGGAGGACATCCTCGGCGAGGAGCTGGAGGAGTGGATGGCGGAGTCCTCGATGCTCCGCCGCACCTTCCGCAACATCGCCACCATCGCCGGGCTGATCCAGAAGAACCACCCCGGCGCCGAGAACTCCGGACGCCAGATGACGATGAATTCCGACCTGATCTACGACGTGCTGCGCAGGCACGAACCCGATCACGTGCTGCTGCGGGCGACGCGGCAGGAGGCCGCCGCGGGGCTGACCGACGTGGCACGCATCGGGCTGCTGCTGGCGCGCGCCCGGGCGGGCGGGATCCGGCACATGCGCCTCGATCAGGTCTCGCCGCTCGCCGTGCCGGCGCTGATCGAGGAGGGCCGCGAATGGGTCGCCGGCGGCGCGGAGGACGCGCTGCTGGCCGAGGCCGCGGCGCTGGTCGAGGACGCGACGGGCGGGGAGGAGCACTTCGCCGAGACGCTGGCCGCGGTGACCGAGGGCGTTCGGATCAGTCCCGGCCGCGTCGTCGACAAGCCGCGCCGCCCCCGCAGCATGGGCCGCTTCACGCGGCGCATGCCGTCCCCTCCCCCGCCGTCGGGGGAGGGCTAGGGTGGGGGTGGCGTGGGGGTGGCGTGGGCGTGGGCGCGGGGGTGGCGTGGGCGTGGGGGTGGCTGTGGGGGTGGCCCTGCCGGTCGGCCCGGCGCGGAGGCGGTGGCGCGGCCACCCCCACCCCGACCCTCCCCCGCAGGCGGGGGAGGGAGTCCTGTCTCCTGTCTCGTGGTGTCAGCGGGTGTGACCCTCCCCCGCGGGCGGGGGAGGGAGCGCGAGACTCGCGCCGCTGATACCACGCTTCTGGACCCTCCCCCGGGGGCGGGGAGGGAGCGTTGACCACCTGGCACGCCGCATGACACCTGCCCCGCTGCACCTCGGCGCCGAGCGCTTCATGCTCGATCCCGCCGGCCTGCTCGCCTGGCCGGCACGGCGCACGCTCGTCGTCGCCGACCTGCACCTGGAGAAGGGCAGCGCCTTCGCCGCCCGCGGTGCCGGGCTGCTGCCGCCCTACGACACGCGGGAGACGCTCTCCCGCCTGCACCTCGCGCTGCGCCGCTGGCGCCCGACTCGGCTGGTGGCGCTCGGCGACAGCTTCCACGACCGGGCCGGCGCGTCGCGCCTGGCAGCGGATGATGCGGCGCAGCTGCGGCGGATGCTGGACGGCATCGAGACGCGCTGGATCCTCGGCAACCACGATCCGGAGGCCCCCGCCGCTCTGCCCGGCACGGCGGCGGCGGAATGGCGTGCGGGTGGCATCCTGTTCCGCCACGAGGCGCGGCCCGGCCCGGTCGCCGGCGTCGAGATCTCGGGCCATTTCCACCCCAAGGCGACGATGCCGACGCGCTGCGGCGGGGTGACGCGGCCCTGCTTCGTCACCGACGGTCGCGGGCGACTGATCCTGCCTGCCTTCGGCGCCTATGCCGGCGGGCTCGATGCCGGGGACCCGGCGATCGCGGCGCTGCTGCCGCGCGGCGGCCGCGCCTTCCTGCTCGGGCGGGACCGGCTCTACGCCCTGCCGCTGGCCGGACGCCGCCCCCGCGCCGGGTGACCGCTACTCCCGTGCCAGCGTCGCCTCGCCCAGGGCATCGCCGTCCAGCGCCTGGTCGTCCTCCATGGTCACGACCACCTTGCGCAGCCGGCCGGTGAAGGGGTTGGGCGCGGCGTAGTGCGAGACCGGCGAGCCCCGGTCGCAGCCGATGTCGAGCCCGGCCCAGGCGATGAAGTTGAAGAAGCCGAGCCGGGTCTCGATGCGCCCCGCCGGCGCGCCGTCGAGGGTCAGGGTGAACGACGTCAGGCCCGGCCCCGTGGCCATGGTCGGCCTTGCCTCGCGCGTCAGGCGCCGCGCCACCAGCCCTACCACGTGCTCGCCCGGCGGCACGGCGCGGTCGGACACCACCAGCACGTGCTCGCCGCCGATGTTCATGTCGTGCACCAGGTGCCCGTCGCGCAGGTACAGGCTGTAGCCCGAGGTCGCGTCGCCATGGGCGATCAGCACGCCGCTGTCGGCGCAGCCGAACTCCGCCTCGGCCGCGATGCGGTAGCCGCGGCTGCGCAGGTCGGGCGCGACCTCCGTCGGCACATGGCCGATGCCGGCATGGAAGACGTAGCGTGTCCGCGCGCCGTGGACGCGCGCCGCGTTCTCGGCGAAGCGCTGGCGGAAGCGGTCATCCAGCGGCAGCACCTGGCAGCGCTCCGCCTCGCGCCACCAGAGATCGACGAGCTCCTTCAGCTTCTCCGGCTGCTCGGCGGCGAGGTCGTGGCTCTCCGAGAAGTCGCGCGCCAGGTGGTAGAGCTCCCAGCGATCGTTCTCGAAGGGCGTCTCCGGCGCGTGGTAGGCCACCGCCTTCCAGCCGCCATGCACGAGGCCGCGATGGCCGAACATCTCGAAATACTGCGGCCGCTCCTTGGACGGCGCGGCAGGGTCGCGCAGCGCCGCGGCGAAGCTGACGCCCTCGATCGGCATCTGCTTGATGCCATTCACCTGCTCCGGCGGTGCGACGCCGACCAGCTCCAGCAGGGTCGGCGCCAGGTCGCAGGCATGCGCGAACTGGTGCCGCGTCTCGCCGCGCGCGGCGATGGCCAGGGGCCAGGAGATCACCAGCGGGTCGCGGATGCCGCCGCCATGGGTGTTCTGCTTGTAGCGCCTGAGCGGCGTGTTGGAGGCCATGCCCCAGCCGAGCGGATAGTTGGCATAGGTCCCCGGGCCGCCGATCTCCTCGATGCGGGCGAGCTTCTCGGACATCGGCTCGGCGCGCAGGTTGCGGGGTCCGAGCAGGTTCACGCCGCCCATCGGCCCGCCCTCCTGGCTGCCGCCGTTGTCGGACAGCACGAGCACGATGGTGTCCTCGCGCAGGCCCGCGGTCTCGAGGAAGCCGACCAGCCGCGCAAGGTGCCGGTCGGCGTGGTCCAGCATGCCGGCGAAGGCGGACTGCAGGCGCGTCAGGAAGCGCCGCTCCTCCGCCGTATGCTCCGCCCAGGGGCGCACGTCGTCGTTGCGCGGCGGCAGCGCGGTGTCGGGGGGCACCACGCCGAGCGCCTTCTGCCGCGCCAGGCGCCGCTCGCGCTCCACGTCCCAGCCCGCGGCGAAGACGGCGTCGTAGCCCCGGATGATGTCGGGCGGCGCCTGGTGCGGCGCGTGCACGGCGCCGAGCGCGAGCCAGAGCAGCCAGGGCGTCTCCGGCCGTTCCGCCACATGGCCGGCGAGGAAGGCGATGGACTGGTCCACCAGATCCTCGGTGAGGTGGTAGCCCTGCTCCGGCGTGCGCGGCGGCGGGATGGGCGAGTTGTCGCGCACCAGGGCCGGCGCGTACTGGTCCGTCGCCGCGTCCATGAAGCCATAGTAGCGGTCGAAGCCGCGCCCGAGTGGCCAGCCGTCGAAGGGGCCGGTGCTGCCGGCCTCGGTCAGCGGCGTGACGTGCCACTTGCCGACCATGTAGGTCCGGTAGCCGTGCGGGCGCAGCATCTCCGCCAGGGTGCCGGCCTCGCGCGCGATCTTGCCGCGGTAGCCCGGGAAGCCGCTGTCGAAATTCGCCAGGCTGCCGACGCCGGCCGAATGGTGGTTGCGCCCCGTCAGCAGCGCCGTGCGCGTCGTCGAGCACATCGCCGTGGTGTGGAAGCCGGTGAACAGCAGCCCCTCGGCGGCGAGGCGGTCGATGGCCGGCGTGCGGATCGGCGAGCCGTAGCAGCCGAAGTCGGAGAAGCCGGCATCGTCGAACAGGACAAGCAGGATGTTCGGCGCGCCCTGCGGCGGGCGCGGCGGGTCGGGCCAGTGCGGCACGCTGTCCCGGATGGTCAGGCCGATCCTGCCCGGCCCGCCGCCCCCCTGTCCCGCCTCCGCCATCGCCCCGCCTCCCCTGATGGAGGTGGAGCTTGCCGGGGCGCGGGACACTGGGCAACGCATGGCGCACCGCGGGGGCGGTGCGCCATGCACGGGGGCTACGGCAGCAGCACGCCGCCGATCACGTGGATGATGCCGTTGGTGGCGATCACGTCGGGCTGGATGACGGGCGTCGGCGGCATCACGTTCAGCCCGCCGGCACCGAAGCCCATGGACTGCGTCGCCGGCGCCGGGTTCACCAGCGCGAGGCCGCCATTGCCGGCGGCGGCGACCCGCACCGTATTGCCGTTGATCGTGGTCAGCGTCATGTCGGGCCGGAGGTCGGCGGCGCGATAGAGGCCGCGCACGGCGTGGTATTCCAGCACCGCGCGCAGCCGCACCAGGTCGGGGCTGGCACCGCTGAGCGTGCCGCCGCCGCCGCCCGTGCCCTGCGCCAGCAGATCCTGCCGCAGCGAGGCGGGCGCGGCGTCGAAGGCGGCGTCGGTCGGCGCGAAGGCGGTGAGCGGACCGGGACCGCGCAGCTGGCCGGCGAGCCGATCGGGCTGGTCGAGTTGCCGAGCGGGCACTGGCTGGCCCGGTTCGCAAGCATCGAGCTTGGGGTGATCGACCCGAAAGGCGAATCCTTCCTGCCCTACGCGGCGGCCCGGCCGGGCCGCCGCGTAGGGCAGGAACAAACCGAGGAGACTGTCAGCCATGTCTCCGGTCCAGAGTGTCAGTGATGTTGCCGGCTGGACAGCGGCCGCACCCCCCCGGCTACGCCGCCGCGGCGGCGTGGTTCGGGCACGGATCGGTGCGGATGCCCTCCCGCGCGTTCAGGGCGGCCCTCGATGAGCTCGCGCTGACTTGCACCGGGATCGATGCCCTCCCGCGCGCGCAGGGCGGCCCCACATCTGCGGCGCATGATTGCCGCGCCCGTCATCCTCTGGTTCCGCCAGGATCTGCGCCTTGCCGACAACCCCGCCCTGGCCGCCGTGGCCGGGCAGCCGGTGTTGCCGCTGTACGTGATCGAGGAGGACGCGGCCGATCGATGGCTGCCCGGCGCGGCGGCGCGCTGGTGGCTGCAGCGCAGCCTGCGCGCGCTGGACGCGGCGCTGTCGCGGCTCGGCGCGCCGCTGCTGGTGCTGCGG
>JAIEOP010000444.1 GCA_019750465.1 Acetobacteraceae bacterium | reverse complement strand
TGGCGCCGCCTGCCGGCCACGGCGACCCGCGTCACCGATGGCGCCGTCGCCACGCCGATGCGCGCCGCCGCCTATCCGGCGATGGCCTGACCGGGAGCCACGCAACCCGGCATCGGTCGCGCGGGCGCTCGCCCTACCCGGCCGCAGCGGCCTTCTCTGCCGGCTTCCAACTCTGCAAGACCGGCAGCACCTCCTTCGCGTAGAGGCGCAGCGACGTCTCCGCCTGCTCGTAGGGGATGCCGCCGAAGCGGAAGGACACCGCCGCCTCGAACTCGCCGACCACGGCGCGGCGCGCCTCGATCTCGCGCAGCATGCGGTCGGGCGGGCCCCAGGCGGCGGCCTTCATGAAGCCCTCGGTGGCGCCGGACAGGCCGCTCTTCTTCGCGATCTCCGCCTTCTGCGCATAGGCGTCGTAGCCCTTCACGCTGGCGAAGTGCTCGCCAAGCAGCTCGTAGTGGTGGAAGTTGCTCTCGACGAACTTGCCCATGTACCTGCGGGCGAGATCCTCGGCCTCGGCCAGGTCGGGCCAGCAGAAGGCGAAGTCGACGATCATCAGCGGCGGCGCCTCCCGCCCGCCATGGTTCTCGCGGTGCAGCCGGCGGTTCAGCTCGATGGCGGGCACGCGCATCGGCCAGGGCCGGTCGGAGAACATCACCATGCGCGCGCCGAGCCGGGCGCAGGACGCCACCGAATCCTCGCTCGACGCCACGGCGTAGATGCGGCCGTCGAGGCTGTGCGGCGGACGCGGGCGGATCTCCACCCGTGGCTGCGGGTAGAGCGGACCCCGGCCCTCGATCCAGCCGGTGCGGAGAGCGTCCACGATCATCGGCGCCGCTTCGTCGAAGCGTGCGCGGCTCTCGTCCATGGTCCCGCGGAAAGCGGTGAACTCCCGCCGCGCCAGGCCGCGGCCCATGCCGAAGCGCAGGCGCCCGCCGCAGAGCAGGTCGAGCATCGCGGCCTGCTCGGCAACGCGCAGCGGGTCGTGCCAGGGCAGGATGACGGCGGCGGTACCGAGGTCGATCCCCGGGTGCTTCGCCGCGAGCCAGGTCATGAGCTGGAGGTTGTCCGGGCAGAAGGAGTAGTCGAAGAAGTGGTGCTCCGCCGACCACAGCACGTCGAAGCCGAGATCGGCGGCAAGGCCGGCCAGCTTCAGGTCCTCCTCCCAGACCTGGTGGTCGGGCATGCCCTCCCAGCCATAGCTGGAGAAGATCATCATCAGGCCGACATCCATGGCGTCCTCCTCGGGCGTTTGCCCGAAGGGTCCGCGCCGCGCCGCGGCGCGTCAAGCCGGTCGGGTGACGGCGGCGGTCTGGCCGAACAGCACCTTGCGCGCCGCCTCGCTGACGGTCGGCGCGGTGTTGATCGCGTCGGCGCGGGCATAGGCGCGCACCGTTGCGGGCCGGGCGCGGATGGCGTCGAACCAGCGGCGGAGATTGGGGAAGCTGTCGAGATCCTGGCCCTGCCGCTTCCACGGCACCACCCAGGGATAGCTCGCCATGTCGGCGATCGTGTAGTCGGGGCCGGCGAGGAAGGCGCGGTCCGCCAGGCGCCGGTCCATCACGCCGTAGAGGCGGTTGGTCTCCTTCACGTAGCGGTCGATGGCGTAGGGGATCGGCTCCGGCGCATACTGCGAGAAATGGTGGTTCTGACCCGCCATCGGGCCGAGCCCGCCCATCTGCCAGAACAGCCATTGCAGGCCCTCGGCGCGCGCATGCACCTGTGCCGGCGGCGCGATGAAGCGGCCGATCTTGTCCGCCAGGTAGAGCAGGATCGCCCCGCTCTCGAACAGCGACACGGGCGCGCCGCCGCCCGCGGGGGCATGGTCGACGATCGCCGGGATGCGGTTGTTCGGCGCGATCGCCAGGAACTCCGGCGCGAATTGCTCGCCCTTCGAGATGTTCACCGGGATGATGCGGTAGGGCAGCGCCGCCTCCTCCAGGAACATCGTGATCTTGTGCCCGTTCGGCGTGGTCCAGTAGTGCAGGTCGATCATCGCGGCTGCTCCGTTCCGTCGGCGCAGCGTCGCCCGGTGCGGGCGCCGGCGCCAGCCGCCCCGGCGGATGGGGACCATAACCGGCGGTCATGGCGCGCTGCGCGGCTTGCACGTGCCGGGGCGCCCTGGGATAGGGTGGCCGACGCCACCCGGACGGGAGCCCCCCATGCGCATCGCCGCCATTCCCATCGGCAAGAACCCGCCCGAGGACGTGAACGTCATCGTCGAGGTCGCGATCGGCGGCGAGCCCATCAAGTACGAGATGGACAAGGAGGCCGGCACGCTGGTGGTGGACCGCTTCCTCTACACGCCGATGCGCTATCCCGGGAATTACGGCTTCGTCCCGCATACGCTGAGCGAGGATGGCGACCCGATCGACGTGCTGATCGCCAACACCCGCCCGATCGTGCCGGGCGCCGTGATCAACGTCCGCCCTGTCGGCGTCTTCAAGATGGTCGATGACGGCGGCGGCGACGAGAAGATCATCGCCGTGCCGGTGCCGAAGCTGACCCGGCGCTACGAGCACATCACCAACTACACCCAGTTGCCGCCGATCACGCTGGAGCAGATCCAGCACTTCTTCGAGCACTACAAGGATTTGGAACCGGGGAAATGGGTGAAGGTCCTCGGCTGGGGCGACGCCGAGGAGGCCAAGCGGCTGATCGGGGAGGCGATCGCGCGGCACGCGGCCAGGGGGTAGGGCGCCGCGGGAAGCCCCGCCCTGTTGCCTACCGCGCCGCCCCCGCCATCGTCCGCGGCACCGGCATCGGCACCGGCTGCGCCTGGCGCGGCGTGCGGGGCTTCCAGCGGGCGACGGACTCGTGGTTGGCGAAGAACTCGTCGCGCGGGAACATGTCGGTCAGCGGCGCCGGGTCGCGCGCCGTTTCCGGGTCCCAAAGATAGGCCGGCCCCGCCACCTCCTGCGCCAGGGCCTGGATGGCAGGGTTGCCGCGCCGGGCATGCGCCAGCACGGCCGGATCGGCCAGCCGGGCCAGCAGCCGCGCATGGTCGAAGGGGATCGGGTCGTTCGAGCCGATCAGCACGGGAAAGGGCTGCAGCAGCACGGCATGCGGGAAGACCGCGACGAAGGTCTCCACCACCCGCGCCGTCGGCGCCCACTGCACGTAGAGGCCGCCGGGCGCCAGCCGCGCCCGCACCTGCTCCAGGAACTCGGCGCTGTAGAGCAGGCCGGAATGGCTGGTCTGCGGCAGCACCGCATCGGCCTCGATGACGTCGTAGCGCTGCGTCTCGCGTGCCAGCAGCCGGCGCCCGTCGCCGTACTCGAAGCGCACGCGCGGGTCGTGCAGCAGCGCCGCCACCGGGCCTTCGGGCCGCGCCGCGGCGATCTCCCGCAGGGTGTCGAGCACCGGCTTGATCAGCTCGATGGCGCGCAGGTCGTGGGTCTGGGGCGAGACGGCGGCGCCCCAGGGCGTGCCGCTGGAGCCGACACCGATGGCCAGGATCCGCTCCGGCGCGGGATGCACCAGCGGCCCGATGGCACCGAGCAGGATGTGCACCGGCAGGAACGGCACCATGCCCTGGCTGTGACCCATGATGAAGAACCGGCCGCGGTCGTGCTCCGGATCCTCCGGCACCTCGCGGTAGAAGGCGACGCCGGAGCGGTCCTCGGCCCAGGCGGCGAAGCTGCCCGGCGCCTGCCCGTGCATGCGCCGCCAGAAGCCGTCATTGGACGGCAGCAGCAGCACCGCGGCACCACAGGCGGCGGCCAGCGCCAGCTCCGGTCCGCGGCGGCGCAGGCCGCCCTCCCCCCGCGCCCGCCACAGCCAGCCCGCCAGCAGCAGCAGCGAGACCGCGGCCAGCAGCACCAGCGTGCCCATGGTGCCGAGGATGTGCAGCGTGACCAGCCCCGTGCCGATCGACCCCGCGGCATTGCCGGCGATGTTCGCCAGCTGCACCCATCCGACTCGCGCCCCGACCGAGGCGAGGTCCTGCTGCACCGCGCGCTGGACGAAGGGGAAGGTCATGCCGATCAGGAAGGCCGGCGGCCCCACCACCAGCAGGATCAGCCCGGTGCTGAGCAGCATCGGCGCCAGGGTGAAGCGCCAGTCGTCCACCGCCAGCAGGGTGGCGAGCGGCGGGTAGGGCAGCGCCAGCCAGAGCCCGCCGATCAGCGCCACGGCCAGCACGAAGCCTGCGCCCTGGGTGATGAAGAAGGCCGGGCGTGGGTCCTCGATCCGGCGGACCATCCGGGCCGCGACTGCCATGCCAATGCCGTCGGCCAGCAGGAAGATGCCGAGCACGGTCGGGAAGAGGTACGCATGGTACTGCCCGACCTGGCCGAGCAGCCGCACCCAGACGATCTCCAGTGCGACGATCACGTAGCCCGAGAGGAAGACCAGCAGGCACCACAACGGCAGCCCGCCGAAGCGCGCAGCCGCCCCGGCGCTTGCCGCCGCGCCGCGGGGCGCGGACGGCGCCGGCTGGCCCCGCATCGCCGGCAGCAGCGTCAGTGCCAGGCCGGCGGCCGCCAGGTTCAGGCCGGCGGCGACGATCAGTGCGCCGACGAAGCCGAGATTGCCCACCACCAGCCAGCCGCCCGCCAGCGCCCCGAGCCCGGCGCCGAGCGTGTTCAGCCCGTAGAGCAGGGCGATGCGTTCGGCGACGGTGTCGAGGGAGGTGGCGACGGCGCGGCTGAGCAGCGGCAGGGAAGCGCCCATCAGCATTGTCGGCAGCACCAGCCCGGCGAAGCAGAGGGCGAAGATGACGGCCGGGCTGTCCACCCGCCCGGCCATGCCCAGCGCCAGCCAGTCATAGAGGAAGGGCTTCGAAAGCAGCGCGCAGACCGCCACGCCCGCCTCGCAGGCGGCGAACCAGAGCAGTGCACGGGCGGGGCCCAGCCGGTCCGCCACCCTTGCGCCGAGGATGGAGCCAAGGCCAAGCCCGGCCAGGAAGGCGCCCACCACCAGGGCGGCGCTGATGGTGTCGGAGCCGGCGAAGATGCCGAGCATGCGCTGCCAGACGATCTGGCAGAGCAAGGCCGCAAAGCCCGAGCAGAAGAACGCCAGCATCAGGCGTGGCATGCGACCCGACCCCCTCCCCCATCGGCACCGGTTCGTACCCCTGCGCGTACCCGCCGCCCCACCCGCCCTATGGTCCGAAGCCGGTATCGCAACAGCGATTCTGTGGCCAGATTATGATTGGTTCATCTTCACTCGCGCCGCAGCACTCCATCCATGAGACGGTCTGCCCAGGCACGGGACTGGAAATCGCGGCGCAGCGCCGCCTCGTCGTAGTGGTCGCGCACCCAGTCGAGGAAGCCGAGCCCGGGCTGCGCACGCCGCGCCTCGGCATAGAGCAGGAAGAAGGCGTCGAGGATGCCGGTGCGGCTCTGCCGGACATGGCCGAAGCGAACCGAGAGCTGGTCGAGCGCCTGCCCGGGAGGGCGGCCCTGCAGCAGCAGCCAGATGCCGGCACCGAGCCCGGTGCGGTCCGCCCCCGACTTGCAGTGGATCAGGGCCGGCTCGGCCATGCCGCGGTAGACCTCGGCCAGGCGCAGCACCCGGTCGCGATGCGGCGCGCCGCGGCTCTCGAAGGGTGCGTCGACATGGACGAGGCCAAGCTCCTGCGCCGCCGTCCGGCCGAGCTGGTCGGAGCCGCAGGCCAGCCGATGGCCACGCAGGTTGATCACCGTGCGCAGGCCGAAGCGGCGCACCGCGTCGCGCAGCTGCCAGGGCAGCGGGTGGTTGGAGCGGTAGAGGCGCCCGGCCTCGACCACGCCCCAGTTGCGCCAGGCGGTGCGGAACAGCCCGTGATCGACGAGGAGGCTGTTCACCATGGCGGCCCGCCGGCGGGCCGGGCTCAACGGGGCGGGCGGGGCCGACATCGCGGCGGTATGCGATGCGCCGCCGCGCCGCGCCAGGGGCAGGTAAACAGGGGCGGGTGGCCGACCTACAGCCGGCCCATCAGCAGCAGCACGATGAGCACCACCAGGATCACGCCCAGGATGCCGGACGGGAAGTAGCCCCAGCCGCGGCTATAGGGCCAGGTCGGCAGCACGCCGAGCAGCACGATGATCAGGATGATGAGCAGCAGCGTCGAACTCATGCGGGCCTCCATTCCATGCCGGATGGAAACGTGCGCGAGCCGTCACGGTTGCGGAGCGGGCGGAGGCGGCGGCCGTTACTTGAGGAATTCGGGAGAGATGAGGCCCGGCAGGAACAGCACCACCTGCGGGGCCAGGATCACCAGCGCCAGCACGCCGAGCATCGGCAGCAGCATGATGCAGGTGTCGCGCAGCACGTCCGCCATGCGCATGCCGGCTATCGAGCACGCGATCATGAGGCACAGCCCGTAGGGTGGCGTCACCAGCCCGAAGGCGAGGCTGACGATGCCGACCATGGCGAAGTGCACCGGGTCCATCCCCACCCCCTGTGCCAGCGGCTGGAGGATCGCGCCGACGATGATGATGGCCGGGATGGCATCCAGGAAGCAGCCCACCACCAGGAAGACCCCGGCGATGAAGAAGCCCGTGGCGATCGGGCCCATGCCCCAGGCCTGCACGCCCGAGAGCAGCGCCTGCGGGATCTGGTAGAAGGCAAGCAGCCAGCCGAAGGCGCTGGCCGTGCCGACGCAGAACAGCGCCACCCCCGCCAGCCGACCCGTGTCGCCGAGCGCGCCGACCAGACCCTTCAGGTCCATCTCGCGGTACACCAGCAGGGAGAGGAAGCCGGCGTAGAGCACGGCGATGCAGGCGCTCTCGGTCGCGGTGAACCAGCCGAAGACCTTGCCGCCGATGATGATCATCGGCGTGGTCAGCGCCGGCACCGAGACCAGGAAGCTGCGCGCCACCTGGCCCATCGTCGCCCGCGGATAGGTGGGATAGCCGCGCGCCTTCGCATAGGCATGCACGGTCGCCATCTGCACCAGGCCGATCAGCAGGCCGGGCACGATCCCCGCCAGGAACAGCGCTCCGATCGAGACCGTGAGCACGCCGCCCCAGACGATCATGAGGATCGAGGGCGGGATGATCACCGCCAGCACGGCGGAGACGGCGGTGATGGCCACCGAGAAGCTGTCGTCGTAGCCTTCGCGCCGCTGCGCCTCGATGAAGATCTTGGACTGCGAGGCGGCGTCCGCGGTGCTGCTGCCGCTGATGCCGGCGAAGAAGATCGAGAGCACCACGTTGATCTGCGCCAGCCCCCCGGGGAAATGCCCGACCAGGGAGCGCGAGAAGGTCATCAGCCGGTTGGTGATGCCGCCGGTGTTCATCAGGTTGGCGGTCAGCAGGAAGAAGGGCACCGCCAGCAGGATGAAGGAGTTGTAGGCGTTGAAGGTCTCCTGCGCGAGCATCATCGGCGAGAGGCGGGGCTCGATCAGCAGGATCGGCAGGCAGGCGAGGCCAAGCGAGACCGCGACAGGCACGCGCAGCACCAGCAGCGTGAAGAACACGCCGAACAGGATCGCCGCGGCCTGGCCGGCGGCGAGGACGTTGCCGCCGATCATGCCGCGATGTGGCCGCGCCGTCGCAGCACGGCGACCGCGTCCAGCATGCGCTCGGCCCCGAACAGCAGCCACACCGCGCCGGCGATCGGCCAGGCCATGTGGATGAGCCAGAGAGGCAGCTCGGCCAACTCGCTGATCCGGTAGAAGGCGAACTCGGTGAACTCCCAGCCCCACCACAGGAAGACGGCGGCGAAGACCAGCACGAAGGTACCGGCGAGCAGCTCCACCCGCGCCTCGCCGCGCGGCGAGAGGCGGGGGAAGACATCGACGGTGAAATGCGTGCCCTCCCGCACCGCCAGCATGGCGCCGAGCATGACCGACCACACCAGGCAGAACCGCGCCAGCTCCTCCGTCCAGATGTAGGAGGGGATGAGGGCGGTGTAGCGCGAGAAGATCTGCAGCGAGACGGGGATCACCAGGATGCCGACCGAGAGGACCAGCAGCAGCGCGATGGCGCCGGCGAGCGCGCGGTTGATCGCGCGCAGCGGCGCGGGGGCGCCGGGAAATTCAACGGCCATCGGGGATCCTGGTGCGCTCTGGACGGGTCACCTCAGCACGCCACCACCTTCACGTGACCGGCCTCGCCGTAGGCCCGGATACGGGTGTCGCTGGTGACGAGCGGCGCACCCACGTCGCGCGCGGTGGCGATGAGCAGCCGATCGGCCGGATCACCATGCAGGTCGCCTGGCAGGAAGGATGAGGCAATGACGATCGCCGGCGTGAACGGCGCAAGGCGCACGCCCGGGTAGGAGAGCGCTCGATCGAACCAAGCGGCAGGGTCGGGCACGAAGGCCAGCGCGCGTGCTCCGCGTTGCGGACGCGCGAGCAGGCCGATTTCCCACGCGGAGATGGGAGAGACCAGGATGCCCTGCACCTGCCTGGCATGCGCAATCGCATCCAGCGCCGGACGGGCCATGGGTTCGCCCTGCATCATGAAGATCACGGCGCAGGTGTCCAGCAGGACGGCCGCCGGTCCGTTCGTCACCGGTGCAGGATGCCGCGTTCGGCGTCCAGCGGCTCGTCAAGCGCTGGTGCAGTCAGGTCGAACCCCGCCGGGATGATCACCGTGCCGCGCATGGCGCCATAGATGTCATCCAGCGTCGCCGGCACGGCTTCAGGCGGCGGCGTCAGCACCGCCACCACCTTCCCACGCTTGGTCACGCTCACCTGCGTCAGCTTGCGTGCGGCGAGCTGGTCCAGGATCTCCAGGCAGCGCGCCTTGAACTCGGTCGCGCTGATGGTTTGCATGCTGTCCATGGCCTCGGCCTCCGGAGCTGGAACTAGCACTGGTCATATGAAATGACCAGCGCCGCCCCGGCCGCCTCACGCCGTCACCGCATTGATCCGGCCGAGGATCGCCTCCGCGTCGATCTCCTTCGCGTAGGCCGCCATCACCGGATCGACCAGCCGCTTCATCTCGGCGCGCTCGGTGAACTCCACCCGCCGCAGCCGCCCCGCCCGCTCCAGCGCATCAAGCTTCTGCGTGTCCTCCGAGCTCTCGACCTGCCGGCCGAAGGCGCCTGCTTCCTTGCCTGCCCGCCGGATCGCCGCCTGCAGGTCATTGGGCAGCCGCGCCAGGGACTGCGAGGAGAAGCACAGCGGGCGGATGGTGATGGCGTGCTGCGTCATCGCGAGATTCGGCGCCACCTCGTAGAAGCGCATCTGCTCGACGCCCGCGGCCTCGTTCTCGCCGGCCTCGATGACGTTGTTCTGGATGGCGTTGTACACCTCGTTGTAGGCGATGACGGTCGGCGCCATGCCGGCGGCCTGGAAGGTGCGGCTCCAGATCGGCGCGCCCTGGACGCGCACCTTCAGCCCGCGCAGCTCCGCCATGTTGGAGACCCGCTTGTTGGCGAAGATGTTGCGCGTGCCGCCGCCGGCATACCCGATCAGCGCGACCCGCGCGCGCCGCTCCACCTCGTCGGCGATCGGCTTCAGCAGGTCCTGGTCCAGCACGCCGTTCCAGTGCGCCAGGTCGCGGAAGATGAACGGCGCGTCGATGAACGGCGCGGCGCGGGAGAAGGTCGACATGTGCGCCGGCGAGACGATGGCGTAGTCCACCGCCCTGCCCTGCGCCATGTACTCGAAATACTGCTTCTCCAGGCCAAGCGAGGAGTTCTTGTGCAGCACGAAGTTCACCGGCTTGCCGTAGTACCCCTTCACCAGCTCCTCGAAGCGCATCATCGCCTTGGTGAAGGCGTGCTCGTCGTTGAACTGGGAGGCGCCGTTCAGCGTGATCACGCCGCCACCCGTTCCCTGCGCGCGCACGGGGATGGAAAGCAGCGTCGGCATGGCCAGGGCCGCGCCGAGCAGGATCCTGCGGTGCATGCGGGTCGTCTCCTCCGTGACAGGCGGCGTCGCGTCGCGCCCCCTTCCGCGCCAGCCTAGCGCGGGACGGGGCCGTGAGGGAACCGGCTGGTTACGCGGCTTGCCATTGCGCAACCGTGCCTCTACGTCGGATGTCCTCCGTGCCGAACCGGCGCGGCCAGGAGACCACCGCCCGATGGCCGCAGCCCGCCGCGCTCCGGCGCGGATCTGCCGCGGGTGCTGGGACCAGATGGGCGTCCCGATCCCGATCCGCGGGCCACTCGCCGCGCCGTTCCGCATGGTCGGCATCACGCGCAGCACGATGAACCCCGAGATCTGCACGATCTGCGAGCGCGCCTTGAACGCGTGCAGCGGCGGCGGCACGTGTCGCGGACGGCGACCATCCTGTTCGCCGATATCCGCGGCTACACCAGCCTCGCCTCCCGCATGGACCCGATCGTGCTGGGCGAGACGGTCAGCGTCTTCCAGGATCGCTGCGCCGAAAGCGTCTGGGCGCATGACGGCATCGTCAACAAGCATATGGGCGACGGCCTGATGGCGATCCTCAACGTCCCCATCACGGTGGAGCGCCGCGCCGAAGCCGCAATCCTCGCCGGGTTCGAGATCCACCGGCGCTGCCGCGCAGAGCTGGCAGGCTTGGCACGGCAGCTCGGCGGCCTGACGGCGGCGGAGCTCGGCGTCGGCGTCGGCATCCATACGGGCGTGGTCGAGATCGGCCAATTCTCCATGCAACCGAGTCATCCCCTTGAACCGCTAGAACGGGATGCGTTGAGGCAGAATCGCCGCAAACGCTGAATCCCGCGACCCGGCAAAGGCTGGAGCGTGTTGCGTGAGCGCATGCGGACGCAATCCGCTCTAGTGTCCCGGCTCCGAAGTGTCCAGGCAGTTGCTTTGGACGCTGAGGGTGCGCTGGCGGAAGCGCTGGGCGGCGGCGAGGATGTCGTCGGCGCTCCTGGTCCAGCGGAAGGGCTTCGGCTCGGCGGTGTGGGCGTCGATGTAGGCGGGGATGGCGGCTTCGAGTTCGGCGGTGGAGCGATGCGCGCCGCGCCTGATCGCGTCGTCGGTGAGCAGCGCGAAGAACCGCTCGACCTGGTTGGTCCAGGAGGCCGAGGTCGGCGTGCAGTGCCTGTGCCGGCGCGGCCGCCTGGCGAACCAGTCGCGGATCAGCGCGGTCCTGTGGCTGGAGGCGTTGTCCATCACGACATGGATGTCGGGGTCGTTCGGCACGCGCGCCTGACGGCGTCGGGGAAGCGGCGGAACTCGGCAGCGCGGTGGCGCGGCGTGCAGCGGCCGATGATGGTGCCGGCCTTCACGTCGAGCGCAACGAACAGCGAGGCCGTGCCGTGGCGCTTGTCGTCCTGGGTGCGCCGCTCGGCCTGCCCCGGGCGCAGCGGCA
>JAIEOP010000420.1 GCA_019750465.1 Acetobacteraceae bacterium | reverse complement strand
GTCGCCGGCAGGTGCCGGCCGGCGTCCAGCAACGCCTGGATCTGCGGATCGACGGGCATGACGGATCCTCCCTGGTTGGCCGTGTGGCCCGGCTGGCCCCAACGGCACGCGCATGAACTGACAGAAAAAGGAGGGGGTCGCCGTATACGGCGACGGGGGAGTTCTCCTCATAAGCGCTTGCTTCTATCTCGCCTTCACCGCCCGCCTGCCATGGCTGTCCTGCGGCACGCCGCGCTGCAGCGACATGTGCGAATGCACCCCCACCCAGCGCCCATCGGGCTGCTTCGCCAGCACGATCGTCGCGCGTCCCGGCCGCGGGAAGGGCGAGCCATCCGGGTGGAATCCCGTGCTCGTCCAGGGCGTCACCGCCACCGCCATCGCCCCGTCCGGGGATGCCAGCACCAGCGTGTTCGGCAGGTCGAAGGCGAAGTCCGCGGTGCGCGGCCAGACATTGTCCCACTGCGTGTCGGTCCAGGCCTGGCGGCTGCGCACGAGTTCCTGGTAGGTGCCGAAGATGACGATGCCGTCGTGCCAGAACGGGTAGGCCGCGGCATAATCCACCGCGCGCACGCAGGCGGCGAAGCGCGCGAGCCAGTCCTTCACGCTGGCGGTGGTGGCCGCGTCCGCCTCGGGCAGCGGCAGGGTCTCCATAGGGCCCTCCCCCTAGATTCTTTCACTGATGCGGATCGCCGCCTTGCAGCCGGCCTTGATGGCCGCGCTGAGCAGGCGGTAGCCGGGTGCCCGCTCGGCCTCGTTGGCCAGGCCGATGTCGCGGTGCTCGAGCTCCTCGGCGCGGAAGCGGGCGATCTCGGCGCGCAGCGGCGCCTCGTCCTCGCCCAGCGCGGCCTCCTGCGCCCCGTAGTGCTCGTCGATCGCCTCCTCCACCGCCACGGTGCAGGCCATGGCGGCGCGGGCGCCGAGCAGCGCGGTGCCGGCGCCGAGCGCGAAGCCCGCCAGGTGCCAGAGCGGCAGCAGCGCGGTGGGGCGGACGCGGCGCTCGGCGATCAGGCGCGAGAAGGTGGCCAGGTGCGCCTCCTCCTGCGCCTGCATGTGGCGCAGCACGGGGCCGTGGCGCGTATTGCGCAGCACGGCGAGCTGGCCCTGGTAGATCCGCTGCGCGCCGTACTCGCCGGCGTGGTCGACGCGGATCACGCGCTCGACATAGCGGCGCGGCGTGCGGTCGGTCATGCGATGCTCCTTCGTCTCGCTGACCAGATGAGGGCAAGGAGGCCGAGGCCAAGGGCATAGAGCAGGTTCATCCCGGCCATGGACAGCGGCAGGCCGGGGATGAGGTAGGTCGGTGCGTCGCAGGGCTTGGTCGGGGCAGGCGCCAGGGAGCGCATCAGGTCGTCGACGCTGGCACCGGGCCCGAGCACGCGCGGCGCCTGGCAGCCGGGCAGCGGCGAGGGCCACCAGCCCTGCTCCACCCCGACATGGAAGCCGCCGATCGCGCCGGAGGCCAGCACTGCGACGCCGGCCAGCGCCAGCACCGGCCGCCGCGCAGCGGGCAGCAGCGCCGCGAGCAGTGCCAGCACCGCGCCCGCCCAGTAGGGCCAGCGCTGCCAGAGGCAGAGTTCGCAGGGCGCGAGGCCGAACCAGCCTTCCGAGCCGCGCGCGAGGAGCGGCGCGGCGGCGGCGAGGGCGGCGATCAGGAGCGCGGGCAGCATCGCCGGCGTTGTCGCCCGATCCCGGCTGCCGCGCAACGCAGGTGCCCCGCCTCCGGCATCCGCTGCCGGCGCAGCGAATTCCAGGCCGGGCTGCCAGCCCTCGCCGCGGGTGTCCTGCTGATCCGCCACGCTCGTCTGCGCACGCTCGTCTGCGCTGCCGCAGGACTTCGCGGGCCGGCGCTCGGCGGTTCCCCTGCGCCCTGCGCCGCGGTAGCCTCGCGCGGGGACAGGGCAGGAGGCGTGCATGCTGAAGGTCTGGGGCCGCACCAGTTCGAGCAACGTGATGAAGGTGCTCTGGCTCTGCGAGGAGCTGGGCATCGCGCATGAGCGCGCCGATGCCGGCGGCGCCTTCGGCGTGACGCGGGAGCCCTTCTACCTGGCGATGAACCCGAACGCGAAGGTGCCCACCATCGAGGATGGCGGGGGATTCTCGCTCTGGGAGAGCAATTCGATCTGCCGGTATCTCGCGAACAGCCGGGCGCCGGGCCATGCGATCTACCCCGCCGCGCCGAAGCCGCGCGCGCTGGTGGAGCGCTGGATGGACTGGCAGCTCTCGGCGCTCGGCGGGCCGATGACGGTGGTGTTCTTCACCCATGTCCGCACGCCGGAGCGGGACCGCGACATGGCGGCGACGGCGAAGGCGCGCGACGAGGCGGAGGCGCTGTGGCGGATGGTGGAGGCCCAGCTCGGCGACAGCCCCTATGTCTGCGGCGGGGCGATGAGCCTGGCCGATATCGCGCTCGGCCCGTACCTGCACCGCTGGTTTGCGCTGCCGATCAGCCGCGGCGAGCTGCCGGCGCTGCGCCGCTGGTACGACCGGCTGCTGGAACGCCACGCAGGCTTCCGGACCCACGTCGCCGTGCCGCTGTCGTAGGGGCGCCCGCGCATGATCACCGTCTGGGGCCGTACCTCCTCCGTCAACGTCATGAAGGTGCTCTGGCTGCTCGACGAGCTCGGCATCCCGTTCGAGCGCGTCGAGGCCGGCGGCGCCTTCGGCCGCACCAGGGACCCCGACTACGCGGCGATGAACCCGAACGCCACGGTGCCGACCCTGGTCATGCCGAACGGCTTCACGCTGTGGGAGAGCAACTCCATCCTGCGCTACCTCTGCCGCACCCAGGCGGGCGGCAATGCGTTCTATCCGGAAGCGCCGGAGGCGCGTGCCGATGTGGAGCGATGGATGGACTGGACGCTGGCCTCGATGAACGAGCCGATGCGCGTGCTGTTCTGGACCTTCGTGCGGACGCCGGAGGCCGAACGCGACATGGACGCGGTGGCGAAGGCACTGGTCGCCGGCGGGCGGCTGTGGCGCATCATCGAGGAGGTGGCGCTGGCCGACCGCCCCTTCCTGGCGCCGTCCGGCTTCTCCATCGCCGACATCGCGCTGGGCGGCTTCCTGCACCGCTGGTTCGCGCTGCCGATCGAGCGCCCCGACCTGCCGCGGCTGCGCGCCTGGTACGAGCGGCTGCTGCTGCGCCCGGCATATCGCACGCATGTCGCGGTGCCGATGACATAGGCATGGAAGCCTCCCCCTGCTCGCGGGGGGAGGTTGGAGGGGGGTGGCGGTGGGAGCGGAGTCCCCCGAGGGCGCCGCCACCCCCACCCTAGTCCTCCCCCGCCAGCGGGGAAGGGAATTCGGGGACGCCGTATCCCCCTGCCCCCGGCGTAACGATGCCGAAGACCTGCCCCTTGCGCAGCGATCCCTGCCCCTTCACCAACGGCGCCACGCCCGGCCCGTACTCGATGCGTGCCCTGCCGCCGGGCGCGCCGCCGGCCAGCCCCCAGGGCGCGGAGAGCATGCGCGCCATGTCGAGTTCGACGCGGCAGTCGGCCTCGGCGCGATAGACCCGGCGCAGCCCCATCCCGCCGCGCCGGCGCCCTGCCCCGCCGGAACCATCGACCAGCGCATATTCGAGCAGGGTCAGCGGGTATTCCGGCTCCAGCGCCTCGACCGGCAGGTTGGAGGTGTTGGTGGTGTGCACATGCACGCCATCCAGCCCGTCCTTCGTCGCCCGCGCGCCGAAGCCGCCGCCGATGGTCTCCAGATAGACCCAGGGCGCACCCGTCCCTGGCTGCGCGCCGGCGAAGGTCGCCATGACGCAGGCGCCGTTGTGCGCCGCCGTCACGCGCGCGGGGATCGCCCCTGCGAGCGCGCCGAACACCAGGTCCACCACGCGCTGGCAGAGCGAGAGCCGGTTGTGCACCGCCGCGGGCGCGATGCAGTTCAGCACGCTGCCGCGCGGCGCGGTGACGGCGAGCGGCCGCGCCAATCCGGCATTCGGCGGCAGGCCCGGATCCACCACCGCCTTCAGCGCATAATACACCGTCGCCAGCAGCGCCGTCATGGTCATGTTGATGCCGGCGCGGAGCTGCGGCGGGCCGTCGAAATCCAGGCGCATGGCGTCGCCGGCCACCGTGATCGCGACGCCGATCTCGATCTCGCCCTCCAGTTCCGGCCCGTCATGCCGGTCGGCGAAGCGGTAGACGCCATCGGGGATCGCGGCGATGCCGGCGCGCATGCGACGCTCCGCATAATCCATCAGCGCCGCACCGGCGGCCAGCACGGTGGCCGTGCCATGGCGCGCGCAGAGCGCCCCGAACCTCGCGACGCCGAGGCGGTTCGCCGCCATCTGCGCCCGCAGGTCGGAAAGCCGTTCCCGCGGCACCTGGCAGTTCAGCAGGATCAGGTCCAGCACGCCCTGGCACAGCTCCCCGGCCGCATGGAGGCGCACCGGCGGGATGCGCAGGCCCTCCTGGAAGATATGCGCGTGTCCTCGATCGGCGAAGTCGGCGTGGTGCGCGAGGTTCATCGCCCAGGCAGCGATGCTGCCATCCACGAAGACCGGCTCGGCCAGCACGATGTCGGGCAGATGGGTGCCGCCTCCGGCATAGGCGTCGTTGAACACGAAGACATCGCCCGGCCGGATCCTGGCCGCATCATGCCGCTTCAGGATCTCCGGCAGGGCATCCAGGAAGCTGCCGAGGTGGATCGGGATGTGCTCGGCCTGGCAGAGGGTGCGCCCCTCGCGGTCGAACAGCGCCGTCGAGCAGTCGCGCCGCTCCTTGATGTTCGTCGAGAAGGAGGCGCGCACCAGCGCCTCGCCCATCTCCTCGACGATGGAGGCAAGGGCGGCGCCGATCACCTCCACCGTCACGGGATCGAGGGGCATGGCGAAGGGTCCCGCGGCGCCCCGGCGCGGTCAAGCGCGGCTTGCGGGCCGCCTGGCAACGCCCTAGCTCTTGACCGTCTCCGGGAGGCCAGTGCCATGTCCGCATCCCTCGCCACCGCCGCGGCCAATGCCCCGGCCGTGCTGCGCCGCGACGAGGATGCCGTCGCGCTGCTGACCCTGAACCGCGCGGCGTCGCGCAACGCCCTCTCGCGCGCCATGCTGGCGGCGCTGCGCGAGGCGCTCGAGGCGATCGCCGGCGACGAATCCATCCGCTGCGTGGTCATCGCCGCCGAGGGGCCGGTCTTCTCCTCCGGCCATGACCTGAAGGAGCTGACGGCGCACCGCGCCGACCCCGATGGCGGCGCCGCCTTCTTCACCGAGACGCTCGACGACTGCGCGGCGATGATGCAGCAGGTCGTGTACCTGCCGCAGCCGGTGATCGGCGCCGTCGAGGGCGTGGCCACCGCCGCCGGCTGCCAGCTCGCCGCGAGCTGCGACCTGCTGGTGGCTTCCGAGACCGCGCAGTTCTGCACGCCGGGCGTGAACCTCGGCCTGTTCTGCACGACGCCCGCGGTGGCCATCGCCCGCGCCATGCCGCGCAAGGCGGCGATGGAGATGCTGCTGCTGGGCGAGATGGTCCCTGCCGCGGAGGCGCAGCGCATGGGCCTGGTGAACCGCGTGGTTCCGAAGGGCCAGGCGCTGGCGGCAGCAATGGAGATGGCCGGGCGCATCGCCGCCCGCTCCGGCGCGGCGCTGCGCCTCGGCAAGCGCGGGGTGAACGCGCAGCTTGGCCAGCCCCTGGATCGCGCCTACCGCCTCGCCTCGGAGATCATGGTGGAGAACCTGCTGGCCGAGGACGCGATCGAGGGCATCGGCGCCTTCCTGGGCAAGCGGCAGCCCGAATGGCGGCACCGGTAGGGGCGCGACCATGGACTACGACACCGGCCTCGAGCGCTGCGCGGCGAACCACCAGCCGCTGACGCCACTGCTGTTCCTCGAACGCGCGGCGCAGGTCTTCCCAGACCATGTCGCCGTGGTCCACGGCGCGCTGCGCCGCCCCTACCGGGAGCTGCGCGAGCGCTGCGTGCGCCTGGCCTCCGCACTGACGCGGCGCGGCATCGGCCGCGGCGACACGGTGGCGGCGCTGCTGCCGAACATCCCCGAGATGCTGGAATGCCATTACGGCGTGCCGATGGCCGGCGCCGTGCTGAACACCATCAACACGCGGCTCGATGCCGACACCATCGCCTACATCCTGGCGCATGGCGAGGCGCGCGCGGTGGTCGTGGACCGGGAGCTGATCCCGCTGCTGCGGCTGGCGCTGGCCATGCTGAAGGGCCCGGCGCCCCTGATCGTCGAGGTCGATGACCCGGAAGCCCCTGCCGCCGCGCGGACCAACACGCTGGATGGCCTGTCCTATGATGCGCTGCTGGAGGAAGGCGATCCCGGTTTCGCCTGGCCGATGCCGCGGGACGAGTGGGACGCGGTCACGCTGAACTACACCTCCGGCACCACGGGGCGGCCGAAGGGCGTGGTCTACCATCACCGCGGCGCGCACCTGCTGGCGGTGGGCAACGTGCTGTCCTCCGGCATGGGGCGGCAGCCGGTGTACCTGTGGACCTTGCCGATGTTCCACTGCAACGGCTGGTGCTTCCCCTGGACGGTCTGCGCCGTCGCCGGCACGCATGTCTGCCTGCGCGCCGTGCGGGGTGCCACCATGTGGCAGCTCATGGCCGAGCATGGCGTGACGCACATGTGCGGCGCGCCGGTGGTGATGGCAACCCTGCTCGACACGCCGGAGGCCGAGCAGCGTGCCCTGCCGCGCCAGGTGCAGTTCGTCGTCGCCGGCGCGCCGCCGCCCGAGGCCGTGCTGGCCCGCATGAAGGCCGCCGGCTTCGCCGTCCTGCACGTCTATGGGCTCACGGAAGTCTATGGCCCCGCCGTGGTGAACGAGTGGAACGCCGCCTGGGATGCGCTGCCCGCGCCCGAGCAGGCCCGGCTGATGGCGCGCCAGGGCGTGCGCTACCTGGCACTCGAGGGCCTCGACGTGCGCGACCCGGAGACGCTCGCCCCCGTGCCCGCCGATGGCGCGACCATGGGCGAGGTGATGATGCGCGGCAACGTGGTGATGAAGGGCTACCTGAAGGACCCCGAGGCCACCGCCAAGGCCTTCGCGGGGGGATGGTTCCACACCGGCGACCTCGCGGTAAGGCACCCGGACGGCTACGTGCAGCTGAAGGACCGCTCGAAGGACATCATCATCTCGGGCGGCGAGAACATCTCCTCCATCGAGGTCGAGGACACTTTGTACAAGCACCCCGCCGTGGCGCTGGCGGCCGTGGTGGCGAAGCCCGACGACAGGTGGGGCGAGGTGCCCTGCGCCTTCGTCGAGCTGAAGCCGGGCGCCACGGCGACGGAGGCCGAGCTGATCGCCTTCGCGCGCGAACACCTTGCTGGGTTCAAGTGCCCGAAGCAGGTGGTCTTCACGGAAGTGCCCCGCACCAGCACCGGCAAGATCCAGAAGCACGTGCTGCGCGGGCAGGTGCGGTAGGGGCCGTCACCGCGCCAGCGTCCACCGCACCGCGATGCTCAGCGCGGCGCAGCCGGCGATGCCGACAGCCATCGGCAGCGCCGTGCCGTCGTGCAGCGCGCCGACCAGCCAGCCCACGAGGGCACCGATGCCGAATTGCAGCGTGCCGATCAGCGCCGAGGCGCTGCCGGCCACCCGGCCATGCGCCGCCATGGCCTGGGCGCTGGCCAGCGGCATCACCGCGCCGATGCCGGCGACGTAGCAGAACAGCGCGATCGCGACCGCGGGGAAGCCGCCGAAGCCCGTCGTCACCACCACAAGCAGCAGCAGGGCCGCCCCGCCCATCCACGCCTGCACGAGATCGAGCGCGCGTGCCGTCGGGACGCCGCGGCGCATCGCAAGGGCATTGCCCTGCGCCACCGCCATGATGCCGATGGCGTTCAGCCCGAAGAGCATCCCGTAATGGTGCGGCGCCAGGCCGTGCAGCTCCATGAAGACGAAGGGCGAGGCGCCGATATAGGTGAACATGCCCGCCGACAGCAGCGCGCCGGACAGCGCCAGGCCGATGAAGCGCCGGTCGGTCAGCAGCCCCAGATAGGTGCCGAGCACCGCCGCCGGCCCGTCGCGCCGGCGCCGCTCCGGCGGCAGGCTCTCGCGCAGCAGCAGGATCACCGCCACCGCCAGCACCGCGCCGTAGCCCGCGAGCGTCACGAAGATGGCGCGCCAGCCGAACCCGGCGAGCAGCGCGCTGCCAAGCGTCGGCGCAACGATCGGCGCGAGGCCGGAGACCAGCATGAGCTGCGACATCAGCCGCGCCATCGCCGGCCCCTCGGCCAGGTCGCGCGCGATGGCGCGCGCCAGCACCGGTCCGGCGCAGCCGCCGATGCCCTGGATGAAGCGCGCCAGGGTGAACCAGCCGATCCCGTCGGCCATCGCCGCGGCCAGCGAGGCAAGCGTGAACAGCGCAAGCCCCGCGAGCAGCGCCGGCCGCCGGCCCACCCGGTCCGACACCGTGCCGTAGAGCAGCTGCCCCAGCCCCATGCCGGCGAAGAAGGCGGCGAGCGCCCGCTGCACCCCGGCGCTCTCCGTGCCGAGTCCCGCGGTGATCGCCGGGAAGGCCGGCAGATGCATGTCGGTGGCCAGCGGCCCGAAGGCGGTGAGCGCGCCGAGGATGACGATGAGCGACAGCGGGGTGCGGGCCATTCGGCCCGGCCATAGCATCGCGGTCAGGCGAAGCCCACGCCTTCCTCCTCCAGGCGCCGCTTCACCAGAAGCTTGGGGATCTTGCCGTAGCCGGATTTCGGCAGCGCGTCCCACACCACCACGCGCAGCGGCTGCTTGTAGCGCGAGAGGCGGTCCTGCAGGTGGCCAAGCACCTCGGCCTCCGTCACCGCCATGCCGGGCCGCGGCACCACGCAGGCGATGCCGCTCTCGCCCCAGCGCGGATGCGGCATGCCCACCACTGCGCATTCCAGCACGCCGGGGTGGGCCAGGATCGCCTCCTCCACCTCGCGCGGATAGACGTTGGAACCGCCCGAGATGTACATGTCGGAGGCGCGGCCGGTGATGCTGAGGAATCCCTGCGCATCGAGCTGGCCGAGGTCGCCGGTGTGGAACCAGCCGCCGCGGAAGGCCTTCGCGTTCGCCTCCGGATTTTCGAAATAGCCGGCGAAGACGGCGGGGCCGCGCACGCAGATCTCGCCGGTCTCGCCGGCCCCCAGCCGCCGGCCCGCCTCGTCCAGGATGGCGATGTCCATCCCCGTGCGCGCGCTGCCGCAGGTCCCGATGGGGATCGGGCCGTCATCCGCGAGGCTGTGCTGGTCGGCTCGCAGGACGGAGATGTTCCCGGTCACCTCACCCAGGCCGAAATACTGCACGATGCAGGGGCCGAGCACCTCCAGCGCGCGCCGCTGGTCGGCCCGGTACATCGGCGCGCCGGCATAGATCACGTGGCGCAGCGAGGAATGGTCGTGGCGCCGCGCCGCCTCGTGCTCGGCCATCGCCTTCAGGATGGTCGGCACGGTGAACATGTTGGTCACCCGGTGCGCCTCGATCAGGCGGAAGGCTTCTTCCACGTCGAGCCGCTCGGCGGGCAGCAGCACGCTGCGCGCACCGCGCGCCACCTGGCCGAGCTGGTGCACGCCGGCACCGTGCGACAGCGGCGCCACCACCAGCGAGGCGTCGCGCTCGGTCACGCCGGGAAACAGGTCGGCCAGGTGGTTGGTGACGACGAACCCCATCTGGCCATGCGTCAGCACCGCCGCCTTCGGCCTGCCCGTGGTGCCGGAGGTGAAGAAGAACCAGCACGGATCATCATAGGCGACGTCCGCCTCGTGGTCGGGCGGTGGCGGCGTCGCGCCGTGCAGCACCGTCTCGTAGTCCAGCTCGTCCGCGCGCGGGTCGCCGATGGCGATGACGGTGCGGCACCAGGGGCCGGCCGCGCGCACGGCGTCGGCGTGGCCGGCGAAGCCGCGGTCGCGCAGAATCACGATCGGGCGGGATGTCTCGGCCAGGCCCGCGACCTCCATCGGTGTCAGGCGGAAATTGGTCGGCACCCAGACCGCGCCGATCTTGAACGTCGCCCACATGCTCTCGAACATGGCGTTCGAGTTGCGCGCATGCACCATGACGCGATCGCCCCTGCCGACGCCGCGCGCCCGCAGCGCGGCGGCCAGACGATCCACCCGCGCGTCCAGCTCCCGCCAGGTCCATTGCCGCTCGCCCCAGACCAGGGCGAGGTGGTCCGGCACGCGCCGCGCCGTCCCTGTCAGCAGCCGGCCGAGATTCATCGCGGTCGCCACGCCCGGCATCAGAAGGCGCCCGCCCAGCCGTCGCGCCGCGGGTCGCTGGCCGCCATGCGCACGCCGTCCCCCAGCACGCGGATCGCCGCCACGCTGCACGGCCCTTCCAGCGGCGGCACCAGCGCCACGCGGTGGCCGAGCGCACGCAGGGCGGGGGCAGCCTCGGCGAGGCCCGCTTCCAGCGTCAGCGTCTCGTCGCCGCCATGCGGGTAGTTCGCGCCCTGGCCGGGCTGGCTGCTGGTCCAGCGCGGTGCCTCGACCGCCTGCTGCGGATCCAGGCCGAACACCGCCATCGCCACCAGCACCTGCGCGTTCACCTGCACCTGGTTGTCCGCCCCCGGCGTGCCCAGCACGCCCCAGAGCGCGCCGTCCCTGAACACCATCGGTGCGTTCATGGTGTGCCGCACCCTGCGGCCAGGCACCAACCGGTTCGGGTGCTCCGGCTCCAGGTGCCAATAGGCCATGCGGTTGTTCAGCACGATGCCCGTGTCGCCGGCGATCACGCCCGATCCGAAGGCGGAGTTCAGCGACTGGATGGCGGAGACCGCACTGCCCGCGCCGTCCACCACGCAGAAATAAGTGGTGTCGCCGCCCGCCATCGCCCGCACCGGCAGGGGGGCCGCGCGGTCGGTGCGGATCGCCGCCGCATGCTCGGCCGCATGGTCGGCGGACAGCAGGCGCGCCATCGGGATGTCCAGAAACCGCGGATCGGCACCCCAGCGCTCGCGATCGAGGAAGGCGCGCTTCTTCGCCTCCACCATGTGGTGGATCAGGGCGGGGCTGTTCCAGCCCAGCGCCGCCAGGTCGGAGCGGTCCAGGATGCGCAGCATCTGCAGCATGGTGAAGCCGGTGGAATTCGGCGGCGTCTGGCGCACCTCGAAGCCCTGGAAGGGCACGGCGATCGGCGCCTGCTCCTCCGCCGTGCAGGCGGCCAGGTCCGCCGCCGCGATCAGCCCGCCCGCCGCCTGCGCGCCGGCGGCCAGCCGCGCGCCGAGGCGCC
>JAIEOP010000200.1 GCA_019750465.1 Acetobacteraceae bacterium | reverse complement strand
CGGCCCGGGCATCCCGTCTTCGCCCGCGGCGTCGGCGGCGAGCCGGTGGCGCTGGTGCCGCAGCCCGACCGCGCCGGCCTCGCGGCCACCGGCGGCGAACCGGGTGCCTGCCAGGCGCTGCTGGTCTGGCGCACGGCCGGCGCGCGGCCCTTCGACGCCGATGAGCGGCACTTGCTGGAGGCGCTGTCGGACCTGCTGGGCGTGGTGCTCGGCAACCAGCGCCTGCTGAACGAAATGGAACGCCAGGCCCGCACCGAAGGGCTGACCGGTCTGCTGAACCGCCGCGCCTTCCTCGATGAGCTGCGTCGGCGCCTGGGGCGGTTGCGGCACGAGGGCCGCGGCGGCGCGCTGCTGTTCCTGGACGTGGACAACCTGAAGCCGGTGAACGACCGCTTCGGGCACGAAACCGGCGACGCCCTGCTGATCGCAGTCGGGGGCCTGCTGCGCCGCGCCACGCGCGCGACCGACCTTGCGGCGCGGCTCGGCGGCGACGAGTTCGCATTGTGGCTCGATGGCGTGGCGACCGAGGACGTGGCGCGGGCGCGCGCCCAGGCGCTGTGCAGCGGCGCAACCGCCATCCTGCTGACAGCACCGGGCAGCGCAGATCGTGTCCCCGTCAGCGTCAGCGTCGGCCTCGCCATCGCGACGCCGCACGCGAAGCCGGAAACGGCGGAGGCCGTGCTGGCGCGGGCCGACGCCGCGCTCTACGCGGCCAAGCGCGCCGGCCGCAACGCCTGGCGTCTGGCACCCGCCGCGGCATGACCGAGGTCATGGACAGCGCGACCGCCGCGCCGCCCTCGACCGTTCCGGATCACGCCGCTGCCACGCACGTCGCGCGCAGCGGTTCCGAGGCCGAGCGCACGGCATTGGCGGCGCAGCCGGGCACCGCTCCGGAGCTGCTGTATTTCCTTGCCAACGATGCCGCCGTCGCGGTGCGCGCCGCGGTCGCCGCCAATGCTGCGACGCCACCGCAGGCCGACCGCATCCTCGCCGCCGACGAGGATCCGCGCGTGCGCGGCGTACTCGGGCGCAAGCTTGCCGGGCTGGCACCGCTGCTCGGTGGACGCTCGCCGGACAAGCTCCGCCGCCTGGCCTGGGACACGCTCTGCCGCCTCGCCACCGATGCGGCCGTCGCGGTCCGGGCGATGATCGCCGAGGAGGTGAAGGCGATGCCGGACGCGCCGCGGGCGCTGATCCTGCAACTCGCCGGCGATGCCGCCATGGCGGTGGCGGAACCGGTCATCCGGTTCTCGCCGCAACTGACCGAAGCCGACCTGCTCGCCCTCGTCATGAGCCCGCCGGTGGCGGAGACGCTGGCCGCGGTGGCCCGGCGCCCGCAGATCAGCGAGACCATCTCCGACGCCATCGCCGCCACCGAGGACCCCGAGGCCGTGGCCGCGCTGCTCGGCAACGCGAGTGCGGCGATCCGGGAGGCGACGCTGGATGCGGTGATCGCGCGCGCCGGCGAGCACGTGGCCTGGCAGGAGAAGCTGGTGACGCGGCCCTCCCTGCCACCCCGCGCGGCGCAGGCGCTGGCGCACTGCGTCGCGGACCACCTGATGGAGGCGCTGGCGGCACGGCCGGAGCTGGCGCCCGAGCAGGCGGCGATGCTGCGACAGTCGCTGGCGCGGCGCCTGGATGCCGGCACCGAGATCAGCGCCCGGCCGGCGGCGGCCGGCGACCATGCCTTCGCCTGCGCGGCCATCCCAGGCAACCGTGCCGAGGTGATCCGCCTGCTCAGCGGCCGCGCCGCAATGCCCGAGGAGGCGGTGCAGCGCGCCGTCCGGCTGCGCAGCACCAAGGGCCTGGTGAGCCTGTGCTGGAAGGCCGGCATGACGCCGCGCTGCGCCGTCCAGGCGCAGACCGTGCTGGCTGGCATCGCGCCGGCGCTGGCGCTGGTCCCCGGCAGGGATGGCGGTTGGCCGCTGCGCGAGGAGGAAATGACCTGGCAGCTCGAGCTGCTAGCGGAGCCGGGCAGCTGACGCGGCGCGGTCCCTGCCGGTCATGACGGAGGCCAACCCTGGTGCCATGATTGCGGCCGGCCCTTTCCGCCCAGGGACCGGCCGGCACACGCGCTTCGGGGGAAAGAACGGCCATGGCCATCGCGCAACGCAACCTCGGCAATGGCGGCCCGGCGGTCCCTGCCGTCGGCCTCGGCTGCATGTCGCTCTCCGGCATCTACGGCGATGCCGATGACGCGGCGTCGGTGGAGATGCTGCGCGGGGCCGTCGATCTCGGGGTGACGCACCTCGACAGCTCCGACATGTACGGCTGGGGCCACAACGAGGGGGTGATCGGCCGCGCGCTGCGAGGCATCCGCGGCAAGGTCTTCCTGGCGACGAAGTTCGGGCAAACCCGGAATCCCGGTGGCCCGAACGGCGTGAACGGCCGGCCGGACCATGTGCTGGCCGCCTGCGACGCCTCGCTGCGGCGCCTCGGCGTCGATGCCATCGACCTCTACTACCAGCACCGCGTCGATCCCGCCGTGCCCATCGAGGACACGGTCGGCGCCATGGCGCGGCTCGTGCAGCAGGGCAAGGTGCGCTTCCTCGGCCTCTCCGAGGCAGCGTCCGAGACCATCCGCCGCGGCCACGCCGTCCACCCGATCGCCGCCGTGCAGACCGAATACTCGCTGCTGTACCGCGAGGAGGCCGAGGCGACGCGCGCGGTGACCCGGCCGCTCGGCATCTCCTTCGTCGCCTATTCGCCGCTCGGCCGCGGCTTCCTGACCGGCGCCATCACCGACTTCGCGCAGATCGACGGACGCCGCGCCGCGCATCCGCGCTTCCAGGAGCAGAATTTCGCGCGGAACCGCGCCCTGGTCGCGGCGGTGGAGGCGATCGCGCGCGAGAATGGCTGCACGCCCGCGCAGCTCTGCCTGGCCTGGCTGCTGGCGCAGGGCGAGGACGTGGTCGCCATCCCCGGCACGCGGCGCCTGGATCGGGTGCGGGAGAACATCGGTGCACTGGATGTACGCCTCACGCCGCGGGAGATCGCATGCATCGAGGCCGCCGTGCCGAAGGGCGCGGCCGCCGGCACCCGCTACCCCGCCGGTGGCATGAAGGGCGTGCAGCTGTAGGACAGGCCCCTCGCTGCTAAGCAAACCTCTGGAGGTTTGCGCACGACAAAAAACCTAAGCAGGCTTTCGCTACAATGGATTGGACCACACGATGTGTGGGCCAAGCCATGAAAGCCTGCTTAGACACGTGCCTTGCCGGGCGGCGTCGTCCCGCAACGCGCCGCGCATTTCACCGCGCTGGCGGAAGAGGCCGGCCTCACCTGCCAGTTCGCCGGCATGCCTCCCCGAGCGACGTCACGGCGGGCGCGGAGCTGGGCCGGAAGGCCACCCCCGCAGCGTGCGGCCGAGATGGCGACGCTGCGCGGTTTCGCCTGGGCGCCGACAACCAATGCCGACGCCATGGTCCGGGAACACCCCGTCGGCGGCTCGCGCCACCACCATCACTGGAACGCCCGTATCGGCCGGCTGCTGCTGGAGCACGGCCTGGCCGCGGACGCGCACCCAGGAACGGATCCGGGCAGCCCGCCCGCTGCGGCCGGCCAGCCAGCCGTCAGGCGAGCGCCGCGGCCCCGCGCTGCAGCATCGCGTCGCGCACTGCCGTGACGCCCGGGATGCTGCCGGCCAGTGCCACCAGGCCCTGCCGCACCTCGGCCGAGCTGCAGAAGCCGTGCAGGGTGACCGCGCCGTCCTTCACGTCCACCAGGACGAAAGGCGAATCGGCCCAGGGCAGGCGGCGCATCGCCGCGGTGATGGCGGCGCGGATCGCCTCGTCCGAGGTATCCGCGCCCTCCGCCGGCTGCAGCAGCGCGCGCAGCAGGTCGGCGCGCGAGACGATGCCGAGCAGCATGCCGTCATGCACCACCGGCAGGCGGCGCACGCGGTGCTCCTCCATCAGGTGCGCGGCATGCTGGGCGGTCATGCCCTCGGTGGCGGTGACCACGTCCCGGGTCATGATGTCCCGCGCGGTGGCACCATGGGCGCGCGCGAACTGCGCGGCGGCGCGGTCGCGGTCGAAGAACAGGCTGCTGAGCAGGCCGCGGCGCTCCTCGTGGTCCTCCGTGGAGAGCCGCCGGATCAGGTCGCCCTCGGAGACGATCCCAAGCAGCATGTGCCAGTTGTCGGTCACCGGAACGGCGGAAATCCGATGCTCCACCAACATCCGTGCCACCGCCAGCGCCGGCGCCTCCGCCGGCACCGAGACGACGTTGCGGGTCATGATCTCGCCGACCTTCATGCCTGCGCACTCCTGCGGACCAAGCCGCGGCGCAACCCTAGCGCGCAGACCCCGCCGTTGCCTTGTGCAACATCAAGTGATCGGCCCAGCCGGCGCTACGCATCGAGGATCGCCACCGCCCGGGTCCAGCCCGCCGAGCCGCGATGCACCTTCACCGGGAAGCAGACCACGGAGAAGCCATTGGCCGGGAGTGCCTCCAGGTTGTGCAGCTTTTCGATGTGGGAATAGCCGATCTCACGGCCGGCGCGGTGGCCTTCCCAGATGATGTCGGGCGAGGCGCCTTCGGCGATCCGCTGCCTGGTGAAGCTGAACGGCACGTCCCAGGACCAGGCATCGGTGCCGGTGACGCGCACGCCGCGCTCCAGCAGCCACATGGTGGCGGCGCGGCCCATGCCGCAGCCGGCATCGACGTAGTCGTCCTCTCCGTAGCGGCTGCCGGCGCGGGTGTTCACCAGCACGATCTCCAGCGGCTTCAGCACGTGGCCGATGCGGGCGAGCTCCTTCTCGACCTCCCCGGGCTGCACCACATGGCCGTCCGGCAGGGCGCGGAAGTCGAGCTTCACGCCGGGCTGGAAGCACCAGTCCAGCGGCACCTCGTCGATCCGCAGAGAGGGCCGGCCGCCGGGCACCAGCGCCTCGTCCTGGCGCGGGAAGTAGTGCCAGGGCGCATCCAGGTGAGTCCCGGCGTGGGTCGAGATCCGCACCTGCTCGCGCGCCGCGTAATTGCCCTCCGGCAGCTGGTCCAGGGTGATGCCGAAATACGCGGCGATCGGCGGCGCCGTCATCCCGTGGTCGTGGTAATCGATCTGCGGCAAGGCCCAGGGCGGGTCGGAGGCAATGCCGGCCATCAGGGGCACGGAGATGTCGATGATGCGGCGCGGCATGCGGCGTTTCCCCTGGGGATGACGATCCAGGCGGTGTATTCCGGAAGCAGGACGCGGCAAAGGTAAACCGGCATGGGCAGCATCACGCACCGGGTCATCGAGACGAACGGCATCCGCATGCGTATCGCCGAGGCGGGCACGGGCCCGCTGGTGCTGATGTGCCACGGCTTCCCGGAGAGCTGGTATTCCTGGCGCCACCAGATCGCGGCACTGGCCGAAGCCGGGTTCCACGCCGTCGCGCCCGACATGCGCGGCTATGGCGGCACGGACGCGCCGGAGGCGATCGAGGGGTACACGCTGCTGCACCTGGTCGGCGACATGGTGGGCGTGCTGGATGCGCTGGGCGCCGAGACCGCGGTGATCGCCGGGCATGACTGGGGCGCGCCGGTCGCCTGGCACGCCGCGCTGCTGCGCCCGGACCGCTTCCGCGCCGTGATCGGCCTCAGCGTGCCCTTCCGCCCGCGCGGCGGGGCGCGCCCCACCAGCGTCATGCCGCAGACCGACGATGCCGTGTTCTACCAGCTGCACTTCCAGGCGCCCGGCGCCGCCGAGGCGGAGCTGGAGCGGGACGTGCGCGCCAGCATCCGCGACACGCTGCTGCGGCTCTCGGGCGACGTGGCGCCGATCCCGGGCTCGGACGGGTTCAGCATGGTGCCGCGCCGGGGCGGGCTGCTGGCGCGCATGGGCCAGCACGCCGCGATGCGCCTGCCCGCCTGGCTGACCGAGGCCGACATCGACGCCTATGCCGATGCCTTCTCGCGCACCGGCTTCCGCGGCGGCCTCAACTGGTACCGCAACATCGACCGCAACTGGGAGCTGCTGCGACCCTTCGCGGGAATGCGCGTGCAGGTGCCCGCGCTCTACGTCGCCGGCGAGCGCGACCTCGTGCTGGCCTTTCCCGGGGCAAAGGAGATGGTGGCGAACCTGAAGGCCAGCGTGCCCCTGCTGGCGGAGACCATCATCCTGCCCGGCTGCGGCCACTGGACGCAGCAGGAGCGGCCGGCGGAGGTCAATGCCGCGATGCTCGGCTTCCTGCGGCGGCTCTGATCGCTATTCGGGCCGCACGCCGAGGGCGCGCAGCACCGTACCCAGCTCCGCGTATTCGCTGGCCAGCAGCGCCGCGAACCGGGCGCGGTTGCGATGGTCCGGAATGACCCCGAAGCGCTCCACCACGCGCAGGAAGGGCGCCGAGGTCACGGCCGCGGCACAGGCGCGCTCCAGCGCCGCGAGGATCGGCTCCGGCGTGCCCCGGGGCGCGAGCACGCCGGCATAGCTCATCTGCTGCGCCGGGATGCCCTGTTCGGGGAAGCTCGGCACGTCGGGAACCTCCGGGTAGCGGCGGTCGGCGAAGACGCCGACCAGGCGCAGCGCGCCGTCGCGGCTCTGCGGCGTGGCGTTGCCGAGGAAGACCGCGCCGAAGTCGAGCCGCCCCGCGATCACCTCGGTCAGCGCCGCGCCGTCGCTGCGGAAGGCGACGGAGACGTACTCCCCGCCCGCCGCGGCCTGCAGCTTGTGCACGCCGAGCGCGCTCAGCGAGAGCCGGCCGGAGGAGCCGAAATTCAGCGCCCGTTGCCGCGCCGCGGCAACCAGGTCGCGGCCGCTGCGGACCGGGCTGTCGGCGCGCACGACGATGCCGAGCATGTTCACCGAGACGTTGCACACCGGCGCGACGGCGTCCGGGCCGAGGCCGGCATCCTTCACCACGTGCGGCTGCGAGGTGATGGCGGTCAGCGGCCCGACCAGGATCGTGTACCCGTCCGGGGCGCTGTTCGCGAGGGATCGCGTGCCCACCACGCCGGCGGCGCCGTCGCGGTTCACCACCGGGAAGGGGCGGCCGAGCTGCTCGGCGAATCTCACCGGATCCATCGGCCTGGGACCGTGCGGTGTGGCGGCGGCGTTGGATGACGGGCTCGCTCGTGGGGCGCTGGCCTGCGGTGGTGGTTTGCCCGCGGCTCTCCCCTCGCCGCGTTGTGCGGCGTTGCGGGTGGGCATGGCGTCCTGCGGTGTCTGGGTCGTGGCGCAGGTTGCCTGGCTCGGCGGAGCCTGGCACCGCGCCGGCCGAGGCGTCGATGTTGGCGCGCCGCAGCTTCGCCACAAGCGGATGCCGGCCGCAGAACACGCAGAGCGGCAGGTAGCAGTGGCTGTCGTAGTAGCCGTGGAAGAAGCGACCCTCCTGCCGCCCGTGCAGCGGATCGTCGGTGGCGTCGAGGTCGAGCGTGATCTGCCTCGGCGGGCGGGCGTGCGCAACGAGGAACAGATCGACGAACAGCGCCTCGATCGCCGCGGTGTCGGCCGCCAGCCTGGCATGGCGCGAGGGCTCACCGCGGCTCAGCTCCAGCCGGTTCAGCGTCGACTTCCCCGCCAGCGGCGCGCAGTCCGAACGCCGCCGCGCCGAGGGCTTGCCGGCCAGCGTCGCCAGCACCGGATCGTGCCGCAGCACATCGTGGTCCAGCAGGTCCTCATGGCCGAGCGCCAAGCCGACCACCCGCTGCATCACCAGCGTCTCGACATCGTGCTCGATCGGCGAGGGGTCGCGCGCGTCACGGAAGCAGGCGGCCAGGCGACGCGTCAGGCCAACCACGCGATCCGCCGCGTCCAGCAGCAGCGCGCCGGCGTCGGAGGTCATCCGACCGCCGTCGAACGAGGCGACGACCGCACGGCTCTCCACACGTGCAAACTCGAGCAGCGGCGCGCTACGCCCCGACGGCATCGGGTCGATCTCCTGCTCAGCGGCAGGCCATTGTCGCAGAAGAGCTTTCGCCGATCAGACGACCCGATGCACCGATTCGCTGTGAGAAATGCGGGTTAGGAGCGCCTCGCTTGCGGCATCCAGCAGCAGCTGCACCGGCATGGGGATCACCCGAAAGAGGCCGAGTTCGTCATCCGTGAAGAATGCACAGACGATCGCCGCGGCGGCGCTATGGGCGGCGCGCGATCAGGTGGCAGCGATCCGGGGTAAGCGCGTCCAGTCCGTCCAGCCGCGTGTAGGGGCTCTCCTCCGAGGGCGACGTGAAGAGCACGAAGCCGGCCGCGGCGAAGGGACGCACCACCTCCGTGTTGCTGCCGCCGAAGCTGCCGCAGACCTCGTCGCCGTGCAGTTCCATGTACCAGGCCGGGACCCTGGCCAGGGCCTCGTGGGCGCCCCGCATCGCCAGCACCTCCGCGCCCTCGATGTCCATGTAGACCAGGTCGGGCACGCCGTGCTCCGCCATCAGCGCGTCGATCGTCCGCGCCGGCACCGCCTGGAGGTGGCGTTGCGCCGGTGCCGCGTCGTGGATGACGTTGCCGTTCGACCTCCGCCGCGCATGCACCCTGCCCGGCCGGTCCAGCACCGCGGCATGGACGGCGCTCATGCCCGCGTTGCCGTTCAGCGCGAAGTTCCGGTCGCAGGCGGCCGCATTGGTGCGGTCCATCTCGACCGCGAGGACGCTGCCCCGCGGCACCAGCTTCCGCTTCAGCAGCAGCGCGACCAGTCCCTGATGGGCGCCAAGGTTGAACACCTGTCCCGCCTCCGGAATCCCGAGCGTCGCCAGGAAGGCGAATTCCGCCCGCTCCGCGGCCGGCCAGTCGCGGCCGTACCAGCCGGTCGTAAGCTCATCCACCACCACGAGGTCGATCGGCTCATCCAGGTAGGTGTGGCGGATGATCGGGCCGCCGTCGCGCCGCTTGCCCCGGCCAAGCTCGCGCATCGCGCCTGCCCCTCTCCCTGCCCGGGCAAGCGGCCCGTCTCTGTGCGGACGGGTGACGACCCGGCAATGCCGCAGTCTGGCACGACAGCGGAACGGGCGCCAGAAGCGCTCAGCCGCGCCAGGGCCGCCGCTGCCACAGCGCGCGCAGCTGCGCATCCACGCTGGCCGCCATCGCCCGGTACTCCGCGCCCAGCAGCGGGCGCAGCGGCATCACCTGCCGCTCCGCCTCGCGCACGAAGGCGGGGGCGGCGATCGCCGCGCCCAGCGCCTCGCGCAGCCGGGCGGCGATCGGCTCCGGGATGCCCGGCGGGCCGACGATGCCGCGGGAGGCCGAGCCGATGATGTCGAAGCCCAGCTCGCGGAAGGTCGGCAGGTCCGGTGCCTCCCGCATCCGCTCGGCCGTGGCCACGGCGAGGGCGCGCACCTTGCCCTCGCGCGCGAGCACCGTCGCCTCGCCGGCATTGCCCACCGCCACGTCGAGATGCCCGCCCAGCAGCTGCGGCGTCAGCGCCGCGGAGCCCGCGAAGGGGATGTGCGTCTGCTCCGCGATCCCGGCCGCCGCCTCGAACTCCAGCATGATGATGTGGTCGTCCGAGCCGATGCCGATGGTGCCGTAGGTGACGCTGCCCGGCCCCTGCTTCGCCCGCGCGATCAGCTCCGCCAGGGTGCGGATCGGGCTCTCGGCACGCACGAAGAAGGCGTTCGGGTCGTCGACGATGTTGGCGAGGAAGGTGAAATCCAGCGGCCGGTAGCGCGCGGCGCGCTCGATCGGGATGCCGCTGTGCGCGGGGATGGTGGTGGCGCCGATGGTGTAGCCGTTGGGCTGCGCGTTGAAGGTCGCCTCCAGCCCGAGCTGCCCGGCGGCGCCGGCGCGGTTGATCACCACGAAATGGCTGCCCGGGATGCGCGCCTGCACCAGCGGCAGGATCATGCGCGTCATCACGTCGACGCCGCCGCCGGGCGGGAAGGGCACGATCACCTCGATGGGCCGCTCGGCCGGCCAGCCCGCGCCGGCCTGGGCATGCAGCAGGCGCGGCGCGGCGAGCGGGGCAAGGGCGATGGCGATGAGCTGCCGGCGCTTCGGCATGTGGCGGTGCTCCCGGTGCTTGCGCGCAGCCTGCCGCAGCGCCGCGCCGGCGTCCAACCGTCAGCCCCGCTTGCGCGCCACCAGCAGCACGTCCACCGGCAGGGCGTCCCGCGGCAGGCCGAAGAGCCGCGCCATCACCCGCCCGGCCAGCATCGCCGCCGCCACCGACAGGTGCCAGCGCCAGCGCGGCAGCACGTACGCCCCGGGCCGCGTCCGCACCGGGCAGAGCCGCACCGACCACGCCAGCGCCGCGTGCAGCGGATAGGCAGGCAGCACCGCAGTGCGCTCCACCCGCATCCCGAGCGCGGCGGCCAGCGCGCGGCAGGCCTCCTCGGTCCACCAGGTGAGGTGGTGCGGCGGCAGGTTCACCAGGTTGTTCGGCAGCGCCGTATGCGGCGAGGGCCAGACCGGCATGACCAGCGCCAGCCGCCCGCCCGGCCGCAGGCAGGCCGCCATGTCGCGCGCCAGGCCGAGCGGATCGGCGACATGCTCCAGCACCTGGAAGGCGCAGGCCAGGTCGTATTCGCCCGCGTGGCGCGCCGCATGCGCCGCCGCCGTCTCGGGCAGGATGGGCGGCGCCCCGGGCGGGGCGGCGCCGTGCGGCTCCAGCCCCTGGTAGCGCGTGCCTGGCGGCAGCAGCGCGGCGAAGGCGCCGTGGCCGCATCCCACCTCCAGCACCCGGTCGCCGGGCCGGGCGAGCGCGGCGCCGGCCGCGTAGTCGCCCCGCGTCGGGGCCTGCCCGGCGATCGTCTCATGCACCCGCAGCCGCCCATAGAGCCCCTCGTAGAAGGCGGCCGAGCCGGCGAAGGCGGGATGGAAGAAGGCCAGCCCGCAGGGCGAGCGGTACAGCCCGATCCGCCCCGAATCGCGCCGCAGCGGCGCCGGGTCGGTGCGCGCGCCGTGGCGCCACAGGTCATGGAGCAGCTTGGCGGGGATCCACTGCAGACGCTCCGCCGCCGGCAGGCCGGTGATCGGGCAGGGCGGCAGCGGCGCGGCGTCGGGTTCAGCCGGCATGCGGCGCGCGCGCGACGACGCGCACCCGGTTCGGGCCCAGCACCTCGTACTCGACATGCCGCCAGCGCACGCGCCGGGGCCGCAGCATCGTCCAGCACAGCGCCGCCACCAGCCCATCGGCCAACGGCGGCACCAGCGCGACCAGCGCCTGCGCGAGCCGCCCGCGCGGCGGGTCCGGCGCGCCGATGCG
>JAIEOP010000360.1 GCA_019750465.1 Acetobacteraceae bacterium | reverse complement strand
GGCGGCGGCGACGCGGTTGCGGTCGGCGACGGCGGCGGCCCCGGCACCCGAGGGCACCAGCCGCTCCGCCCGCTCGGCGTCGCGGCGGCTGATCCCCTCCTGCAGCGCCAGGTTCTCGATGCGGGCGCGCTGGGCGGCGATTTCGCTCGGACGGCCGGCGGCGCGGGTCTTCTCCAGCGTGGCGCGCGCCTCGGCCACGGCGGCTTCGGCCTGGCCGACGGCGGCGTCCTTCTGCGCCGCGTCCGCCAGCACGGCGAGCAGCTGGCCCGGCGCCACCCGATCGCCCTCGGCCACCAGCATCTGCTGCACGCGGGAGACGGCGAATCCCCCGGGCTGGTTGAGCTTGCGCACCCGCGAGGCCGGCTCGACCCGGCCCAGCGCGCCGACGCCGACCGGCTCGCGCTGCACCGCTGCACCCCCGGTTGTCCTGGAGTCCGGTGCCGTGGCGGCCGCCTGGGCCGATGCCGACGGCGGATCGAAGCCGGCGTCGCGCCCCCACCGCGTGACCGCCGCGCCCGCCAGCGTCAGCAGCACCGCCGCCAGCAGCAGGAGCAGCCGGCCGGTCATGGCCCAGCGGGCACGATCAGCCGCGAGAGGGCGGCATGCGCCGCCTCCCGCTCGGCCTGGGTGAGGGTGTAGAGGCCGAAGATGCGGGCCATGAACAGCCCGTCGCCCGCCGCCATGATGGCGGCGCCGTGGCCGTCCGGCAGCCCGTCCGCCGCCACCCGCTCGCGCATGCGGGCGATCACCCGCCGCATCGGGTCGAGCAGCGCCGGGTCATGGTGGAAGGCGGCGAGGAACACCGCCGCGGCACGGTCGCAGCGATCCTCCATTTCCTCCTGGGGCAGGCCGAGCGCCCATTCCAGCATGGCGCGTGCCACCTGGCCGGGGCCGGGCCCCTGGGCGGCGACGCCGGCCTCGAAATCCGCGGCGACGAATTCGGCGAGGCGGTTCAACAGGCCCGAGAGCAGCGCCTCCTTCGAGCCGAAATGGTAGAGCAGCCCGCCCTTCGAGACGCCCGCCCCGCGCGCCGCGGCCTCCAGCGTCAGCGCCGCGACGCCGCCGCGGCGGACGATCGCCTCGGCCGCATCGAGGATGCGGGTGCGGGCATCGGCAGGCAGGGGCAGTTGGACGGCGCTGTTCACCCCCAGCCAGCTATACCGTCCGGACGGTTTTTTCAACCCAGACCCGTCGCACCGCCGCGTCAGGCCGGCGACGGCACCCGCGCCGCCAACGGGTCCAGCAGCGCCTCGATCCTCGCGGGCTCCTCCCACGCAAGGGCAACGGTCACCACCGTCACCCGCGCACGGAAGGTCGGCGGCACGCGCACGAAATCCTTCCGCGTCGTCACCAGGATGGCGCGCAGCGACTCCGCCTCCGCCACCAGGTCGCGCAGATCGCCCTCGTCATAGGGATAGTGGTCGGCATAGGCCTGACGGCCCGCGAGCACCGCCCCGGCCTCCTGCAGCGTGGCGAAGAATTTCCGCGGATTGGCGATGCCGCAGAAGGCCAGCACCGGCTGCCCGGCCAGCATCGACGCCTCGGGGCCCGGCACCAGGCGGGCCCGCAGCACCGGCATCATCGGCGGCAATTGCCCGAGCGCGCCGGTCTCGTCCTCGCCGATCAGCACCGCGGCCTGGGCGCGGCGCGCCGCAGCCAGAACCGGCTCGCGCAACGGCCCGGCGGGGATGATCCGTCCATTGCCGAAGCCATAGCTGCCGTCGATGACCAGCAGCGACAGGTCTTTCTCCAGCGTCGGGTTCTGCAACCCGTCATCCATGACGATGGCCTGCGCCCCGGACGCCACCGCCGCCTGCGCGCCCGCACCCCGGTCGCCGGAGACCCAGGCCGGGCGCTCGGCCGCCAGCAGCAGCGCCTCGTCGCCGACATCGACCGTGGTATGGACGGCAGGGTCCACGCGGACCGGGCCCTTCAGCCGACCGCCATAGCCGCGCAGCAGGTAGTGCACGGCCACGCCCCGGTTCGCCAGGCGCTGGCCGAGATCGAGCGCCACCGTGGTCTTGCCCGCGCCGCCCGCCGTGGCGTTGCCGCAGCAGATCACCGGCACCGGGGCGCGCCAGCCCGGCCGGCGCATGCGCCGGGCCGTCGCCGCCGCGTAAACCGCGGCGATGGGCGAGAGCAGCAGGGGCATGATCCCCCCGCCATCCCCGGTCCAGAAGGCGGGGGCACGCATCATGGCAGCAACGATCTTCCTTCGAGCATGGGGCCGGGCGGACCCACATCGGCCGGGAAGGGCCGGACCCCCGAACGCCGGTCCGGACTCACCGCCCGGCCAGTCCCGTGGCGAGCCCGGACGTCCTGGATACCGCAGGGGTGCCCTCGTCCAACCCCCGTCGGGGCGATCCCGGCCCGGCGCCGGGTGGCGGAAGCAGGTCCAGCAGGGCCGCCGCCACCTGGCCGGGCAGGCCGGCCTCGATGGCGATGGCACGGGCGGCGGCTTCCGCCATGCCTGCCGCACGCACGCCATCGCTTAGCACGGCATGCGCCGCGGCGGCCAGCGCCGCGGCATCCGCCACCTCCAGTGCTCCGCCGGCGGCAAGCAGCCGGGCGACCGGTTCCGCGAAATTCGCGGTATGCGGCCCGAGCAGGATCGGGCAGCCGAGCCGCGCCGGCTCCAGCGGATTCTGCCCGCCATGCGGCACCAGCGACCCGCCGACCAGCGCCACCCCCGCGAGCCGGTAGAACAGGCCGAGTTCGCCCAGCGTGTCGGCGACATGGAGCGCCACCGCCGGGCCCGGCAGCCCACCCGCCGCGCGCCGGGAGGCCGAGAGGCCGGCGGCCTCGGCCAGGCTGGCGATCCCGGTGCCGCGCTCGGGATGGCGCGGCGCGATGATGCTGAGCAACCCGGGCAGCCGCTTGGCCAGCAGCCGGTGCGCGGCCATCACCTGCTGTTCCTCCCCGGGATGCGTACTGGCGGCGAGCAGGACGGGGCGATCGCCCACCGCGGCGCGCAGCCCGGCCAGCCGCGCCGGATCAGCCGGCAGGGGCGGCGCCGCGAACTTCAGGTTGCCGAGGCAGCGCGGCGCGGCGGCGCCAAGCGCCTCCAGCCTGGCGGCGTCCGACGCCGATTGCGCCAGCACCACCGCAAAGGCCGAGAGCAGGTACCGCGCCAGCCCCGGGGCCAGGTTGCGCCAGCGCCGGAAGGAGCGGTCGGAGACCCGTGCATTCACCAGGGCCAGCGGCACGCCGTGCCGCCGCGCTGCGCCGATCAGGTTGGGCCAGAGCTCGGACTCGACCAGCCCAGCGGCATCCGGCCGCCAGCCCGCGAGGAAACGCTCCACCCAGGCAGGCACGTCCAGCGGCACGAAGCGGTGGATCACCCGGGGAGCAAGGGGGGGCGGCAGGCGCTGGCGCAGCAGCGTCGCCGCGGTGACCGTGCCGGTGGTCAGCAGGATGGTGAGATCGGGTGCCTGTTCCTCAAGCGCGTCCAGCACCGGCAGGATGGAGAGGGTTTCCCCGACGCTCGCGGCATGCAGCCAGAGCACCCGGCCGGGCGGGCGGGCGGCGCCATGGCCGCGGCGCTCGCCGAGCCGGTCCGGGATCTCCTTCCCGCGTGCCGCGCGGCGGCGCAGGTAGAGCGGCAGCGCCGGCGCCAGCGCCGCGGCGCCGAGCCGCCACGCCCTCGCGGCCAGGCTCATGTCGCGCCGGCCCGCACCGTCGCGGCCACGCCACCACGCTCCCGGGCCAGCGCATCGGCGCGGTCGCAGGCGTCGCTCATCGCGGCGGCGATGGCGGGCAGCATGGACTCGCCCGCGTCACGCGGGACAGGGATCGGCGGCGCCGCCACCAGCACGCCGCGGCCGAAGGGCAGCGGCAGCCGCATCCGGTCCCAGCTGCCGAGGATCCTGGACGGCGCGATGGCGGCACCCACCGCCAGCACCGGCCGCCCGCTCAACGCCGCCAGATGCGCGACCCCGGGCGCGGCCTGGCGGCGCGGCCCGCGCGGGCCATCCGGCGTGATCACGACATGGGCCCCGTCCCTGATCAGCCGAGCCAGGGCAAGCAGGCCTTGGCCGCCGCCACGGCGGGTGGAGCCATACACCATCGAGAGATCGAAGCGCCGGGCGACATCGCCGATCAGCCGTCCGTCGCGGTGCTGCGACACCAGCACATGGGCCCGCGCGTCGCGCAGCGGCGGCAAGGTCCGGCGGGCGAGCTGCCAGCAGAGCGGCATGATCGCCAGCCGCTCATGCCAGAAGGCCATGATGATTCCGGGCCGCCGCGGCCTGTCCTCGCCGATCGCGGCCGCGACATGCTCGGCGCCGATCAGCGTCCAGCGCGTGGTGCGGGCGACCAGGGCAAGGTAGGTGCCAAGGCTCGCCGCCACCGCCGCCTGGGTGCGCGGGTGGCGGATCAGCCGGCGGAACATGGGAGATGCGGCATGGCGGGGCCGCCGCCCCTAGCATGCCCCCGCCGCGTCAGGAATAGCCACGCCCCGGGGGCGCGGCGGCGCTACCCGCCCACGGGCGCGATGAGCACCAGGCGCTGGCGGAAGGCGGCGGCGCAGGCGCTCCAGGAGAAGCCCTCGGCATGAGCACGGCAGGCGGCGCGGTCGGCGGAGAGCGCCGCAAGCGCGGCCTCGCGCAGATCCTCGGACAGCGCGCCGGTTCCGGGGGCAACCACGTCCAGCGGCCCGGTCACGGGGAACGCCGCCACCGGCGTGCCGCAGGCGAGCGATTCCAACAGCACCAGCCCGAAGGTATCGGTGCGCGAGGGGAAGACCATCACATCCGCCCCCGCATAGGCCTCCGCCAGCGCCCTGCCCTGGCGCCAGCCGGCGAAGTGCACGCGCGGGAAGCGCCGCTCCAGCGCGGCGCGCTGCGGCCCGTCGCCGACCACCACCTTCGACCCGGGCAGGTCGAGCGCGAGGAAGGCGGCGATGTTCTTCTCCACCGCGACCCGGCCGGCATAGAGGAAGATCGGCCGCGGGAGGTCCGGCCACAGCGCCTCGCGCCCGGGGTGCGGATGGAACAGGGCGAGATCGACGCCGCGCGTCCAGGCCACCACCTTGGTGAAGCCCCGCGCGGCGAGTTCCGCCCGCAGCGAGGGCGTGGCGGCGAAGGTGCCCTGGCCGGCTTCGTGGAACCGTCGCAGCATTGCCCAGGCGAAGCGTGGCGGCACCCGCAGGCGGGCGTAGAGGTAGTCCGGGAACTTGGTGTGGAAGCTGGTGGTGAAGGGCCAGCGGCGCTCCAGGCAGAGGCCGTGCATGGCGCGGCCCAGCGGGCCTTCCGTGGCGATGTGGATGGCCTCCGGCCCGAAGGCATCGACCAGGCGCGCCAGGCGGCGGCGCGGGAACAGCGCCAGACGGATCTCGGGGTAGCTCGGCAGGGGAACGGTCGGGAACCGGTCCGGGCCGATCACCTCCACCACGTCGCCCGCGCGCGTCATCTCCCCGGCCACCGTCGCCAGGGTGCGCACCACGCCATTGCCCTGCGGATGCCAGGCGTCGGTTACCATCAGGACGCGCAGCGGCCCTCCCGGCGGCGCGCAGGGCGCTGCCATCGCCGGATCGGCCGGCGAGGCCTCGGTCTCGATCAGCATGCGTGTGGCAATGCCCGCTCAGGGTTTTGGACGCAATCGAATTTGCGCAGGATTGCCGCTCGGGATCGGCCGGCGTTCCACGGCGCGCCTCCCGCGACGGGCCTTGCTCCGCAGACCCTCAGGCCGGAACCGATGCGCCGCGCGCCACGCCGCGGCCGCCCGTGGCGGGCCAGAAGGAGAACTGCTTCTCACGCACCCAGTCCACCAGCTCGAAGCGCCCATCCGCATGCTCGACGAGCGCCGTGCAGCTCTCCACCCAGTCGCCGTCGTTCATGTAGAGCACGCCCTGGACCTGGCGCATCTCGGCGTGGTGGATGTGGCCGCACACCACGCCGTCCAGGCCGCGGCGCTTCGCCTCGTTCGCGAGGGCGACCTCGAAGCGGTCGATCGCCTTCACCGCTTCCTTCACCTGCAGCTTCAGCCATTGCGACAGCGACCAGTAGGGCAGGCCGAGCCGGCGCCGGCCGGCGTTGAACCAGCGGTTCACCACCAGGGCCCGCTCGTAGGCCCAGTCGCCCAGGAAGGCGAGCAGCTTCGCGTAGCGGATCACGCCATCGAAGGCGTCGCCGTGCGTGACCAGCAGCCGCCGCCCGTCCGCGGTCTGGTGCACCGCCTCGCCGGCGAGGCGGATGCCGGCGATTTCCAGCCCGAGCCAGTCGCGGACCATCTCGTCGTGGTTGCCCGGGATATAGATCACCTCCACGCCCGAGCGCGCCAGGCGGAGGATCTGGCGCACCACCTCGTCGAACTCGGCGCTCCAGTACCAGGTCCGGCGCAGGCGCCAGCCGTCGATGATGTCGCCGACCAGGTAGAGCCTTTCGCATTCGACGCTGCGCAGGAAGTCGAGCAGGAAATCCGCCCGGCAGCCGCGCGTGCCGAGATGCACGTCCGACAGGAAGATGGTGCGGTAGCGCCGCGGGGCGTCGCCGCCGGACCAGGTGGTGCCGGACGTATCGTCGCTGATGGCTGCCATGGATCCTGCCTTGCTCGCAGCGCGCGGCGCGGGCACGGCGGGTCACGGCGTTGCGGCCCTCCGTGAACCGGCGTGCCGCCGTTGCCGTAGACCCTTAGGCATCCGCCACCGCATCCGGGTCGCCGATTCGCCCCGCTTTGCGCTTTCGCGCGCTGTAACGCGGCAAACGATGCTTCGGCGTGAAGCTTGAATGACGTATGGCGTGACAGTGATATGGGATCAAAGACTGTCATGTGATCGTCTCAGCGACGACTTCTGTTTTTCACAAGACCGCGATACTTGCGTCACGGGGCCAGGGGTGGCGATGTCGCGAGGAGGAACACAGGAGGCCATGGCTGGTTCCGCCGCCGATGTCGTGCCCGGCGCGCCGTGCTGATCGTCTTCAATCCAACGGCGGGCGGACGGCGTCGGGTGCTGCTGCGCCGGGCGATGGACACGCTGGTGCGACTGGGCCGCGCGGCGGACCTTGCCGAGACGACGGCGCCCGGACACGCCACCCGGCTGGCGCAGGAGGCCGTGCGGCGCGGCATCCCGCTGGTGGTGGCCGCCGGGGGGGACGGCACCATCGCCGAGGTCGCCAACGGCATCGCGGGATCGGCGGCAACGCTTGGCATCCTGCCCTTCGGCACCGCCAACGTGCTGGCCTGGGAACTCGGCCTGCCGCAGGGGCCGGAGGCTGCCGCGGCGGTGCTGGCCGGCGGGCGCACGGCGCGGATCCACCCCGGGCTGGCCACCTGGCGGGACGGGTCGCAGCGGCTGTTCGTGCAGATGCTCGGCGCCGGCTTCGATGCGGCGGTCGTGCACGGCCTGCCGCCCGGGCTGAAGCGGGGCCTCGGCAAGGGCGCCTATGTGCTGCAGGCGCTGCGGGAGATGCCGCGCTACGGCTTCCCGCGGATCGGCGTGGTCCTCGATGAAGGGCCGGCCATCGAGGTTGCCGGCGCCATCGTGACGAAGGGCAGGCTCTATGCCGGACGCCACCTGCTGGCACCGGATGCCCTGCCGGACGAGCCGGGGTTCCGCGTCGCCCTGTTCCCCCGGGGCGGTGCCTGGCGGGCGGCGCTCTATGGCGCCGCGCTGCCGCTCGACCTGCTGCCGCGCCTTTCGGGGATGGCGCTGCGGCGTGCCGGCCGGATCGAACTCACCACCGATGCCGCCGTGCCGACGCAGGCGGATGGCGATGCGGCCGGACACCTTCCCGTCACGATCCGGGACGCACCGGCGGCCATCGCGGTGCTGCTGCCCGTGCTGGGACGATAGCCGCGAGGGTCAGCCAACCCGGCGCATGGCGATCACGGCCGCCGCGGTCCCGCTGGCGAGCGACATGGCGCCCAGTGCCGGGGCGACGAGCAATGCCACCGTGGCCATGCCCGCCACCGGGCCGAGCGCCACGCCGACGGCGGCGAGGCCACCGAGCGCCGCGAGAACGGCCAGGACACAGAGGGCGAGCATGGGCGGACTCTCCTGATGGGATCGGCGCGAGGACCCGCGGCGCGCCCCGGCGTGCCACGATCCTGCCATCATTTAGCCGCTCACCGCCCCAATTGCGATGGTGCCGCCCCCACCCTTCGGTGAGAACGGCGCCATTCCGGCCAGCTGTGGCAAAAGTGCCGGTCAGCCGGTCTGCTGGATCGCCGAGAGCGTCCATTGCCCACCCTGCGGGCGGACGAATGTCCAGAGTTCGGTCGATTCGGTCCGACGGTCGGGGTCGCCCTCCACGACGACACCGTCCGCAATGCGGCGGGTGACATCGACCATGGAGAAGCGCATGGCGACGGTCGCCCATTCCCGGGCGCCTTCACGCCAGGCCTCGGCCATGTCGCCCTGTTCCAGCCGCACGTCGCGCGTCTCGTTGCGCCAGCCGCGCGCCTCGAGGTCGGAGAGGTCCTGGGCGAAATAGTCCGCCATCTCGGGTGTCGCGATCCGGCGCAACGTGCCGAGATCCCTGCGCGACCAAGCCTCGTTCACCTCCTTGAGAAGGCGCTCGAAGGCCTCGAAGTCGGCGGCATCGAGCGGGAACTCGGCCTGCGGGCGCCCGGCGCCGCGCGCCAGCGCGCCGCCGGCAGCGGCACTGGCACCGCCGCCCATCGGGCGGTCAGGCCCGCCCCCCATCTGGCGGGCCATGGCGCCGGGCGGGACGCCGCCGGCGATCGCCGGCTGCGCCGCCGAACGGCCCCGGATCAGCCGCACCAGCAGGAAGACCAGGCCGGCGATCAGCGCAACCTGCAGCAGCAGGCCGAGGATGCTCATGATGCCCGCCATCCCGCCGAACAGGCCGTGGCCCGCCAGCAGGCCGAACAGGCCGGCGCCGAGCAGCCCGCCCATGAGGCCGGCCATCATCGGGTTGCGCGAGAAGAAGCCGCCCGCCGGATTGGGTTGGCCGATCGGCGGCCGGGGCTGCGCCACGCCGGGCTGGCCGACGCCGGGCTGCCCCGGCTGGGTCGTCGTGCGGTCGAAGGAGCGGGCCTGGCCGGGCGCCGTGTTGGTCGGCGGCGGCGCGCTGTAGGTGCGGCTGCCGCGGCTGCCCGAGGAGCTGCCGCCGCCCGGCCGCGCATCGGCCAGCGCCGGCGCAAGCGCGAGCGCCACGGCGGCGATCGCGGCAAGGATGGAAGCTGAACGGCGCATGGTGGGGTCGATCCTCCGGCAGGCTTTGGGGTACGTTGAGCCGTTAGTATGGGGATGCGTGGATTAAATTGCGACCATGCTTACCCCGGGGTTTCGGCCTCCGGTGTCTCGGCGGCGCGCCGGAACGCCAGGACCAGGTTGTTCGCGGGCATCGGCACCACCGTCGGCGGGCCGAAGCCGGCGGCGGCGGCCTGCGCCACCGCCTCCAGGTCGCGCACCCCCCAGCGCGGGTCCTCGGCGCGCAGCGCGGCGTCGAAGGCGGCGTTGGACGGGGCGGTATGGGCGCCGCCGCGACGGAACGGGCCGTACAGGACCAGCGGCGCCCCGGCCGGCAACAGCGCCGCGGCGCCGCGGACCAGGCCCAGCGCGGCCTCCCAGGGCGCGATGTGCACCATGTTGATGCAGAGCACGGCATCGGCCCGGGCGATCGGCCAGGCCGCGGGCGACGCCGCCGCATCCAGCGCCAGGGCCGGGCGCAGGTTGGGCAGCCCGGCCCCCGCCACCCAGGCGTCGATGCTGGCACGCGCCCGCGGATCGGGGTCCGAGGGCTGGAAGACCAGATCCGGCAGCGCGGCGGCGAAATGCACCGCGTGCTCGCCGCTGCCGCTGGCCACCTCCAGCACCAGGCCGGCGGGGGGCAGCAGGGTGCGCAGCGCGGACAGGATCGCATCGCGGTTGCGCAGCGCGGCCGGGGCGGAGCGTCGGGGATCGGGCATGCCCCGCCGGTTTGCCGAGCCGCGCCGGCTGGCGCAATCTCCGCCCGCAGGATCGGGGAGGGACGGCCATCATGGGCAACCGCATCGCCATCATCGGCACCGGCGCGGTCGGCGGCTATGCCGGCGCGCACATGGCGCAGGCCGGCGAGGATGTGACCTTCGTCGACATGTGGCCGGAGAACGTGGAGGCGATGCGGACGAGGGGCCTGCGCATCACCCACCTGAAGGACGTGCCCGAGTTCACCGTCCCCGTGAAGGCGCTGCACCTGACCGAGCTGCAGGCGGTCTCCAAGGGCCGACCCTTCGACATCGCCTTCGTCTGCACCAAGTCCTACGACACCGCCTGGGCGACCATGATGGTGAAACAGTATCTCGCGCCCGGCGGCTACGTGGTCTCCCTGCAGAACTGCATGAACGAGGAGACCATCGCCGGCATCGTCGGCTGGGGCAAGACGCTGGGCTCCATCGCCTCCTCCATCACGGTGGAGCTGATGACGCCGGGCCATGTGCACCGCAACGCCGGCAAGGGCGGCGCCGCGCACACCGTGTTCCGCGCCGGCGAGGTGCATGGCCGCATCACCGACCGGCTGGGGGAGGTGGTGCGCCTGCTCGGCCTGAGCGACAGTGCCAAGGCCACGGAGAACCTGTGGGGCGAACGCTGGTCGAAGCTGGTGATCAACGGCATGGGCAACGGCATGTCGGCCTGCACCGGCATGATCAGCCGCGACATCCTGATGGACGACACGCTGCGCCACTTCTCGGCCCGCCTGGGGTCGGAGGCGATCCGCACCGGCCAGGCGCTGGGCTACGTGCTGGAGGAGATCTTCCACATGGACCCCGAGGTCATCGCCCGCGCCGGCGAGGGCGACCCGGCGGCGAAGGCCCAATACGACGACCACCGCCTGACCGAGGCGAGGAAGCCCGGCGGCGCCGCGCATCGGCCGAGCATGGGGCAGGACATGGTGAAGGGCCGGCGCACCGAGATCGAATTCCTGAACGGCTTCATCGTGGAGAAGGCGAAGGAGGTCGGCATCGCCACCCCGGCCAACGCCGCGCTGACCGAGATCGTGAAGCGGGTGGAGCGCGGCGAGCTGCAGCCGGATCCGAAGCACATCAGGGAGCTGCGGTTGAACTGATACCAACTCGGTCAAAGGCTGACCCATGCGGCGCGCCAGATGGCGCGCCGAGGCCGCGGACGCGGCCCGCGC
>JAIEOP010000338.1 GCA_019750465.1 Acetobacteraceae bacterium | reverse complement strand
CCCTGGTCAACGCCGCATGACGTTCTCTCTCCGTCCCGCTTAGCGTGAATCCAGCTCCGTCCTATGGCGTGACCCCAAGATCGAGAAGGCGGCGCGCGACGTCGGTGGTGTGGAAGAGGTGAAGGTCTCCATCGCCTCGCAGATCATGACGCTGCGCCTGGGCGGTGCTGGCGCCCGCCTGTCCGAAGTGGAGCGCGTCGTGACCGGCCTCGGCTACCGGCTCGACCGGCTGGACAGGCCCGCTTCCCGCTCTGAAGCCGGCAGCGACGATGACGACGAGCTGCCCAAGGACCTCAGCCACATCACACCTGGCTACAAGCGGGCGTTGTGGATCGTGGTGCTGCTCAATGTCGGCTACGGCCTGGTGGAGATCGTCGCCGGCTTCGTCGCCGGCAGCCAGGCACTGAAAGCCGACGCGCTCGACTTCCTCGGCGACGGCCTGATTACCTTCCTCGGCCTGCTGGCGATCGGCTGGAGCCTGCTGTGGCGCGCTCGGTCGGCACTGATCCAGGGCATCTTTCTCGCGCTGCTCGGCCTCGGCGTGCTGGTGACGACCGGCTACCGCGTGCTGGTGCTGAACCAGCCGGATTCCGAGCTGATGGGCATTTTCGGAGCCATTGCCCTGGTGGTGAACGTGGCGGCGGCGGCGGTGCTGATCCCGCATCGCACGGGCGACGCCAACGTGCGCGCCGTCTGGCTGTTCTCGCGCAACGACGCCATTGGCAATGCCGCCGTGGTGGTCGCGGCTGGGCTGGTCTGGTGGACCGGCACGCCTTGGCCGGACCTGGTGGTGGCGCTGGTGATCGCCGGGCTGTTCCTGCAATCGGCCTGGTCGATCATCCACGATGCCCGGCGCGACCTGGCCGAGACGGGTGCCTGATGCAGCCCGTCCTCACCTCGACCATCACCTGTCCGCAATGCGGACACCGGCAGACCGAGACGATGCCGACTGATGCCTGCCAGTTTTTCTACGATTGCAAAGGATGCGGCGTGGTGCTGCGCCCGAAAAAGGGCGATTGCTGCGTGTTCTGCTCTTACGGCGATGTGCCATGCCCACCAGTGCAGGCAGAAGGGCGGACTTGCTGTGGTCCAACCGGAGACAGTGCCTGAGCGGGCCTGCCCCGGAAGGTGACGCGGCTGCGGTTCACGGAGCGGCCCGCGCCGGCGGCGGTGCGCGAAGCGGCCGTCAGGCTGGAGCATGCCTCGGCCCGCTGGCGTAACCCTCCCACGTGGGAGGGACGATTGCTTGACTTAACCACGCTTCAAAGGAGGAGCTGATGCGTAGAGTGATTGCCGTGTCGATGATCACCCTGGCCGGGGCGCTCGCCACGGCCGGCGCGTTCGCCCAGGGCAGTCCGCCCCAAGGCGGCATGCCGGGGATGCAGATGCCCATGCAGCAGGGCCAGGGCGGCATGTCATGCTGCCCCTGCCCGATGATGCAGCGCGCGGCGGCGGTGGAGAACCGGCTACGCCAGCTCGAGGAGCGCGCGGGCATCCCGGCGCCGACCCAGCCGGAGGCGCCAGCGACGCCGCGCTAGAGCCGGCACGGGCCGAAAAGGCCGAGGGCTGCCGTCCAGGCGGCCCTCGGTCTGCCCTCTGAGACGAGAAGGCAATTTTCTACTGATGATGCTTGAGCTCTCGGCGCTCAGCCTCGCCCTCGCCTTCGGCGGCGGGCTGGTGTCGTTCCTTTCGCCCTGCGTGCTGCCGCTCGTGCCGGGCTATGTGGCCTGGGTGGCCGGCGCGGACCTCGCGCAAGCGCAGGCGCGACCCTGGCGTACGATGCGGATGGCGCTGTTCTTCGTGCTCGGCTTCTCGGCCGTCTTTGTCGCGCTCGGCGCCGGGGCGACCTTGCTGGGCGGCTGGCTGCGGCGGTGGAGCTACGAGCTGTCCATCGCGGGCGGGGTGCTGATCGTGTGCCTCGGCCTGGTGCAGATGGGCGTGCTGCGGCTGGCTCCGCTGGCGCGCGAGCTGCGCTTTGCCGCGCCCGATGCCGGCGGCAATCCGGTATCGGCCGTGCTGATCGGGGCGGCCTTCGGCTTCGGCTGGACGCCCTGCATCGGCCCGGTGCTCGCGGCCGTGCTGGCCGTCGGGGCCATGGCCCCGGCCGGCGGCATCGCGCTGCTGGCCGCCTATGCGGCCGGCCTCGGCGTGCCTTTCTTGCTGGCCGCGCTCTACCTGCCGGCGCTGTTGGCGCGCGGCCGGCGGCTGGGGCGGCTCGGCCATGCGCTGCGCCTTTCCAGCGGTGCGGTGATGGTTGCGGCCGGCGTCGCCATCGCCTCGGGCGAGCTGACCACGGTGGCCGGCTGGATGCTGCGCGCCTTTCCCTGGCTGGCGAGCATCGGGTGAGGGCGGCGCGGCCGCATGGCGCGCCCAGCGGCTCGGCCGGGTGGGGCGGTGATGGTGGCGATGGGCGCGGCCGTCGCGACGGGCGAACTCACCCGCGTCGCCGGCTGGTTCATGACGACCTTCCGTGGCTGGCGCGCCTCGGCCTCCTCGCGGCCCTGCTCGCCGCCGACCGGGGGACGAAGGCGTGGGCGCTCGCGGCGCTGTGGCACCCTACAGCGACGGCATCGCCCTCCTGCCGGTGCTGAACCTCTGCCTCGGCTTCAACACCGGCGTCACCTTCGGGATGTTCCGCGAGAGCGCGGCGGGGCCCGTCTGGGCGCTCGTCGCGGTGACGCTTACGGTCGTGGCCCTGCTCGCTGCCTGGCCATGGCGGACGCGTTTGCGCGCGGAAGCCGTGGGCCTCGTCATCGGCGGCGCCGCCGATGACATCGTGGACCGGGTCCGGCAGGGCAAGGTGACCGATTTCATCGATGCACACTACGGCGGCTGGCACTGGCCGACCACCAACATGGCGGACGTCGCGATCGTGTGCGGCGTCGCCATGTTGGTGGTCGGCACGCTGCGGCCCGCCGCGATTCCATCGCGGGAACGGCCGACGCGATGAGGCGCGTCGTCGCCGAACTGCGGGCGGTCGTCTCCGCCCTCGCTCTGCTCGGCATCCTCGCCCGCGCGCTCCTGCCGGCCACGGCCTGGGCCGCCCCTGTTCCGGCGGTCGCGCCCGCCGTCCTCTGCCTCCCCTCCGGCCTTCCCGCACCCGAAGGGGACACGACGCCGGCGGAGGTGCGCGCCGACGGCGCCTGCCCGCTCTGCCGCCTCCCGGACGACGCGGCGCTGCCGGGCGCCGTGCGCCGGCCGTCGGCGGAGGTCACCTGGACGTCCGCGTCCCGCGTGTCCGTCCCGGAAGCCGTCGCCGCGTCCCACCCGCCGCCGCGTGGCCCCCCGCCTGCCCGGGCACCGCCCACCGCCTGATTCCAAGCCGATCACCTGCCGCGCTGCCCCGCGCGGATTCTCCCGGAATCAGAGGACCACCTCCATGCGACGCCACCTCTTCGGCCTGGCGGCTCTTGCCGCGCTCGCCCTGACCCATCCCGCCGCCGCCCACGACTACCGCGCGGGGGACATCGCCATCGGCCACCCCTGGACGCGCGCCGTCGCGGCCGGCGCTCCGACCGCCGCGGGCTACATGACCCTGCGCAACGATGGCTCCGTTCCCGACCGCCTTCTCTCCGCCTCAACCCCGATGGCGCGGACGGTCGAGCTGCATGAGACGGCGCTCGCCGATGGAATCATGCGGATGCGCCCCCTCACCTCCGGCCTCGTCATCCCTGCCGGGGAGACGGTGCGGCTGGAGCCGGGGGGCATCCACGCGATGCTCATGGGCCCGAGCGTTCCCTTTGCGCGCGGTGCGCGGGTTCCCCTCACGCTCCGCTTCGAGCGCGCGGGCGAGGTCACCGTCGAGCTGGCCGTCGAGGCGCCGGGCGCCCGTGGCGGCGACCACCAAGGACACTGAGCGGTGCTGCGATGGGTGCGCTACTTGGCCTGGGGCGGCGTCGCCGCCCTCGGCCTTGCCCTCCTCGCGACGGCCGCGGGCTGGCTCGTCACCGACGGGCCGCTCGGGCAGCGGCCCGTCGCGACCGGTCCGGCGAGCCTCGGCATCGGCGGCCCCTTCTCTCTCACCGACCACAGAGGGCGCGCGGTGACGGAGCGCGACTACGCCGGCAAGCCCTCCGCCGTGTTCTTCGGCTTCACCTTCTGCCCCGACGTCTGCCCGACGACGCTGGCCAACATGGCCGCCTGGATCGAGGCCCTCGGGCCCGAAGCGGATCGGGTCAACTGGCTCTTCGTCTCGGTGGACAGCGGCCGCGACGATCCCCGCACGATGGCGGACTACCTAGCCGCTTTCGACCCCCGCATCATCGGCCTGTCGGGGACGGAGCCGCAGATTGCCGCGGCCGCCCGTTCGTTCCGGGTGTTCTACCGGCGCGTCCCCGTCGAGGGCGGGAACTACACCATGGACCACTCGGCGAGCGTCTTCCTCCTCGACGCCGCAGGGCGGTTCGCGGGGACGATCGACCATCAGGAGAGCGAACGGGTCGCGCTGGAGAAGCTGCGGCTGCTGGTCGGACGAGGCTGATAGCGATTAGGCGCACCGGCACCTCATCCTGCACCACCAGCACGATCGGCGCGGTGTCCTGCGACGGCGCCGGTTGTCAGTCCGTCACAGCCGCGCACAGGCGTGTTGCCCAAACATCTGGAGCCCGGGCCTCCCGATCACATCCGCATGCCGCGCGTCTGTCCTTGCCGTTGTGCGAGAGTGAGACGCGCAGATGCTCCCTCACCGACGCGTAGTCCCGCGACGACCGCGGCGACGCGATCCAGCGCGGCCATGCGCTCGCGCGGCACACCAGGGAAAACCGCAGCGCCGCCGGGCAGGCGGTGCTCGCTGCGCAGCAGCGCGCGCACGCCCTCCTCGCCGAGGCGCCCGCGCACCGCCTCCCCGAAGCGCCGCAGCTCCCCCGCCACCGCCGGGTCGGCCTGCGCGGCCTTCCATGCCGCCGCGCGCCCCGTGTCGTCCTTTGCCTCGCCCATGGCCGCCACCGCCGCCTCGGCCTTGGCGGTCAGGCGCGGCACGCCCGTCGCGTCCGCCCGGAGCTGTCGCTCAACCGCCTCGTGGTGCCACCCCGCCGCCCGGGTCTCGGCCTCGGCCGCGCGCCCCATCGCCCCCGCGATGACCGGCCCGCCGCGGAGGACGCGCTCCCGCTCCGCCCGCGCTGCACGCCCCGCGAAGATCCCCGTCTTCCCCCGCAGCTCGCCGAGCGCGCCGGGGTCGGCCGCGACCCGCGCCGCCGCGCTCGCCCAGCCCTGCCGGTCCACCAGCTCCTCCAGCCGCCGCGCGGCGCCCGTCGGGTCACGATAGGTACCGGCGAGGTAGTTCCCGAGCGCCTCCCGCTCGCGCAGCACCCGCGGGTCGGCCGCGACGACGCGCGCCACCTCGGCGGCACCGGTGCCCCGCCCGAGGCTGTCCCGCCCGTCCGGCGAGTGCCGCGGCGGGATGAGCCATTCCTCCCCTCCACCGGCCCTGGCTGGGGAAGGGGTGGGCTCTGCGCGCGGGACCGCTGCGGGTGTGGACTCTACCGCGCCGCCGGCCTTCGCCGCGGCATCCCTCCCCGGCCGCAACGCCTCCCTCAGCTCGTCCGCGGTGGCCCAGGCCACCGACGCCGCCCGCGTCTCGCCCCGGCCCATCTGCCACGCGAGCTGCGGGACGGAGGCGGCCGTCTCCCGGTCCACGAAGACCTGTGCCGTCTCGCGCTGCCGCGTCAGCGCCACGTAGCTCGCCGCCGCCCGCCAGTGCCGGGTATGGAGGAGGTAGGTGTGGTCCAGCGTCTTCCCCTGGCCCTTGTAGATCGTCCCGGCGTAGCCGTGCCGGAAGCCGCTGAACTCCTCGGCCGACCACGACACGTCCCGCCCGCCGTCCAGCCGTGCCCAGATGGTGCCGGTCGCCCCGTCGATGCCGGTGATCGTCCCGGCATTGCCGTTGTGGAGCCCGAGCCGCTTGTCCGTGTCGGTCAGCTGCACCCGGTCGCCGACCGCGAAGTCCGCTGCTCCGTGCCTTGTCTCGAACCGATGATCCGACGAGCCCAGCTCGCCCCGCTCCCGCCGCACCTGGCGCAGCTCCCGGTTCAGCCGGTCCACGTCGGCGTTGGTGTAGGCGAACACGAAGCGCGAGGCCGAGGGCTCGGCCGCCGTGTCCCGCGTCCAGGCCGCGACGAGGGCCGCCCGCGCCCCCTCCCCGTCCGCCGACCAGGTGACCGCCCCTTCCCGGTCGAAGGCCGCCACCGCCCGCCCGAAGCGCCCCTCCGCCAGGTCGCGCGCCGCCTCCCGCTGCCACCCGGCCCGCTGCCGCGTCACCTCGGTGATCTCGGCCGAGCCGTGCGCCGCCCGCAGCTCGGCGAAGAGCCCGCCGCGCTCGATCGAGGCCAACTGCCGGTCGTCGCCCGCCAGGATCACCTTCGCCCCGGCCCGCTTCGCCTCGGCCAGCAGCTCGCCGAGCACCCGCGTGTCGAGCATCGCCGCCTCGTCCACCACCGCGACCGTCCGGCGGTCCCAGGCGGTGCGGCCGTTCTTCAGCGCGAAGAGCGCCGCGTGCACCGTCCCCGCCTCCCCGAAGCCGTCCGCCTTCAGGTCCGCCGCCACGGCGTTCGTGGGCGCGAGGCCGACCACCCGGTGCCCCGCCGCCCGGTGCGCCTCGCGGATGGCGGCGAGGGCATAGCTCTTCCCCGTGCCGGCCCGGCCCTCGATCAGCTTCAGCCCACCGGCGCCGGTCGCGTGCTCCAGCGAGACGCGCTGGTCCGCGCGGAGCGTGCGGCCCTCTGCCGCGGCCTCGAGGTGGCGAGGGGCGAGGCCGCGGTGATGCCGCGCCCGGGCCACGGCGGCCCCGTCGGCCAGCGCTGCCCGCTCCCCCTCCCGGACCGTCTTCGTCGTGAAGCGGCCCGTCGCCTCGCCCGTCTCCCGGTCGTGCAGCGGCAGCACGTCGGGGTGCGCCAGCACCGCCGCCCGCGCGGCCGCGCGCTCCCGCCCCTCCGGCCCGTCGCCCTCCCGGCCAAGGTGCTTGTCGAGCCAGCGGTCGAGGTCCCGCGCGTCGAAGGTCGCGTTGTTCCGCGTCAGCGCCGCGAGCACCTGGCCAGGGTCGCGCGCCGCCGCCTGGTTGGCCTCCCGCAGCGCTTCGGCACGGGCCGACGCCTCGGACCCGGCGCGGCGCATGCGCACGGGCCCGACGTGCTCGCCCGGGTGCGCCGCCGTCGCGTCCACCCGCACCCCGATCCCGTGCTCGCGGAAGTACCGGTCCTGATGCTCCCGCCAGAGCGCGCCCCAGGCCTCGCCCTCCGCCACCACGGCCCGGCCGCCGGCGGCGCGCCGCACCTCGGGATCAAGGTCACGCGCCTTCTTCGCGGCGAAGCCCGCGCCCTCGACGCGGCGGGTGGTGACGAGGAGGTGGGCGTGCGGGTTCGACCGCTCGCCCTCGCCTCCCTCACCTGCCTCGTGCGGCGCGTGCACGTCGAGCTGCACCGCCAGGCCCTTCGAGACGAAGTGCTCCTGCGCGAAGGAGCGCGCCAGCTCGACGCGGTCCTCGTGCGACAGCTCGCGGTCGGCCGGCAGCGCGATCACCAGCTCACGCGCGACCTGGGCATCCTTCCGCCGCTCCGCCGCCTCCGCCGCGTTCCACAGCGCCCCCGCCTCCCCCAACCGGGGATCGGCGCCTTCGGGCAGCAGCACCTCGTGGTGCTCGGGCGCGCCGCGGTGGCGGAAGTGGAACAGCTCGCCCGTCCGGTCCGCGCAGAAGCTCTCCCGGGCGTTGTAGGCTGCCGAGCGCACGGCGTTGCCGCCGGAGGAGCGCGACAGGTAGCGCGCGCGGGCGAAGGCGATGGCCACGGGGCACCCTGCGCCCCTTATGCCGGAGGCCGCAAGCCGCGTTGCGCCAGCAACGCATATTGCGTCTGCACGCAAGCGCGCTCGCCTCCGGCTCGCTGGTGCAGAACGGACGGCGTGGAGGGACCGGGACCAGGGGCACGCGGCGCCGGCGCCGTCCGGGGCGCGCGCGAGAGTGCCTGGCCACCGCACAGGTCCGGGAAAGCACAAGGCGCGTCGGCAAGGCCGCGGACGGCGCCATCGCAGGCCGCGCCGCTCGGTCCGTCTCCGACGCGTGTCTCCCATTCCAAGCGCACGCGGAAAGGTTGTGCGAAGCGGGTTGCCGGCGCGGCGGACCGCATTTAGCCCTGGCGACCAATCCAGAACACAACCCGAACAAGCATTGGAGGGCCCGCCATGGCCCGCTCGCTCGCCGACCGCCAGCGCTCCCACGAGCAGTCCAAGGCCCGCCTCGCCGAGCAGGAGGCGAAACTCAAGCTCGCCGAGCGCAAGGCTCGCACCAAGCGCCTGGTCGAGGCCGGCGCCCTGGCCGAGAAGGCCGGACTCCTGGAACTCGACACCAACGCCCTCTACGGCGCGCTCCTGTCGCTGCGCGAGGGCGCGGACAAGCCGAAGCAGGTCGAGCAGTGGGCCGCGCTCGGCGGCCGGACCTTCGCCCGCGAGGCCCGCGCCCGCGACGAGGGCAAGCTGCCCGCGCTCCTGACGTTCCCCGGCCCGCTCGCCAAGGAGGCCAGCGCCGCGCTGCGGGCCGCCGGCTTCCGGTTCTCCAAGGTGATGCGCCACTGGGAGGGGCTAGCCCGCCCCGACGACGCCGAGGCCCTCGCCCGCGCGCACGGCGGGACCTGCCGCGTGCTCGCGGCGGACGACCCGGGCGCCGCGCCGCCGTCGGCGGAGGCCAACGGCAGGGCGGTTCAGTGATCGGCCGGCTCGCGGGCGGCGGCCTCGCCGCGCTGGCGCGGGTCGCGCTGCGCCTCTGGCCGCTGTGGGCCTTCGCGGGCGCCTGGTGGGGCGCGCACTGGCTGTGGGAACAGTACCTCCTGAGCTTCCGCGCGGCGCCCGGCCGCATCCCGGAGGGCTACGCCTTCGCGTGGCACGCCTGGCCCGCCGCCACCCTCGCCGGCCCCGCCCTGCTCGGCCTCCTCGCGGTGGCGCTACACCGCGCGGGGCTGGTGACGCGCACCGCCGCCATCGCGGGACTGGCGGGCGTGCTGCTCGCCGTCGGCCTGACGGTCTGGCCGGAGTGGCAGCGCCTCGGCCCCTACGTCGGGCGCGTCCCGCCGCTGAACATCCTCGGTGCGGTCAACATGGACGTGGCGTGGGCCGCGCTGCTCGGCGTCGCCGCCTTCGCCGGCGGCGCGGGCTGGCTGCGCCAGCCGTCGAGCGCGCTGCTGGGCGGCGGCATCGGCGGGGCGCCCGCCCTCGTGCGCGCCCGCTCCGACAACCACGGCCACGCCGACTGGCTGACCATGCGCGAGGCCCGCCGCCTGTTCCCCGGCCCCGACGACGGCTTCGGCGGCATCGTGGTCGGCGAGGCGTACCGCGTGGACCGGGACCGCGGCGCGGGGGGACGCCCCTTCGACCCCGCCGACACCCGCACCTGGGGCCGGGGCGGCCGCGCGCCGCTGCTGGTGGACCCGTGCCGCACCGGCCCCACCCACGCCCTCGCCTTCGCGGGCTCCGGCGGCTTCAAGACCGTCTCCCTCGCCATCCCCACGCTGCTGACCTGGACCGGCTCGGCCGTCGTGCTCGACCCCTCGCGCGAGGTCGGACCGATGCTCGCCGACCACCGTGCGAAGCGGCTCCACCACGGCGTGGTGACGCTCGACCCGACGAAGGCGGGCGGCGACTGCGTCGACGCGCTCGACTGGATCGACACCGTCTCGCCGCTCGCCGAGGGCCACGTCGAGGCCGTGGTGGGCTGGATCACCGGCGAGCCGCCGCGCACGCGCGCCGGCGCCCCCGCCGGCGGCGCGGGCGAGTTCTTCCGCGACGCCGGCCGGTCGCTGGTCGCCTGCCTGCTGGCCGACCTCCTGTGGAACCCCACTGTCGCCAAGCAGGACCGCACGCTGCGCGAGCTGCGCGCCCGCGTCGCCGAGCCCGAGAAGGCCCTGCGCGAGCGCCTCGGCACCATCCACGACAAGTCCGCCTCGCGCATGGCCAAGGAGCTGGCCGGCTCGCTCAAGGACCTGGTCCCCGAGACCTTCTCGGGCGTCTACGCCAACGCCGGCCAGGCCACCCGCTGGCTGTCCGTCCCCGCCTACGCCGACCTGGTCTCCGGCGGGCCGGAGGGGCGCTACGCCCCGGCCCGGAAGACCCTGGAGGTCACGAAGGGCAAGCTCACCGTCTTCGTGCAGGTGCCGCTGGAGGTCCTCCAGACCACCCCCTCCCTCGCCCGCGTGCTGGTCGGCGCGCTCCTCAACGCCGCCTACCGCGCCGACGGCGCGGTGGAGGGCCGCGTGCTCTTCCTGCTGGACGAGGCGGCGCGCCTCGGGCCGATGGCGCTGCTCGAGACGGCGCGCGATGCGGGCCGCAAGTACGGCATCACCCTGCTGCTGCTCTACCAGTCGCTCGGCCAGCTGCGCGACCAGTGGGGCGAGGCCGGCAAGCAGGCCTGGTTCGACGGCACCTCGTGGCGGCTCTTCGCCGCCGTGCAGGACCCCGAGACGGCGCGCGAGGTGTCGGCGCTGTGCGGCGAGCACGGCGTGGTGGCGACCTCCGAGGGCGACACGCGCGGCACGCAGGGCCGCCTCGGCCTCGGCATGGCGGGCGCCGCCTCCGCCTCCTCGGGGCGCAGCGAAAACCGCTCGGAGCTCCGGCGCGCGCTGATCAAGCCCGACGAGCTGATCCAGGACACCCGCGCCGACGAGGCCTTCGTGTTCGCGCGCGGCGCCCGGCCCCTGCGCTGCGGCCGCGCCATCTGGTTCCGCCGCCCCGAGTGGCGCGACCTGGTGGGCAAGAACCGCTTCCATCCCGGTGCCGGTCCGCCCCCCGCCGCGCCGCTCTGGAGCCGCCTGGTGCCGGCGCTCGGGCACCGGCCGGGGCCGACGGGATGATCCCCGCCGTGCCGCCGGCGGCGGTCCGGGCGGGCGCCGCGTTCGCCCTCCTCGTCGTCGCCTCCACCGTCGCCAAGGCCTTCGCCGGCACCCTCCTCCTCGCCTGCCTCGCCGTCATGGCGTGGCGGCTCCGGGTGGTGGCGCGGCGGGGACGTTGGACGCCCCCTGCCCCGCCCGGCGGCGCCGCGGACCCCGACGCGCCGCCTCCGGCGCTCGTGCGCCGAGATCGGAAGCAC
>JAIEOP010000282.1 GCA_019750465.1 Acetobacteraceae bacterium | reverse complement strand
CTGCGCAGCGTCTCGGCCGAGGGCAACGTCTCCGCCTTCGCCGGCCCGGTCACCGCCACCGCCCTCTGATCGGAGAATGCCATGCCGGCACGTATCGACGACCTGCTGGTCCTCAACGCCAACCTCAACAAGAGCGACTTCGCGAAGTACCTGCGGGACCGCGAGGCGGTGCTGCCGAACGATTTCGGCGGGCTCGGCGATGGCGTGGCGGATGATCGGACGGCCATCCAGGCTGCCTTCGATCGCGCCGGCGCGGACCAGAAGTTCGCGATGATCCCGCCCGGCACCTGGAACGTGTCGGGCACCGTCACGCTGCCGGGCGGGGCGCGCGGCCTGATCATGCAGGGCACCATCCGCTACACCGGCACGGCGCCGACCAGCGTGCTGGTGCTGGGCGATGGCGGCACCATCCGCAACGCCGAGAAGCTCTACACCGGGCTGAACGTCATCCGGCAGACGCTGTCGGACTGGTCGTCGGAGGCCGATATCGGCATCACCGTGCGCAACGTCGACGCGAGCCAGATCGAGCTGCGCCGCGTGGAAGGCTTCACCATCGGCATGCGGACGCTCGGCGATGGCCGCGGCGTGGAGGACAGCACCTTCACGCTGGGGCGCATCGTCAACAATCGCATCGGCCTCGATATCTGGTGCGCGACGGCCACGGCCTGGAACACCTCCATCCGCTATTATGGCGGCCACTTCGCCCAGGCGACGGGGGTGAATGCCGCGCAGGACCGCTTTGGCGTGCGCTTCGGGAATGAGGCTGGCGCCTACTCCAACCACAACCGCCACGTCTTTGACGCGCCGAATTTCGAGCTGCGCCAGGCCGGGAGCAACATCGCCATCCCCTTCCTGAACCAGACCTCGGGCTCTGCCATCATCGCGCGCAACATGCGCATGGAGGCCTGCTCGCCGCTGGCGGCGCGGCACACCGCCGGGGCGCAGGATTGCGAGTACGACATCGCCTGGACCAACACCTACCTGGTCGGCATCGACTACACGGCGACCGCGAACCGCTGCGGCAATGCGGTGATCAACCGGCACCGCGCGCCGGCGTCGCGGTTTCAGCGCTTCCTGGCCGGCTTGCCGAACACCCGGGCCGCGGCCTTCCGGCAGTCGGCGACCGAGGTGGGGGTGGAGGGCCTGATCACCATCGCCACCTCCACCACCACCGCGACCTTCATGGCGGATTTCTGCTTCAACGGGCTGACCGACCTGACGCCGACCGACCGCGCCGTGACGCTGGCGGCGAACCGCGGGCTGGGGTGGATGCTGGATACTTCCCAGGCGAAGGAGTTCGCGCTGGCGCATTGGCTCACGAGCGGCGCCTCGGGCGGGCGGCTGTTCGTGCGCGTGTTCGATGGCGCGGGGAACGTCCGCGAGGACATTGCTGGCGACGTGCTGGCCTCGATCACCACCATGCAGTGGAACGGCCCGGCGAAGGGGTGGAATGCCGGCGCGCCGATGGATGATGCCAACTTCAATCGGCGGCAGACCGTCCGCGTCGGCGCGGCGGTGGCCTATGCGCAGGTGGGGGTGATCGGCTTCGACGGGCCGATCGACCTGCAATCGCTGCGGCTCTACGGGCTGCCGGAGGCCGCGCCCGCGGTGCTGAACGGCACGCCGCTGTTGACGGGGGCGCTGTTCGGCTCAGGGCGGCGGGAGTTCGCGGCGGAGGTGTCCTGGGACCTGCCGAGCCTGGCGCCGGGGACGACCGCGCTCACCGACGTGACGGTGAACGGGGCACGGGCGGGTGACCTGGCGTCTGCGTCTCTGGTGTCATCGACCCGGTTCATCGAGCTCGACGCCGCGGTGTGGTCGAACAACACGGTGCGGGTGATGGCGCGGAACATCTCCGCGGCCACGTTCGATCTGGCAGCCGCGACGCTGTCGGTGGAGGTGACGAAGCGAAGGGTGCCGTGAAAGTTGGGCGGTGCCACGTGAGGATACCCGTGAAGGCGGTGGCGGTGGCGAATTCCCTGTAGGAGCAAGCGCTGGCGATAAGGGCAACTTTCCCTTTACAGTGGTCGGCTGGATTCACCGGCGGTACTGCTCGTCCGAAACCTGCTCCAGCCAATTTACAGCCTCGCCGTCCAAGGCTTCGATTAGGGCGATGTGCGTCACGCCCGTCGTCGCGGTGGCGCCGTGCCAGTGCCTCAGGCCTGGCGGAATCCAGATCACGTCGCCCGAGCGCATCTCCTCAACCGGGCCACTCTCGCGCTGCACCCAGCCCATGCCGGCAGTCACTACCAGAACCTGGCCGAGCGGATGCGTGTGCCAGGCGGAGCGGGCGCCAGGCTCGAAGGTGACATTGCCACCGGACATGCGCGACGGCGCGGTGGGCTGGAACAGCATGTCTACCCGAACGGAGCCCGTGAAATAGTCGGCGGACCCTCTCGCCGAAGGCTGCGCACCGGCACGTGATATCCGCAGCTCACCCTGGCCTTGCGCGGTCGCCGCCGGTGGGCTGGCCGCCTGGGCCGTCACGGTGGTGTTTGCGTGAGCCCCGGCCGCAAGGAGCAGGGACATGGTCACGCCAAGCATGGCAAGTCGTGTCATCACGATGTTCCTTCGATCTGTTGGGTCAGCCCGGGCGGCCGTCGAGGACAGTCTTCACGACCGGCACGGCCGAAAAGGCGTTGGGCCAGCCGGCATAAAAGGCGAGGTGCGCCACGACCTCCGACGCCTGCGCGCGCGTCAGGCCATGATCCATCGCCCGGTTGAGGTGGAAGGGAAGCTGGGCCACGTGGCCGGCGGTGATCAGGGCGCTGACCGTCACCAGGCTGCGGTCGCGTGGCGCCAGGTCGGGGCGCAGCCATAGGTCACGAAACAGCGTATCCGTCGTGAACTGGTCGAGGCCAGGCGCGGTGGGCCGCACCGTCTGGGCGACCAGGGCCGCGCGCCGCGCCTCGGTCGCCTGATCCAGCGGCAGCAGGTCGGGCCGCGCCGCGGGCAGTCGATCAGCGCCGATGCCGCGGGCCGCGAAGATCTGCTGCACCGCCGGGATGGCCCCCATCGCATTGCCCCAGCCGGCGTAGAAGGCGAGATGGGTGATCAGCTCCGAGACCTCGCCCGGCGTCACGCCGCTATCGAGCGCGCGGCCGAGGTAGCGAGGCAGTTCCGCTGCCTGATTGCGGGTGATCAGCGCTGCGAGCGTGATGAGACTGCGGTCCCGCGGGGAGAGATCGGGGCGGCGCCAGAGAGTGCCGAAGACGGTCTCCTGCTCGTATCGCTCCAGGGCCGGCGATACCGCCTGCAGGGCGCCGGTCTCCGGCCGGGGTGGCGACCCCTGGGCATGGCTGGGCGAGGCACCGGCGAGGACGCAGGACAGCACGGCGGCGGCGAGGCGCTTCATTGTTCGTTCCCTTTTGGGCTGTCGCCAGGTGGATCGACCGGAACCCGGTCGATCCACGCGATGTGGCCGAGGCCTATGCCAGGTGCCGATTGAAGAACGACGTGAGCTTGTCGAACGGGATCAGGTTCACCCAGTCATACAGGTCCACATGCCCGGCGCCCGCGACGTAGTGGAGTTCCTTCGGCTCCGCCGCGCGCCGGTAGGCGTCCTCGCTGAACTCGCGGGAGTGAGCCTGGTCGCCGGTGATGAAAAGCATCGGCCGCGGCGAGATCGTCTCGATGTCGTTGAACGGATAGAAGTTCATGAACTTTACGTTGCTGGTCAGTGTCGGGTGCGTCGTGCTGCGCGGCGTGGCACCTGCGGGCGTAAATTCACCGCGCGGCGTGCGGTAGAAGTCGTAGAATTCGCGCTGGATCGGGTGCGTGTCCGCCGCCAGCGCGTGTACGGTTCCGCCGGTCAGCTCGGTCTCGCCGCCGGTGAATTCCGCGTAGCGCTGCTCGGCCGCGGCCGCGATGATCTGCTTGCGCTGTTCGGCCGTCTGGCTGTGGTTGAGCGCATCACGGCTCGCAGCACCCATGTCGTACATGCTGACGGTCGCGATGGCGCGCATGCGCGGGTCGATCTTGGCGGCGCTGATGACGAAGCTGCCACTGCCGCAGACCCCGATCGCGCCGATCCGGGCCCTGTCGACGAAGGGCCGGGTGCCGAGGAAATCGACCGCGGCGCTGAACGCTTCCGCATAGACCTCGGGCGAAACCAGGTTGCGGGCTTGGCCTTCGCTCTCACCCCAGAAGGGCAGGTCGATGGACATGGCGACGAAGCCCTGCTCGGCCATCTTGGTGGCGTAGAGATTGGCGCTCTGCTCCTTCACCGCGCCCATCGGATGGCCCACGACAATCGCCGGCGTCGGCGTATTGCGGTCCAGACCGTTCGGCATGAACAGGTTGCCCGCGACGTTCATCTGGTACTGGTTCTTGAAGGTGACCTTCTGCGCGGTCACCCGGTCGCTGGTGTAGAAGTTATTGGCGCCATTGGACATGTCTTGGGCCTTCGCTGAGGAGATGTTGCGGACCGCCACGGCAGCGAGCGTGGCGATGCCGGCAAGCCGGAGAAAATCGCGGCGCGCGGGATCGAGGCGCTGCTGATCAGCCAGGGTGGGTGGTTGGTGTTGTTCGGTCATCGTCAATTCCTGCTTCGGGCGGGTTGAGGTTGCGGCTTGCGATGTCCTGGCCCGCTAGGCGGTCTGTCCGCCGTCAACGACCATCGCGTGCCCGACCGTGAAGGCCGCTGCGTCCGAGCACAGCCACAGCACGGCGGCGGCGATCTCCTCGGGCTTGCCCATCCGGCCGATCGGTTCCTGCGCAATGACCCGCGCGCGGCCCTCCGGCGTGCCGCCGCTGAAGCGATCCATCATCGGGGTCTCGATGATGCCGGGGCACAGGGCGTTGATGCGGATGTTCGCCGCCGCGTAGTCGAGCGCCGCCGCCTTGGTGAGGCCGATGACGCCGAACTTCGCCGCGCAATAGGCCGCCTGGCCGGCAAAGCCTTTGACGCCGGCGCCCGATGAGGTGTTCACGATCGCACCGCCGCCATGCGCCAGCATCAACGGGATCTCATGCTGCATGCACAGGAAGACGCCGCGGAGATCCACGCTCATGATCCGCTCCCAGTCGGCCTCCGTGAGGTCGGCCGCCGGCGTCACCGGCTGTTCAACGCCGGCATTGTTGAACGCGAAATCCAGCCGGCCGAAGGTCGCGACGGTCTGGTCCAGCGCGGCCTTCACGTCCTCGGCCCGCGTCACGTCGCAGCGGATCGCCAGGGCGCGCCCGCCGGCCGCTTCAATCATCCGGGCGGTCTCCTGGTTGGCCTGTTCCGACGCATCGGCGACCGTCACGGCAGCGCCCTCGCGAGCAAAGGCCAGCGCGGTGGCGCGGCCGATGCCGTTCGCGGCCCCGGTGACGAAGGCGACGCGGCCGGCCATGGATGTGGTGTGAATGCTCATGGTGGTGTTTCCTGTCATTCGGGGCATGCCCGCTGCATCGGTGAAGGACGGACCATCCCCTTGGGTGCCAGGCTAAGGTCCAGCGCGCCGTTCACTCGATGCGCTCCAAGCGCACGGTGATCGGACCCGGTCGGTCGAAGATCGCGACATCGCCGCTGACGCGGCCCAGCATGATGATGCCGGGTGATGGCACGCGCCCCGCCCGGTAATAGATGACGAAGTCACCCGCGCCCCACAGACCCAGCGTTCCGACGGCGAAGTCCTGTTGCCGCTCCGCGGCTGGCAGCAGCTCGGGCAGCCGGCCGGTCTGCTCCTGGCGCAGGTGGTCGCGCATCGGAATCGACAGCGGCAGCATCTGCACAAGCCTGCGCGTCGCCGCGTTGTCGGCGAGCTCGGCCGTGATCTCACCCCAGTCGGAGGAGATGCGCAGGCGCTCAGTGGCCGTGGCGGGTACCGTCGAGGCGACGGCGGTCACGATGGCAGCGCCGATGATCGACTTGAGCATGTGCAGGTCTCCTGGAGACGAAGAAGGCGCTATGCAGCCGGCCCGGCGAGGTACTGCGAGTCCGTGACATGCTCCAACCAATCCACGGGGGAGCCGTCGAGCTTCTCCTGGATGGCGATGTGGCTCATCGCTGTTGTGGCCGAGGCGCCGTGCCAGTGCCGCTCGCCGGGCGGAAACCACACCACGTCGCCGGGGCGGATCGCCTCGATCGGCCCACCCTCACGCTGCACCCAGCCGCACCCGGCCGTGACCACCAGCGTCTGGCCGAGCGGATGCGTGTGCCAGGCCGTGCGTGCGCCCGGCTCGAAGGTGACAAGGGCGCCGGCCACCCGGGCCGGGTCCGGCGGGCTGAACAGCGGGTCGATGCGGACGGTGCCTGTGAACCAGTCGCCCGGACCCCGGCCTGACGGCTGTGTGCCTGCGCGCGTGATGTCCATGGTCGGTATCCCTCATCTGCCTGAGCCCGGACCGCTTCCGGACCTGAGCTATCGAAAACGAAGATGGGGGGTGGGTCGTTGCTCCATTAGGCGCTAAAACCGGCATGTTCCTTGAAGCAGGACTTCATAATGCCGCGGCCCGACCTGCATGATCTTCAGGCCTTTCAGGCGGTCGCGACCGAGCGCAGCTTCACCCGGGCCGCCGCCCAGCTCGGGGTATCCCCTTCAGCGCTTAGCCAGACCATTCGCGCGCTCGAGGCGCGGCTTGGGCTTCGGCTCCTGACGCGCACCACCCGCAGCGTGGCGCCTACAGAGGCAGGCGAGCGGCTGCTCCAGGCCCTCGGCCCCGCATTCGACCAGATCGAGGCCGGGCTCGCCGCACTCGGCGACCTGCGCGAGACGCCTGGCGGCACCATCCGCATCACCGCAGCCGAGCACCCAGCCGACACGATCCTGCTGCCGGCGCTCCAGCGACTTCTGCCGGACTACCCGAACATCAAGGTCGAGGTGGAGGTGGACAACACCCTGCTCGACCTCGCGGCCGGGCGCTACGATGCGGGTGTGCGCCTCGGCGAGCAGGTCGCGAAGGACATGGTGGCGGTGCGCATCGGGCCGGAAATCCGCATGGCGGTCGTCGGCGCGCCTGGCTACTTCGCGCGGTATCCGCGGCCCCGGAAGCCGCAGGATCTGACCGCACACAGCTGCATCAACCTGCGCCTGCCGACCTTGGGCGGGCTCTACGCCTGGGAGTTTGAGAAGGGCGGGCGGGAATTGCGGGTGCGGGTCGAAGGGCAGCTCGTGGTCAATACCGCTCCACTGCTCAACAAGGCGGTCCTGGCGGGGCTCGGCCTGGCCTGTGTCTTTGAGGATCAGGCACAGGAGCATCTCGAGTGTGGGCGGCTGATCCGGGTGCTCGCGGACTGGTGCCCGCCTTTTCCGGGATACCACCTGTACTACCCCAGCCGCCGCCAGCCGACGCCAGCCTTCGCGCTGCTGGTCGAGGCGCTACGCTACCGGGGTGGCTGACGGCACTCCGCGGCGGACGGGCCCGCGCCCGCCGATCCATCACGCGCCTGTCGGGCCGAAGGCACCGATACTGCGTGCGAGGTCGACGAGCTCCGCGGTGCGACGCCGATCGGCAGCAACCTGCAAGCCAGACTGCATGCCAAGCTCTGGGTGCTGCTGGCGCAGGAAGCGGAAAACGGCCCAGGGCTCGCCGAGCACGTCATGCAATTCCCGCAACGCCGCGATCGGCAGGCCATCCGGCCCCACCTGCCACGCAGGGAAGCGCACGCCACGCTTGGCGCCCTCGATCCCGAGCAGGTCTCCCCGCCGCCGCTTTTGGAGGACGGCCTCACGCGACAGGCCGAGCCGCTCCGCGATCTGGTCAGAAGAAAGCATGTCCGGCCCGGCCAGCAGCTCCGCCGCCGCATCTGCGCCGCGCGTGTAGGCCCGTCGCAGCGCAGCACGGGCTTCTGCGGGCGTCAGCTCGGGGCGCTCAGCTTCTGCCTCGACGGCCGGTGGCTTTGGACGAAGTGCTTTGGTGATGTGAAAGCGGCTTTCCCCCTTCCGCTTGGCGGGGCCAATATCAAGCGTCAGCGTGCGACCGGTGCGGGCCACGGTGCCGGCGCTGCTGGCGACTGCCGATAGGACGCGGCGAGCCTCCTCCAGAGAAATGCCGGGAGGGACCTCAATCCTGGAGCCACGGCGGGCAGCCGCACCGGATGCGGTCGAGCGGCGGGAGGTTTGGGATGCGGTGGAAGCGGCCATGGCGGCAATATCGTCGTCGCAGCACGTTTCGTCAAGTTCGTCAGGTTCGTCAGACTGTGGGATGAGCGGGAGGTCGCGAGGCAATCGGCAACGCTCGCGAATGGTGACCCGCGCTGCATCGTAGAGAAGGCGACCGACGATCGGCTCGAAGGCGCCATTGCGACGGATCCACATGTCGGACCCGTTCCTGGCGCGGGCTCTCGTGGAGCATTCCGCACGCCCCGGGACTGCCCTAGTATGTGACCGAGGACGATTGACCGTCGAAATGGCCCGAACTGTGCACATCAACCCCAGGGTCCTGTCCTGGGCCCGCGAGACCGCCGGGTTTGCTCCCGAGGAGGCGGCGGTCAAGCTCGGCCTGAAATCCACAGCCAAGGCAACGGCTGCGGAGAAGCTCCTCCAGGCCGAAAGCGGCGAACGACCGATCGGGCAGGGCATGCTGGAGAAGGCGGCCGCCGTCTACCGCAGGCCACTGGTAACCTTTTATTTGCCGACCCCCCCGACACGTGGGGCGCGAGGCGAGGACTTCCGAACCATCTCTGGCGCGGCGTCTCCCCGCGAGGACGCCGTCCTCGACGCCCTGATCCGCGACATTCGCGCGCGCCAGCAACTACTGCGCGAAGCACTGATTGAGGATGAGGACACCCGCCCCCTCGACTTCGTCGCCTCCTGCCGGATCGCCGACGGGGCGAAGGCTGTGGTTTCCCGCATCAGGAAGACGCTCGGGATCACGACGGCCGAACAGAAGAAGGCCAGGGATCCCGCCGCCCTGTTCAACCTGCTGCGTGCGGCGGCGGAGAGGGCAGGCATCTTCGTGCTGCTCCTTGGCGATCTCGGTTCCCACCACTCCGACGTAAGTGAGGAGACATTCCGGGGCTTCGCGCTGGCTGATGATGTCGCCCCCTTCGTCGTCATCAACGACAACGACGCGACGCCAGCGCGGTCTTTCACGCTGATGCATGAACTGGCGCATATCTGGATTGGCGCGACGGGGGTGAGCGGACCGCTTCGTGGCTCCCCCGCCAACATTGTCGAGCGCTTCTGCAACGAGGTGGCGGGGGAGTTCCTGCTGCCGCCCGAGGCCCTCGAACGGATCGCTGCGACGGACCCCGCGGGCTTCGATGTCGACAGCGCGCTGTCTCTGACTGACGACGTGGCTCGGATCTGGAACGTGAGCCAGGGTGTTGTCGCCTATCGCTTCCTGCTGAACGGGTGGATTTCCAACCAGGTCGCAACGGAGATGTTCCGTGCCTTCGCGGACCGGTGGCGGGTCGAGCGTCAGCGGACCCGCGAGGCCCGGGAGCCTGATGAGACGGGGCCGGGGTACTACCTCGTGCGACGATCCCGCCTCGGGGCTGGGCTTATCGACGCGGTCCGCCGTGCACTGCGGGGCGAGGTACTGACGCACACAAAGGCGGCCCGGATTCTCGGCGTCGCACCCACGGCAGTGGATCAGCTGCTGCGCGAACGGCCGCGCGCGGCATGACGGTCTACCTAATCGACGCGAACGTCCTCATCAGGGCGAATGGCGACTACTACCCGATAGACCGCATCAAGCCCTTCTGGGATTGGTTGCTGGCGAGGGCCGAAGCCGGCCGGATTCAGATGCCCCGCGAAATCTACGATGAAGTGGCGAAATCACCGGATCTGCTTGGCCAATGGCTCCGCCAGCCCGAGGTGAAGAAAGCGATTATCCTCACGGACGCAACCGACGGCACGACACTGGCCGCCGTCATCACCAATGGGTACGCTCCAGACCTTGACGACGTTGAGGTCGAGAAGATTGGGCGCGACCCCTTCCTCATCGCCGCCGCGTTGTGCGGCCCGGACCGTGTGGTAGTGACACGTGAGGTCTCCCGCCCGAAGGCGCAGCGCGCGAACCGGAAGGTGCCTGACATCTGCGATACCATGGGCGTCGCGTGGATTGACGATTTCGAGCTCTGGCGTCGGCTCGACTTCCGGATCGAGTAGGCTGAGGCCGCTCACATCCTTGGTGCACTCATGTCTCGGGCCCAATTCTCCAAGGCTCCAGCCTGGAGACCGCCTGTACCGAGTCGCACCTCCTCCGCCAGTTCCCATACGAGCCGTGCTCTCCGCCTGATCGAGCGCCGCGCTGAATGGCAGGTTTCCTGGGATTTTCGGGGCAGACCTGTTGACTGGCCCAAGCCGAAGAAGCCGGAAAATCGCTCTCCGAAGGCCAATTCTCTCCGGACCTCCTGACTTGGGCGTTTTAGTACGGAACTCAAAAACCTAGGTAAAAGGCCGGTTTCAGCCCGGTCGGCACTTGACCTGGTTCGAACCCCACTTGCCCGAAATCCGTACTTCGAGAGCGAACACTTTGGTACGGACCGGACGCTGTCGTGGCAAACTGATGCTGCACGCCAAACCGGCGCATGCTGCAAGCAGGCTGCAGTTTTCGTTTCGCTCGTCGGAAGGTCATGGCATGTCTGACGGTAAGAAGCTGATGGAGGAAGTGGCCCTCTCCCATTTTCTGGAAGCCTATCGTTTGGTCACGGGCGAGGAATTCGTTGATGTAGAGCCTTCCGAAACGCCGGACTTTCTGGCGCGCGACAGCCTCGGCTGCACCGTCGGCATCGAACTCACGCAGGTAAAATTTCCTCCCTCTGACATGTCATGGCGCCGGATCATGGGTGAGGAGTGGGCCGACGACTTCGACGCCTTCTGGCGCATCTTGGAACTGCTGCATGTCAAAGAACAGAAGCTACCAAGGTGGCCGGCCTGCGAGCGACGCCTGTTGGTGATCCAGCTTGCGGACATCCCGCTTGCTGACCTCGGGGCGGATATCGCCACCGACCCGCCGACTGAGCACGGCTTCACTGAAGTCTGGCTCGCCGATTTCACGATGCTCGACATGTTCGGCGGCTGCGACGTCCATCCTATCGTTCATGAGATACCGTCACGCTGAGCAAGTGTTTTTTGTGTGGCCCGCAGGCGCGGTCGGCTGCGTTGTGTTGGGACTAC
>JAIEOP010000197.1 GCA_019750465.1 Acetobacteraceae bacterium | reverse complement strand
GCGCGGGCCGCGTCCGCGGCCTCGGCGCGCCATCTGGCGCGCCGCATGGGTCAGCCTTTGACCGAGTTGGTATCACCCGCTCGCCCGCCCTGGGCCATGCCGGCGCCGGCGCATCCAATGCGCGGCTGCCCGCCGCTGCGCCCCTACCGGCCGCGGCCTGATCATCTTTCGGGAGACGCACCCATGACGCGCCCGCCCTGCAAGAGCCTGCCCCTGGCCGCCGCCGCGCTGGCCCTGCTGGCCCTCGCCGCGACGCCAGCCGCCGCGCAGGCTTCCATGGGTTCGCGGGAGTTCCAGCAGGCCGAGCTCTCCGAAGTTGCTCCGGCCATCCGGGCCGAGGTCGAGCGCCGCGTCGCCGCGGCGTCGGGCAATACCGTCCGCGGCGTGCTCGAGACCATGCTGCTGAACGGGATCCCGGTCCGCAATCCCGGCAGCCGCATCCTGGCCGTGGACATGGGCCGCGGCGTGGCGGTGATCCAGCTGGCGAACAACCAGCTCCAGGCCCCGGCCTTCAACAACCCGGCCTTCAACAACCCGACCTTCAACAAGCAGGACGGGCTGAAAGTCGTGGGCGAGGTCTCCCTCACCCGCTGACAGGCGCTGGGCGGCGGCCGCGCGCGGGACGCCATCGGCGTCAATGCCACCGGCCTGGCCTTCAACTCGGTCATGGCGATCGAGCTGAACGCCGACCGCACCATGAAGCCGATGGTGAACGCCGGCGCCACCGCCACCACCAGCCTGGCCCCGGGCGCGCATGCCGAGGAGCGCTGGCACTTCATCCGCGGGGGCCGCTCCCGCTTCGCCGGGCGCGCCCTTCGACATCCTCGGCATGTCGCCGGCGCCGCTGCTGATCGTGGCCGGCGTCGCCGTCCTGCAGGGCTTCATCGCCTGGACGCGGCGCGTGCAGGACTCCGGCCGCACGCCGCTGCTGGACCTGCGCGTCGTCACCTCCAGCCAGGGACGCGCCGCGCTCATCGCCATGTTCGCCGTGGTGGCGCTGGAGGCGATGCTGAACTTCTCGGTGCCGCTCTGCATCCGGATCGTCCGGGGCCGCACGCCGATCGAGACGGCCATCGCCATGATGCCGTTCAACCTGACGGTGTTCTTCACCGCGATGCTGGTCGTCCGGCTCTACCGGGTGCTTGCCCCGCGGGTCATCGGCATGGCGGGGTTCGCCCTCTGCGCCGTCGCGCTGCTCTGGCTCGCCTGGGTGGTGCGCAACGACTGGAGCGCGCCGGTGGTGATGAGCGGCCTCATCCTGTCCGGACTTGGCCAGGGCGCGCTGATGGCGCTGGTGTTCAACCTCCTCGTCACCGCGGCACCGAGGGAGCTGGCGGGCGACGTCGGCTCGCTGCGGGGCACCGCGCAGAACCTCGCGGCTGGCGTCGCCACCGCGTGGCCGGGGCGCTGCTGGTCGGCCTGCTCGGCGCGAACGTCCTGCGCGGCATCGCCGAGAACCCCGCCCTTCCGGTCGAGGTGCAGTCGCAGGGGAACCTGGACGGCATCAGCTTCGTCAGCAACGACCGCCTGCGCTCGGTCATGGAGCGCACGAGCGCGACGCCGCAGCAGGTCGAGGAGGCGGTGCGTGTCAACACCGAGGCCCGGCTGCGCGCGCTGAGGATCGGCCTGCCCATCATGGCCTGCGTCGCGCTGCCGAGCATCCTGCCGGCCAGCCGCCTGCCGGCCAGCCGCCTGCCGGCCTATCGCCTGGGCGAGATCCCTGGCGGCGCGGTGCCCGCACCCGGGCCCGGCGCCGTGGCCGCCGCGGGACGCGGCTGATGGCGCGGCCGCGCATCCTCGTGCTCTCGCTCGGCGGGACCATCACCATGGTTCCGTCCGCACCGGGCGGCATCGTGCCGACGCTCGGCGCGGCCGACGTCGTCGCGTCCGTGCCGGCCCTTCCGGATGTGGCCGAGATCGAGGCGCATTCGCCCCTCCGCCTGCCCAGCCCGTCGCTCGATGCCGCCATGCTGGTGCAGGTGGCGGCGCGCATCGAGGCGGGGTTCGCCACCGGCTGCGATGGCGCCGTGGTCATCCAGGGCACCGACACCTTCGAGGAATCCGCGTTCCTGCTCGACCTGCTGGTCGCGGGGGAGGGGCCGGTGGTGGTCACCGGGGCGATGCGCGGCGCCGATGCGCCAGGCGCCGACCGCCCGGCCAACCTGTTCGCCGCCGTCCGCGTTGCCGCGGGCGCGGCGGCGCGCGGACGAGGCACCCTTGCCGTGCTGAACGACGACATCCACGCCGCGCGCTTCGTGCAGAAGTCGCACACGGCGCTGCCCTCCGCCTTCGCCTCGCCGCTGGTCGGCCCGGTCGGCGCCGTCATCGAGGGCATGGGCGCAGGCCATGTGCCAGCCGATGCCGCGCCGCTGGCCGGCGACCTGGCGCAGCGGATGCCGGTCGTACTCGCCTCGCGCTGCATGACGGGGCCGGTGTTCACCGCAACCTACGGCTATCCCGGCGGCGAGATCGACCTGGTCCGCCGCGGCGCGATCCCGGGTGGCTTCCTCTCCGGCCTCAAGGCGCGGCTGCTGCTCGGCCTGGCGCTGCGCCGCGCCGGCGCCGATCCCGCCGCCGCCTTCGCGACCTACCAGTAGCCGCGCCGCGGCTCAGCCGCGCGTGTCCGGCGCCTGGCCGGAGAGCAATTCGGCGACCCAGCGGCTGCCCTCGAATTGCTGGCACAGGGCAAGCCCGGCGATCAGCGCCGGCACGCCGATGAAGGCGCCCGGGATGCCCCAGAGGAAGGCGCCGAGGAAGACCGCGGCCAGCACCATGAAGGGCGACATCGCCAGCCGCGCCCCGGTGACGCGCGGCTCGATGTAGCTGCCAACGGTGTTCTGGATGACCTGCAGCGCGACGAAGACCACCAGCGCGGTCTGCCAGGCGCCGAACTGCACCCCGGCGAAGACGGTGGGGAAGATCGTCGCGACCAGCGGCCCGATCACCGGGATGTAGTTCAGCACGAAGGCCACCACGCCCCATTCCACCGCCAAGTCGAGGCCCATGACCGTGGCGAAGGCCCAGACGCCGGCACCCGTGAGCAGGCTCATCAGCGTGCGCACCAGCATGTAGCGCCTGAGCTTCGCCGCCGTGACCGCGAGCCCCGCCAGCACCTGCCGCGCCGCCGGGCGCGTCTCCCCCATGCGGCGGAGCTGCGCCGCGACGGGGCGCGCCTCCAGCAGGCCCATCAGCACGTAGATCAGGGTCAGCGCGAGGAAGGTGAGGATGCCCTGCAGCTGCCCCAGCACGCCCTGCGCCAGGCGCACCATCCAGCGCGCGTCGAAGGTCTCGCTCAGCGTGTCGCCCAGGGTGATGCCCTGGCCCTCCAGCCAGCCGAGCTTCTGCACGTAGAGCGCCTGCAGCAGCCCCGCATTGGCGATCACCCAGCGCGCCGCGCGCGAGAAGGCCCAGCCCGCGGCCAGGGTCAGCGCCACCAGCACCACCAATGTCGCCAGCAGGGTCAGCAGCAGGGCCAGGCCGCGCGGCATCACCCGCGCCGCGCGCTCCTGCGCCGGCAGCACGAGGGCGATGGTGAAGAGTGCGAAGGCGATCGGCGCCAGGATCGGCTGCGCCAGCGACAGCGCGCCCGCCACCAGGATGGCGAGGGTGAGGGCCATCATCGCGCGCAATGCGCCGTCGCCGGCCATCCGGTTCGTCCCCCTGGGCGCGCCGAGGCTTGTGCGGCCGCGGCGGCCGCGCGAGCATCGCGGCGTCGCGATCGGGCCAAGGTTCCCGATCCGCGGCCTGGAGGCAAGCAGAGGCGCATGCGGCGGATCGGTTCCCTGGCCTGGCGCCTGATCCGACGGGGCGCGATCCTGCTGGGCGTGCTGGCCGTGGCGCTGCTCGCAGCGCGCATCGTCGAGTCGGAGCGCGGGCCGCCGCTGCGGCCCTGGCATACCGTTGTCCCGCCGGAGCCGGACGTGGCGGCGCTGGACCGCGCCGACTGGGCCGCCTGGCTGGCGGCCGAGCAGGCGGCCATGGAGGCCGTGCGCACTGGCGTGACGGAGCGGCTGGCGCCGGAGGACCAGGTTCCCGCCAACCGCTACTTCGCCGGCAGCCCGATGAACCCGCGGCACTTCATGCGGGACTGGAACCGCTCCTTCGTGCTGGAGCCCGCCGGCGCGCCGCGCGGCGCCGCGGTGCTGCTGCACGGCATGACCGACGCGCCCTACAGCCTGCGCCATGTCGCCGAGTTCTACCGGTCGCGCGGCTTCCTCGCGCTCGGCATCCGCATGCCGGGCCATGGCACCGTGCCCGGCGGGCTGACGGCGGTCGCCTGGGAGGACTGGATGGCGGCGACACGGCTGGCGGTGCGTGCCGCGCGCGCCCGGGTGCCGGCGCCGCTGCCGCTGCACCTGGTGGGCTATTCCAACGGCGGCGCGCTGGCGGTGAAGCATGCGCTGGATGCGCTGGAGGATCCGGCGCTGCCGCGGGCCGGGCGCATCGTGCTGCTCTCGCCGATGATCGGCGTGACGGAATTCGCGCGCTTCGCCGGGCTCGCGGCGCTGCCGGCCTTGCTGCCGGGCATCGCCAAGGCCGCCTGGCTGGACCTGCTGCCGGAGTTCAACCCGTTCAAGTACAACTCCTTCCCGGCGAATGCCGGGCGGCAGTCCTGGCGCCTGTCGAGCACGCTGCAGGCGCAGATCCTGCGGCTGCACGGCGCCGGCCGGCTCGGCGAGTTGCCGCCGGTGCTGACCTTCCAGTCGGTCGCGGATGCGACGGTCAGCACGCCCGCCGTGCTCTCGGCCCTCTACGAACGCCTGCCGGCCAATGGCAGCGAGCTGGTGCTGTTCGACCTGAACCGCAGCGCGCGCGTGGAGGGGCTGGTCAGCCCCGCCGCCGCGGCGCTGCTCGGGCGCATCCTGCCGCCGCCGCCGCGCCCCTGGCGGGCGACGGTGATCGCCAATGTCGCGCCCGGCAGCGACGCCGCCGAGGCGCGCAGCACGGCAGCCGGCGAGGCGGCGGAGGGGGCAACGCCGATCGGGCTCGACTGGCCGCGCGAGTTCTATTCGCTGTCGCATGTCGCGCTGCCGTTTCCGCTCGGTGACGGGCTCTATGGCCTGCGCCCCGACCCGGCGGACCGCTTCGGCGTGCGGCTCGGCGCGCTGGCGCCGCGCGGCGAGCGGGGCGTGCTGCTGGTGGGGATCGAAGGACTGATGCGGGTCTCCTCGAACCCGTTCTTTCCCTACATGCTGGAGCGCATCGGCCAGGGAATCGGCAGTCCTTGACAGGGCGGCCATGCCTTGGGACCGCACGCTTTGGGACGCCGTGCGCAGCACGGGGACGGACGGTCCATCCGTGCTGCACCGGCGATGGACAACGCCGCATGGCGCTTGGCGGGATCGGAGCCGCGCGGCCATAAGGGGGTGTCGCCGGTGCCGCATCCTCGCGCGGACCGACGCCTCCGGGGGAAGGATTGCCTGCGTGCGGAATTCAGTCGGACCCCTGGCGATCCGCACGAGTGCCGGCGGCGGCGGCTGGCGGGCCTTGCCGGCCGCGGCGCTGCTGGCGCTGCCGCTGCTTGGCGGCTGCGGCGATGACGCCCCCAGCGCCGCGCCGGAGGTGCGCCCGGTGCGCGTCGTCACGGTGGAGCCGCGCACCGGCGGCGATGTCGTGTCGCTCACCGGCACGGTGGAGGCGCAGACCGAGGTCAACCTCGCCTTCCGCATCGACGGGCGCCTGACCGAGCGGCTGGTGAATGTCGGCGACCGCGTGACGCCCGGCCAGGTGGTGGCGCGGCTGGACCGGCAGAACGAGGAGAATTCGCTCCGCGCCGCCGGCGCCCAGCTCAACGCGGCGCGCGGCCAGCTCGTGGAGGCGCGCAACAACTACCAGCGCCAGCGGGACCTGCTGCAGACCGGCTTCACAACGCGCGTGCGCTACGACCAGGCGGTGCAGACCCTGCAGACCATCCAGGCACAGGTGGATGCGGCGCAGGCCCAGGCCAACATCGCCGAGAATCGGCTGGGCTATACCGGGCTGCACGCCGATTCCGCCGGCACCGTCACCGCCCGCGGCGCCGAGCCGGGGGAGGTGGTGCAGGCCGGGCGCATGATCCTGCAGGTGGCGCGCGACGACGGCCGCGACGCGGTGTTCGACGTACCCCCCACGCTGAAGGACGCCGCGCCGGCCGACCCGATGATCGAGGTGCAGCTGACGATGGACCCGGCGGTGCGCGCGGTGGGCAGGGTGCGCGAGGTCTCGCCGCGCGCCGATCCGGTGACCGGCACCTTCCGCGTGCGCGTCGGGCTGGCCGATCCGCCGGCCGCCATGCGGCTGGGCTCCACCGTCACGGGGCGGCTCGAACTCGACGGCAGCGCCGGCATCGCGGTGCCGGCCAGCGCCCTGACCCGCGCGCAGGGCCAGCCCGCGGTCTGGATCGTCGATCCGCAGAGCCAGGTGGTGGCGCTGCGCCCGGTGGAGGTGGTGCGCTTCGATCCGGCGCGCGTGGTGATCGGCCAGGGCCTGGTGGCCGGCGACGTGGTCGTCACGGCGGGCGTGCAGGCGCTGCGGCCCGGGCAGAAGGTGCGCCTGCTGGGCGGGCAGGCAGCGGCCGCCGGCATCCCGCGCGCCGCCGGCGCGACCGCACGATGATCGGTCCCAACCTGTCCGAATGGGCGATCAACCGCCGATCGCTGATCGCCTATTTCATGCTGGTCGCGGTGATCGCCGGCAGCGTGGTCTTCTTCCGGCTCGGCCGCAACGAGGACCCGGCCTTCACCTTCCGCACCATGATCGTCTCCGCCGGCTGGCCCGGCGCCTCCATCGAGGAGACGCTGCCGCAGGTCACGGAGCGCATCGAGCGCACCCTGCAGGAGACGCCGAACCTCGACACGCTGCGCAGCTACACGGTGGCGGGCCAGACCACGATCTTCGTCGATCTCAAGGGCAGCACGCCGCCGCACGCCGTCGCCGATACCTGGTACCAGGTGAGGAAGCGCGTCGGCGACATGCGCCACACCCTGCCGCAGGGCGTCGTCGGCCCCGGCTTCAACGACGATTTCGGCGACACCTTCGGCATCATCTACGGCTTCACCGCCGACGGCTTCACCCACCGCGAGCTGCGCGACCACGTGGAGGCCGCGCGGTCGCGCCTGCTGCTCGTGCCGGATGTCTCGAAGGTGGAGATCCTCGGCGCGCAGGACGAGCGCATCTTCATCGAATTCTCGACCGAGCGGCTGGGCGGCCTCGGGCTGAACTACGGCGCGCTGCTCGCTGCCCTGCAGGCGCAGAACCTCGTGCGCCCCGCCGGCGTCATCGAGACCGGGGAGGAGCGCCTCGTGGTCCGCGTCTCCGGCGCCTTCGAGACCGAGGCGGACATCCTGGCGGTGAACTTCGTCGCCGGCGGCCGGATCATCCGTCTCGGCGACATCGCCGAGGTGCGCCGCGGCTTCGCCGACCCGCCGCAGCCGATGTTCCGGGTGAATGGCCAGCCCGCGATCGGGCTGGCGGTGGCGATGCGCGAGGGCGGCGACATCCTGGCGCTCGGCGCCAACGTCCGCCGCGCCATGGCGGCGATCACCGCCGAGCTGCCGATCGGCATCGAGCCGGTCCTCGTCGCCGACCAGGCGGTCACGGTGGATACCGCCATCGGCGAATTCACCGAGAGCCTGTGGCAGGCGATCCTCATCATCATCTTCGCCAGCTTCGCCAGCCTCGGCGTGCGGCCGGGCTCGGTGGTGGCGCTGTCCATCCCGCTGACGCTCGCGATCGTCTTCCCGCTGATGCTGCTGGCGGGGATCGACCTCCAGCGCATCTCGCTCGGCGCGCTGATCATCGCGCTTGCGCTGCTGGTCGACGACGCGATGACGACGATCGACGCCATGATGCGCCGCCTTGCCGCCGGCGACACCAAGCAGCAGGCGGCGACCTTCGCCTACCGCACGCTGGCGGCGCCGATGCTGACGGGCACGCTGATCACCATCGCCGGCTTCGTGCCGATCGGCTTCGCGAAGAGCTCCGCCGGCGAGTACACCTTCTCGATCTTCGCGGTGGTCGGCATCGCGCTGATCGTCTCCTGGTTCGTCGCGGTGCTGTTCGCGCCGCTGCTGGGGATGGCGATCCTGCGGCCGCCGCCGGCCGGGCCGGCGGCGGCGGAGGCGCGGCCGGGCGCGTTGATGCGCGCCTATTCCGGTCTGCTCGAGACGGCGATGCGGGCGCGCTGGGCGACCATCGCGCTGACCGCCGCCGCCTTCGCCGTTGCCATGCTGGCGATCCGCCTGGTGCCGCAGCAATTCTTCCCGGCCTCCGACCGCACCGAGCTGCTGGTCGATCTCACCCTGCCGCAGAATGCCTCCATCCATGCCAGCCAGGCCGTGGTGGAACGGCTGGACGGGGCGCTGGCGACGGATGCCGACGTGGCACGCTGGAGCGCCTATGTCGGGCGTGGCGCCATCCGCTTCTACCTGCCGCTGAACGCGCAGCTGCCCAACCCCTTCTTCGCCCAGGCCGTCGTCGTGGCGAAGGACCTGCCGGGCCGCGAGCGCCTGCACCGGCGGCTTGAGGCGTTGCTCGCCGAACAGTTCCCCGAGGCCGTCGCCCGCGTCTATCCCCTGGAACTCGGGCCGCCGGTCGGCTGGCCGCTGCAGTACCGTGTCAGCGGGCCGGAGGTGGAGACGGTGCGCGAGATCGCCTTCGGCGTCGCCCGGGCCGTCGCCGGGCAGCCCGAGGCGCGGCAGGTGAATTTCGACTGGATGGAGCCGGCGCGGCAGCTCCGCGTGCGGGTGGACCAGGACCAGGCACGGCTGCTGGGCCTGAGTTCGGCGCAGCTCGCGCAGGTGCTGAACGCCGCCGTCACGGGCACCACGGTGACCCAGCTGCGCGACGACATCTACCTGGTCAGCGTCGTCGTCCGCGCCCTGGCGGCCGAGCGGCTCTCGCTGGATACGCTGCGCAGCCTCCAGGTGCCGGTCCCCGGCGGCCGCACCGTCGCGCTCGGCACCTTCGCGACCTTCGAATACGACCAGGAATTCCCGCTGGTCTGGCGCCGCGACCGGGTGCCGACGCTGACCGTGCGCGCCGACGTGGTGCCGGGCGTGCTGCCGGAAGGCGTGGTGGCGGAGCTGGCGCCGGCGATCGCCGCCATCGCCGGCATGCTGCCGCCCGGCTACGCGGTGGAACTCGGCGGCATCGCGGAGGAGAGCGCCTATTCCCGCGCCTCGGTCATGGCGGTGGTGCCGCTGATGATCGTCATCATGCTGACGGTGCTGATGTTCCAGCTGCAGAGCTTCCAGCGGCTGTTCATGGTGGTGGCCATCCTGCCGCTCGGCATCATCGGCGTGGTGGCGTCGCTGCTGCTGTTCGGGCAGCCGCTCGGCTTCGTCGCCATCCTCGGCATCCTCGCCCTGCTCGGCATGATCGCCAAGAACGCCGTCATCCTCATCGTCCAGATCGAGGATGAACGCCTCGCCGGCCGCGACGTGTGGGAGGCGGTGGTGGCCACCGCCAGCGCACGCTTCCGGCCGATGATGCTGACCGCGGCCTCCACCGTGCTCGGCATGATCCCGATCGCGCCGACGGTGTTCTGGGGACCCATGGCCTTCGCGATCATGGGCGGGCTGCTGGTGGCGACGCTGCTGACGCTGGTCTTCCTGCCGACGCTCTACGTCACCTGGTTCGGCGCGAAGCCGCCGGCGGCGCGGGAGGCGGCGTAGATGGCCGTGGTTTGGCGCGGCGCCGCGCTGTTCGGCCTCTGGGTGGTGATCGGCGGCGGCGCCACGCCGGCGGACCTGGCGATGGGCGTGGTCGCGGCGGCGCTGGCGGCCTGGGCCAGCCTGCGCCTTGCGCCGCCGGGAACCGGCCCGGCGCCGCGGCCGCTGGCCCTCGCCGCGCTGCTGCTGCGCCTGCCCTGGGGGGTGCTGCGTGCGGGGACGGCGGTGGCGATCCGCGCCTTCGCGCCGCGCATGGGGCTGCGGCCCGGGCTGGTGGCCTTCGCGCCAGCCCTGCCGCCGGGCCCGCGCCGCGACGCCTTCCTCGCGCTCTCCGCCCTGCTGCCGGGCACGGTGCCGGCGGGGATGGGCGCGAACGGCACCGTGGCGATCCACGCGCTCGATACGACGCAGCCCATCGCCGCGGACATGCGGCGGGAGGAGGCGCGCTTCGCCGGCGCCCTTGGCGGGCATGGCTGAGGCGCTGCTCGCCGCCGCCTTCCTTGCCCTGGCGACCGTCGCCGCCGGCCTGGTGCGCGTGCTGCGCGGGCCCGCGCCGGCGGACCGCATGATGGCGGCGCAGCTGCTCGGCACGGGGGGCATCGCCGCGCTGCTGCTGCTGGCCGCGGGCAGCGGCGGCTGGGCGATCCTGGATGCGGCGCTGGCGCTGGCGGTGCTGGCGGCCTTCGCCTCCGTCGCCTTCGTGCAGGCCGCTTCGGGGCGGAGCCGATGAGCGCGCTGGCCGATGGCTTCACGTTGCTCTGCGTGGCCGCGGGGCTGGTTTTCCTGCTCGCCGGCACGGTCGGGCTGCTGCGCTTCCCCGATGCCGCGTCGCGGCTGCACGCGCTGACCAAGGCGGATGGGCTCGGCCTCGGGCTGATCGTGCTCGGGCTGCTGCCGCAGGCCGCGGGGCTGCTCGGTGCGCTGAAGCTGATGGCGATCTGGGGCCTGGTGCTGCTGGCGGGCGCCACGGTCGGGCCGATGATCGCGCGCCACGCCACCGGCGGGCCGGGGCGGTGACCCTGGCGCTCGATCTGCTGCTGGCGGGGGCGATCCTGGTGGCGGCGGTCTGGACGGTGGCGACGCGCGACGGCTCCGCCGCCTGCTTCGGCTTCGTCGCCACCGGCCTGCTGCTGGCGCTGGCGTGGGTGCGGCTCGGCTCGGTCGATGTGGCGTTGACCGAGGCGGCGATCGGCGCCGGCATCGGCGGCGTGCTGCTGCTCAACGCCGCGGCGCGGCTGCGCGGGCAGGAGACCGCGGATCCCGGCGACGTGGCCAGGCCCTGGCAGGCGCGCGGCATCGCGACGCTCTGCACGGCCGTGGCCGTCGCGCTGGCCGCCGTGCTG
>JAIEOP010000334.1 GCA_019750465.1 Acetobacteraceae bacterium | reverse complement strand
GGCCGCGCCGGCAATCGCGCCGCCCGTGCCCAGGCCGCCGCCGCGGCGCTGCCGGCCGAGCCGGCGAGCGTCACCGAGACACCCTTCGGCGGCTATGAGACGGTGACGACCCGCGCCGCGCTCGATCGCTGGATCGCCGAGGCGATGGCGGCCGGCGTCGTCGCGCTCGACACCGAGACGGACAGCCTGAACGCGCTGCGTGCGCGGCTGGTCGGCGTCTGCCTCGCCACCGCGCCCGGCCGCGCCTGCTACGTGCCGCTGCGCCATGTCGGCTCCGGCGCGGCCCAGGGGGATATGGTTGCCGACATGCTGAACGGCGGGGGGGAGACCGCGGCGCCCGAGCAGATCCCCTTCGAGGAGGCGATGGCGGCGCTGCAGCCGCTGCTGGAGGACCCCACCGTCCTCAAGGTCCTGCACAACGCCAAGTACGACCTGGAGGTGCTGTGCCGGGCCGAGAATGGCGGCATCGCGGTGGCGCCGGTCGACGATACCATGCTGATCTCCTACGCCATGGAGGCGGGGCGGCGCGGCCACGGCATGGACGAGCTGGCCGTCGAGCACCTGGCGCACCGGCCGATCGCCTTCGACCAGGTGACCGGGACGGGCCGCGCCCGCATCACCTTCGACCGCGTGGCGCTGGACAAGGCGACGGAATACGCCGCCGAGGATGCCGACGTGACGCTGCGGCTGTGGGGCGTGCTGAAGCCCCGGCTGCGCGGCGACGGCGCGCTCGCGCTCTACGAGCAGGTCGAGCGGCGCATGGTCCCCGTGCTGCGCGACATGGAGCTGGCCGGCATCCGGGTGGACGGCGCCGAGCTGGCGCGGATCGGCGAGGATTTCTCGCAGCGCCTGGTCGTGCTGGAGAAGGCGGCGCACGACCTTGTCGGCCGTCCCTTCAACGTCGGCTCGCCGAAGCAACTTGGAGAAATCCTGTTCGACGAGATGGGGCTGAAGGGCGGCCGGCGCAGCAAGCTCTCGGGCGCCTATTCCACCGATGCCGCCGTGCTCGAGGAGCTGGCGGCGCAGGGGGTGGCGCTCGCCCGCACGGTGCTCGACTGGCGCCAGCTGGCGAAGCTGAAATCCACCTATGTCGAAGGGCTGGCGGCCGCCATCGATCCGCGCGACGGCCGCGTGCACACCGACTTCGCCATGGCCGTCACCTCAACGGGTCGGCTCTCCTCCACCGAGCCGAACCTGCAGAACATCCCGATCCGCACGGAGGAGGGCGCGCGCATCCGCCGCGCCTTCGTGGCCGAGCCGGGCAACCTCCTGCTGGCGGCCGACTACAGCCAGATCGAGCTGCGCCTGCTCGCCCACATGGCCGAGGTGCCGGCGCTGGTGGAGGCCTTCCACCGGGGCCAGGACATCCACGCCCGCACCGCCGCCGACATCTTCCACCTGGCGCCCGAGGCGGTGGACAGGGAAGCCCGCCGCCGCGCCAAGACCATCAATTTCGGCATCATCTACGGCATGTCGGCCTTCGGCCTCGCCGCCCGCCTCGGCATCCCGCCGGGGGAGGCGCGCGGCATCATCGACGCCTACTTCACCCAGTACCCCGGCATCCGCGACAGCATGGAGCGGGTGAAGGAGGAGGCACGCACCCACGGCTTCGTCCGCACCGCCTTCGGCCGCAAGATCTGGGTGCCCGACATCGCGGCGAAGGACGCGGTCCGCCGCGCCGGGGCCGAGCGCGCGGCCATCAACGCGCCCTTCCAGGGCGGGGCGGCGGAGGTGATCAAGCGCGCCATGGTCCGCGTGCCGCTGGCGCTGCGCGACGCCGGGCTGGCCGGCCGCATGCTGCTGCAGGTGCATGACGAGCTGGTCTTCGAGGTGCCGGAGGCCGAGGCGGAGGCCACCGGGGCGGTGGTCCGCCGCATCATGGAGGGCGTCGCCACGCTGCGGGTGCCGCTCGCCGTGGAGATCGGCACCGGGCGGAGCTGGGCGGACGCGCACTGATGTCGTCCGGGCCGCCTCCCAGGGACGCCCCCTGGCGGCCCTGACCCGAGGACGCTGTTGCTTCGCGATGCCGCGAGCGGCACCCTTGCCCTGGCATGGAACGGAGTCGGGCCGGCATGGAGCAGGGGCAGCGGCCGGGCGCGGTGGAAGGGAGGATGGCGGCGCCGCCGGCATTGCCGCTCTCGCTGCGGGCGCTGCTGCTGGCGGCCGTGCTGGTGCCGCTGCTCTTCCTGGCCGGCGCCGCCTGGTACGACTGGCGCCGGCTGAACGACGAGGCGCATGCCGATGCCAGCCGGCTGTCCGCCATCGCCAAGGAGCACGCGCTGAAGGTCGTCGAGACCAACGCGCTGATCCTCGATCGGCTGGAGGACCGGGCGCGCGGCCTGAGCTGGGCGCAGATCGAGGCCGGGGGCGAGGCGATCCACCGCGACATGGCCGCTCTGGACGACGCCATGGCCCAGATCACCGCGCTGCACCTGGTGCGGCCCGACGGCCAGGTGGCGGTGCTCAGCACCCTCTGGCCGACCGGCGACATCAACATCTCCGAGCGCGCCTACTTCAAGGCACTCGCCGGCGACGACCCGCCGCCGCTGATGTTCGGCGAGCCGGTGCTGTCCCGCTCGACCGGCATCGTCGTCTTCAACATGGCCCGCCGCCGCGCTGCGGAAGGCGGCGGGTTCGACGGCATCGTCGTGGGCTCCATCCTGCCGGGCTACTTCCAGGCGCATTGGCACGAGCTCGGCGGCTCCCGCCACACCACCATCTCGCTCGTGCGCCGCGACGGGCAGGTGTTGGCGATGCATCCGCGCCGCGCCTCCGACCTGATGCCGCCGCCCGATCCGGCCACCCTGCCGCGCGGCGTGCGGGAAGCGAGCTACATCCCGGTCATCGAGCGCATCGGCGAGCGGGGCGAGATCCTGGGCGCCTTCCGCCAGGTCGGCGAGCACCCGCTGGTCATCGCGGTGTGCCTCTCGCTCGACGCCGTCCGCGCGGAATGGCTGCTGAACACCGCCATGACCGCGGCCTTCTGCCTCGGCGCGGTGCTGGCGCTGAGCGCGGTGACCCTGCTGGCGATCCGGCGCTGGCGCTCCGAGCAGGCGATGGTGGCGCGGCTCGCCGCCACGGCCGGGGAGCTGCGCGCCGAGATCGCCCGGCGCGAGGCGGCCGAGGCCGGGCTGATGCAGGCGCAGCGGCTGGAGGCGCTGGGGCGCCTCACGGGCGGCATCGCGCACGACTTCAACAACCTGCTCACCGCCATCCTCGGCACGGTGCAGCTGCTGGAGCGGCACCTCGGCGCCGCGGCGGACGAGCGGGCGCGGCGGCTGCTCGGCGTGGCGCGCGATGCGGTGAACCGTGGCGCCCGGCTGAACGCCAGCCTGCTGGCCTTCGCGCGGCGGCAGCAGCTGCGCGCCACGGCGCTCGACGCCAACGAGCTGGTGCAGGGCTTCATGCCGCTGATCCGGGGCGCGCTCGGCGAGGCGATCCGCCTCGATGTCGCGCTGGAGCGCAACCTCCCGCCCTGCCATGCCGATGCGGCGCAGCTCGAGGCGGCGCTGCTGAACCTCGCCATCAATGCCCGCGACGCCATGCCGGGAGGCAGCGGCCGCTGCACCCTCTCGACACGGCTGGCGCAGCTCGGGCCGCAGGATCTCGTCGGCAATCCGGAAGCCAGGCCTGGCGCCTATGTCGCCCTCGCGCTGGCCGACGATGGCACCGGCATGCCGCCCGAGGTACGCGACCGGGCCTTCGAACCCTTCTTCACCACCAAGGGCATCGGCCGCGGCACCGGGCTCGGCCTCAGCCAGGTCTTCGGCTTCATCCGCCAGCTCGGCGGGCATGTGGCGCTGGCGAGCGAGCCCGGCCGCGGCACCACCGTGACGCTGTTCCTGCCGGCCGCGGCTGCCGGCGCGGGCACGGCCGAGGGCTCCTCCATCCGCGGCATCGGCGGGCGGGGCGGACGGCCGGCGCCGATGGCCGGCATCACCGTGCTGGTGGCCGAGGACGACGATCGCGTCCGCGAGGTGACCGCCGAGACCCTGCGCGGCGCCGGCATGCGCGTGCTGGCGGCCGCCGACGGCCAGGCGGCGCTGGCCGTGCTGCGGCGCGGCGACCAGGTGGACGTGCTGTTCAGCGACATCATCATGCCGGGCGGCCTGAACGGCATCGAGCTGGCGCGGGCGGCCCGGGCGCTGCGCCCCGACCTGCCGGTGCTGCTGGCCACCGGCTATGCCGGCACCGTCGCCGGCGGCGAGAACCATGGCTTCGAGGTGATGCCGAAGCCCTATGACCAGGACGCCGTGGCGCGCCGCCTGGCGGAACTGGCCGCTGTGCGCGCGCGCTCCGTCGCGTAGGCGGACCGGCGCGCAGGGCGGACCGGTGTGCAGGGGCCAGCGGCGGGGAATTCGGCCTCAGCGCCGCAGCAGCGGATCGACGCCGGCATCGACCGGCATGATCGTCTCCACGCCGCCTGGCAGTGCCAGCCCCGCGCGGCGCAGGCAGTCGCGGTAGGCCCGGTTGGCGGCGATGAACTTCTCCCGCTCCACGCGGCCGCCGACCTGCTCCACGGTCGGGTTCACCTGGCGGTCGAGCGCGCGCACCGCCGGCGCCAGCAGCGATTCGCGCCGGCACGCCTGGTGCTGCGGCGTGTTCTGGTCGGCCGGGGCCGGCTCCCGGCGGCCGCAGGAAGCGGCCAGCGCGAGCAGGCCGAGCAGCACGATGGCGGGCGGCAGGCTCATTGCCCGGCCAGCCAGTCCTCGATCAGCCGGCGCGCGATGGAATCGGCACGCGGCAGGGCGAAGCCGTGCGGCGTCGGGTCGCGCAGCTGCTCGACGGTGAACCAGCGAGCGTCGCGCAGCTCCTCCTCGTCGAGGGTGATCGCCTCGGTCAGCCCCTCGGCATGGAAGCCGAGCATGATGGAGGAGGGGAAGGGCCAGGGCTGGGAGGAATGGTAGCGCACCGCGCCGACCTTGATGCCGGCCTCCTCCTCCACCTCGCGGCGGACGGCTTCCTCCAGGCTCTCGCCCGGCTCCACGAAGCCGGCGAGCGTCGAGTACATCGTGGTGCTCGGGAAGCGCTGGGAATGCGCCAGCAGCGCCCGCCCCTCCCGCACCACCAGCATGATCACGGCCGGGTCGGTGCGCGGGAAGTGCTGCGCCTTGCACCCCGTGCAGTGCATGACGTGGCCGGCCGAGCCGGGCTCGCAGCCGGCGCCGCAGATGCCGCAGAAGCGGTGCCGGGTGCGCCAGTGCATCAGGCCGCGGGCATGGGCGAGCACGCTGGCCTCGCCCGGCGGCAGCAGGCCGGCGACGGCGCGGAGATCGGTGAAGCTGCCCATCGCCCCGGGCAGCAGCGGCAGCGGGTCCTCGGCCGCGGAGCAGTCCACCGCAAAGACCGGGCGGCCTTCCCAGAGGCCGAGGAAGCTCCAGGGCCCGCCGGCCATGCGCACCGCCTCGGCGGCCGCGCCGGTGAGCAGAACCGCCTCCGGCCGGCCGTCCTGGACGCCCTTCATCAGGCTGCGGCTGCGCCAGACCGGAGCGAAGAGGGTCTCCGGCCCGGCCAGGGCGGCGGCGATGAAGGCCGGATCCTCGCGCAGCTTTGCAGCGCGGTCGAGGGGGCTGCCGGTATAGGCATTGGGACGGCTGGCGGGGATCGAGAGCATGCGCGCGGACCCTGCCATGCGGGGCGCCGGTGGGCAATCGGGGCCGGCGGTCGCGGCCGGGGCCACGGTTGCGGCCGGGGCCACGGTTGCGGCCGGGCCCGGGGTCGCGGCCGGCCCGGCGGTCCACGCTGCGGGCACCGCGGGTCTCCCGCGCACCCTTCGTCCGGGAGGCTCCGATCGATGACCTGGCCCGACCTGCCCAGCGCGCTCGACCTCGCGCGCTTCCAGTTCGCCTTCACCGTGGTGTGGCACTTCCTGTTCCCCGCCTTCACCATCGGCCTCGCCTCCTTCCTCGCGGTGCTGCAGGGGCTGTGGCTGTGGACGGGGCGCGCGCTCTACCTCGATTCGTTCAGGTACTGGCTGAAGATCTTCGCCGTGAACTTCGCCATGGGCGTGGTCTCCGGCATCGTGCTGTCCTACCAGTTCGGCACCAACTGGTCGGTGCTGTCGCAGCGCGCCGGCAACATCATCGGCCCGCTGATGGGCTACGAGGTGCTGACGGCGTTCTTCCTGGAGGCCGGCTTCCTCGGCGTGATGCTGTTCGGGCTGAACCGGGTGGGCAAGGGGCTGCACTTCCTCGCCACCTGCCTCGTCGCCATCGGCACGCTCGGCTCCGCCTTCTGGATCATCGCGGCGAATTCCTGGATGCAGACGCCCACCGGGCACTCGGTCGCCGCCGACGGCACCTTCATGCCGGATGACTGGTGGGCGATCATCTTCAACCCCTCCTTCCCGTACCGCTTCCTGCACGTGGTGATCGCCACCTACCTCACCACGGCGCTGATCGTGGGCGCGGTGGCCGCCTTCCACCTGCTGCGCGACCGCGCGAACGAGCGGGCCCGGCTGATGCTGTCGATGGCGATGTGGATGGCGCTGCTGGTCGCCCCCGTGCAGGCGCTGGTCGGTGACGCGCACGGGCTGAACACGCTGCGGCACCAGCCGCAGAAGGTGGCCGCCATGGAGGGGCACTGGGAGACGCAGCGCGGCGCGCCGCTGATCCTGTTCGGCTGGCCCGACGCGGCGCGGGAGGAGACGCGCTTCGCCCTCGGGATCCCGAAGCTCGGCAGCCTCATTCTCGGCCATTCCTTCGATGCCGAGATCCCGGGGCTGAAGGCCTTCCCGCCGGAGGAGCGGCCGACCAACGTGCCGCTGGTGTTCTGGTCCTTCCGGGTGATGGTGGGCCTGGGCTTCCTAATGATCTTCCTCGGCCTGGCCGGGCTGTGGCTGCGCTGGCGGGGCAGGCTCTACGACACGCCCTGGTTCCTGCGCTGGACGGTGGCGATGGGGCCGGCGGGGCTGGTCGCCGTGACCGCCGGCTGGATCGTCACCGAGGCGGGGCGGCAGCCCTACACGGTCTATGGCCTGCTGCGCACGGCGGACAGCGTCTCGCCGGTGGCGGCGCCGGCTGTGGCGGCCTCGCTCGCCGCCTTCGCGGTGGTGTACGTCGTCGTCTTCGGCGCCGGCACCTGGTACATGTTCCGCCTGTTCCGCCAGGCGCCCCACGTGCATGAGGAAGGGCCGCCGCAGGGCAAGCCGATCCGCACGGCGGGCATCACGCCCGCGCCCTCGGTGCCGCACGGCGCGGATGCCGGGCGGCTCAGCCCGGCGGCGGAGTGACGATGATGGCGGGCATCTCCCTCGACCTCACGCTGATCTGGGCGCTGATCATCGCGACGGCGGTCTTCCTCTACGTCGTGATGGACGGCTTCGACCTCGGCCTCGGCATCCTGTTCCCCGTGGTGCGCGGCAAGCCGGAGCGCGACGTGATGGTGAACTCCGTCGCGCCGGTCTGGGACGGCAACGAGACCTGGCTGGTGATGGGCGGCGGCGGGCTGCTGGCGGTGTTCCCGACCGCCTACGGCATCATCCTGCCGGCGCTCTACATGCCGGTGATCCTGATGCTGCTGGCGCTGGTGTTCCGCGGCGTGTCCTTCGAGATGCGGTTCCGCGCCGAGACCCCGCGCGGGCAGCTCTGGTGGGATCGCGCCTTCTCCTGGGGCAGCTACGTCGCCGGCTTCCTGCAGGGCGTGATGCTCGGCGCACTGGTGCAGGGCATCCGCGTCGCGGACGGCGCCTATGCCGGGGGCTGGTGGGACTGGCTGACGCCCTTCTCCGTGTTCACCGGCGTCGCCGTGGTGATCGGCTACGGGCTGCTCGGCGCCTGCTGGCTGGTGTGGCGGACCGAGCGCGCGCTGCAGGCGGAGGCGCGCCGCTTCGCGCGCGGGCTCGGCCTGGCCACGCTGGCCTGCATCGTCGCGGTCAGCGCCGCCATGCCGTTCCTGCAGCCCAGCTTCCGCGACCGCTGGTTCACGCTGCCGAACCTGCTGCTTGCCGCGCCGGTGCCGATCCTGGTGGCACTGCTGGGCTGGGCGCTGTTCCGGGCGCTCGGCGCGGCGGACCGGCGCGCCAACGCCGAGGCGGGCGGCACCGGCGAGGGCACGGAGCGCCGCGGGCGGCTGGCGCATGACGGCATGCCCTTCCTCTGCGCGCTCGGGCTGTTCGGGCTGTCCTATGCCGGGCTCGGCGTCTCGATGTGGCCGCTGATCGTGCCGCCGGACATCACCATATGGCAGGCGGCGGCGGCGCCCTCCTCCCAGCTTTTCCTGCTGGTCGGCGCCGCCGTGCTGATCCCGGTCATCCTGGCCTATACCGGCTACGTCTATTGGCTGTTCCGCGGCAAGGTGCGGGCGGACCAGGGGTATCATTGATGCCGGCGGGACGGCCCGCCTCTCCGTGATGCCGGCGGGGCCGTGATGCCGCCCGGGCTGCGCCGCGTGCTGTGGTTCCTGGGCCTCTGGGCCGCCGGCGTGGTGGCCGTGGGCGCGGTGGGGCTGCTTATCCGGCTGGCGATCCGCGGGGCCGGATAGCGGCGCGGCGCAGCCGTTGCGCGATGCCCACCATTGCCCGGTCCGGTGATGACAAGGCGCCGCGTCATCCCAAACTGACCGGTGCGACGGCACGGAGGACGGCATGGGCCTGCACCGCACTGGAACCCGGCTCGGCGCGGCACGCCTGGCGCTCGCCCTCGCCCTGGCGCTTGGCAGCGCCGGGGCTGCGGCGCATCACGGCTGGTCCTGGGCCGAAGGCGAGCAGACCGAGCTGCGCGGCACCATCCGCGAGGTCTACGTCGGCCCGCCGCACCCGACCCTGCGGGTGGAGGCCGCCGATGGCAGGATATGGACCGTCGAGCTCGGCAATCCCCGCCTCACCGCCAATTCCGGCTTCACCACGGAATCCGCCAGGGCGGGCGAGGCGGTGACCGCCCTCGGCAACCGCTCGCGCAACCCGGAGGAGCGGCGGCTGAAGGCCGTGCGCATCACGGTGCGCGACCGCACCTACGACATCTACCCGGACCGCATCCGCGGCAGCTGAGCACCGGGCGCTGGACGAGGCGCTGGCCCTGCCGGCCTGGGCCGTCCCGGCGCTGGAGGCCGTGGCGGGGTGGCCAGCCGCGGCTTTCCTGCGCGGGTCCGTCGCGGCCTATGCGCTGGTGAACGCCGCGCACATCATGGGGATCGGGCTGCTGTTCGGCGCCATCGCGACGCTCGACCTGCGGCTGCTCGGGGCGTTTCCGGGGCATCCGGTCGCGCATCTCGGCCCGCCGCTGCGGCGCGCCGCCGCCGGCGGCCTCGCGCTCGCCGCCGGCACCGGGCTGCTGCTGTTCACGACGCGGCCGCTGGCCTATGCGGCGAACCCGGCCTTCCTGGCGAAGCTCGGCCTGGTCGCGTTCGGGCTGCTGAACGTGGCGCTGCTCACGCGTGGGCGGCACTGGCGCGCGGCGCTGGCGGGGGCGCCGGTACATCCCGCCGTGCAGGGCGCCGCACTGGCGTCGCTGCTGGCCTGGGCCGGGGCGATCCTCGCCGGACGCTGGATCGGCTTCCTCCAATAGCGGCCCGGCCGGTGACGGCGGCATCGCCGAGGCGTCGGATCCGGCGCCTGAACGGGGGGCCGGCAGCCGGATCATGCCGCACGCCGCCGGTCCGGCACCGCCACCAGCAGCCCGCCGGCGGCGATGATCGCCGCGCCCAGCACCGTCCAGCCATCCGGCCAGTCGGCGAAGACCAGGATCCCGGCCAGCGTTGTCCAGACCAGCTGGGTGTAGGAGAGCGGCGCCAGCAGGCTCACCGGCGCACGGGCATAGGCCAGCACCAGCAACCCATGCCCGGCGCCGCCGAGCACGCCCAGCAGCACCAGCACGCCCCAGTCGCCGAACGCCGGCGGACTCCAGACCAGGGGCTGCACCAGCGTCGTGGCGATCGAGGCGGCGAAGCCGGTATGCAGGATGGTGGTGCGGCTGTCGTCGATCCGCGCCAGGCGCCGTGTCAGGATGGTGTAGACCGCGAAGCAGGCCGCCGTGCCGAGCGGCAGCAGCGTCGCCCAGTGCATGGTCTCGCCCGTCAGGAAGGGCGGGCGCAGCGCGACCAGCACCCCCGCCATGCCCAGCCCCACCCCGATCCAGCGCCGCGGGCTCACCGCCTCGCGCAGCCAGAGCGCGGCCAGTGCGACGGTCAGAAGGGGCGAGGCGAAGCCGATCGCCGTGGCATCGGTCAGCGGCAGGTAGGCGAGTGCCGTCGAGAACATCAGGTTGCAGGCCGCCAGCAGCAGGCTGCGCAGCGCCTGCAGCCCCGGCGCGTGCGACCGCCAGGGCAGCTGGCCGGTCACCAGGCGGATCGCCGCCGCCACCAGCAGGAAGCCGAACAGGAACCGTGCCCACATGATCTGCGGCACGGCGAAGGACGCCGTGAGCAGCTTCACCAGCGTGTCCATCACCACGAAGAGCAGCAGCGCGGCGAGGTTGAGCGTGACGCCGAGGAGCGGCCCGCCCCTCATCTGCGGTGGCTCACGCGGCGGCGCGGCGGCTGGGATGCATGCCGCACCATCGCCACGGCGGCGCATCGTGCCAAGGGGCCGGCACGCATTCGTGCCATGCGGCGCGGCGGCTCGGAGGGATCAGGCTGCCGGGCCGACGCCTCGCCATCGCGCCCGCGCCGGACCGGGCATCCGCGATCCCCTGGGCAGGCGGGGCTGTCGCCCGGCCGGGTCATGCCCGGCCAGGACGAGCCGGGTCAGGCGGCGTCCTCGCGGCGGTCGCGCACCTTCACATAGGCGATGGCGGCGTGCTCGGCGCAGTAGGGCTTGGCCGGGATCGCCTCGCCGCCGCAGAAGCGGAACTCGGCGGTGCCGGGCTCTCCCATCGGCCAGCAGCAGCTGCGCTGGCTGGCACGCGGAAAGGGGCGGACCACCGTGCTCGCCGGCGTGCCTGCCATCGCAGGCCTGGGCGCCGGGTTGGGCGCCGGGGCCATGGGTGGAGGCGCCGGGACGCGGGCGGGCATGGCGGCGGCCATCGGGAGCGGCGCGGCGGG
>JAIEOP010000508.1 GCA_019750465.1 Acetobacteraceae bacterium | reverse complement strand
CGGCGGGCGCGGGCGGAGCGGCCGGCGCCGGGCCCGGCGGTGCCATCGCAGGGGCGGGGCGGGGCGCCGCCGTCAGCGCCCGCATCAGCGCACCGATCCGGCGCGTTCGTGCAGCCTGGATCGCCAGGGCCGCCAGGAGAGCCGCGATCAGCGCGGCCATGGTCGTCAGATGGTACCACGAAAGGCCCCACGAGGCCCCTCCATGGTCAACCACGGCCGCGGCGGCGGGCACGCTCAGCTGGTCGCGGAACCAGGCGAGCGCCAGGTCGCGCGGCGGCTGGCCCTCGGCCACCGCGCGCAGCATCCCGGTCCCGCTCTCGACCTGCAGCACGCCCTCGCGGACCGACTGGGCGGCCAGCCGGGCCGTCGCCGCATCATCCGCTTGCAGCGCCGCCTCGAGGCGGGCATGGCCGGCGGCGATGGCCTGCGTACCCCAGCCGATACGCCGCTCGGCCTCGCCGGAGACGAGCCGTCGAGCATCCGGCGTGAGCGCGGGCATGTCGAGGAGCGAGGCGAAGAACGGGCGCGGCGGGCCGCCCATGCAGCCCATCATGCCCATGCCTGCACCGCAGCCCTGCCCCGGCTGTGCGGCCCCCGGCGGAGCGAGGCCCGGCGCCGGGGCCTGCTGCGGGGCAGTGCCGACGTCAGGGTGATGTGCGGCGTGGTCCCCCGGGTCGGTCTGCGCGCCGGCACTGCCCGATACCAGGCCCGATACCAGGAAGGTGGCCGCGACCAGAGCAATGACGACGGCAGCCCGTTCCGTACTCCGCGCCACCCTGCATCCGGTCACCCCGCCAAGGGCAGTACCCGGCCCGTCGGCCGCATCGCTCCGGGCGCCCATGCGAGGCCGGAAGGCACCTGGACGACCGAGGGCGGGCACCAGCCGGCCACATCCAGCGCCAGCGATGAGGGTCGCCAGCGCGACCCAGCGTACCGCGATCCGCCTACAGCCGACGACCATGACGCTGCCGTGGCGCGCTGCTCCGCCAACGGCCGTCCGCCCCGAAGCCATGGACCTAGAAGGTTCCGATGAAGGGCAGCATCAGTGTCGTAGCGATGCGCTTCTGGGCGTCGTCGAGCTGGGCGGAGAGGGCGTTGAAGGCGAGGCGCGTGGTCCGAATCGACTCCAGCCGCGCGGCGATGTGGTTCTCGTAGCCGACCAGACGCGCCATGGGATCGGCGGCGGTGTTCGCGCCGTGCAGCGCGTCGCGGGCGGCATCGAGGTGCTCGCGGCCGGCCCGGAGAGCAGCGGCGAAGGCATCCCAGGCCGCCGCCTGGGCGTCCGTAATGCGGAGTTCTGCGCGCATCTGGGCAATGCGGCCTTCGAGGCGCTGCGCGGAGCCGGCGGAGGTCCCGCCCGGCATCGACATCCCGGCACCCGGGGCCGCGGGAGGCTGGGCAGGCATCGCGCCCGCCTGCGGGCCGCCGCCCATGCGCATCATGCCCTGCATCATCGCCATCATCGGGCACATGACGACGGCGGTGCCGCCGCCCCCCGGCATCTGCATGGTACCCATCGGGACCATGGCCATGGGTGCCTGGCCCTGCGGGGTACCCATCGCGTCGTTCGGCATTCCCGGCATGCCCGCCGACGCCCCGCCCTGAGCGCCGGGCCCCATCCGCATGGCGTCGTCGCCCATCATCCCGGGCATCCCGCCGGCGGCGGGCGCTTGGGCCGCAGGGGAAGGGGGCATCTGGCCTCCCCCCATCGGCATCATGTCCATCATCGCCAGGTGCAGCGGCTGCGGCTCGGTTCGAGCCTGGCCGATGCGGGGTCCGGCGGCGACCGCCGCGAGCGTGATGCAGGCGAGGAAGGCAGGCGGCATGCGCATGGCATGTGTCCTCTCGTTGATGACGCGAGCCTCGTCCCATCCGGTCCGCGCTGTGTCTGGATGGACGCGAGGGCAGCGCTTGCCTTACGGCGAACCAGGCATTCCGTACGCAGGGGCGTCTTGATCTCGCCAAAGTCCGGTGGTGCGCCCAAGTATCCCGCTCGGATGGGTCCATGTGACTGAGCGCACGACGGAGGCGTTTCATGCGTAGACGCGGTTTTTTGCTGGCCGGGGGCAGCCTCGCCGGACCCGTCGCATTGCGGGCCGGCGCCGCGGGCGCCAGTACGGAGCGACCAGGCCTGCGCGTCTGGCGGGATCCGAATTGCGGGTGCTGCGGCGCATGGGTTGCCCACATGCGCGCCGAGGGTTTCCAGGTCGAGGACAGCGTCGTGCCGTCCGTCGCGCCGATGCGGCGGGCCTTGGGGATTCCGGCCGATCTTCTGTCGTGCCATGCCGGCCTCGTCGACGGCATAGCCCTCGAAGGGCACGTGCCGGCTGCGGCCGTGAAGCGCGTGCTCGCTGACCGGCCTGCTGGCGTCAGGGGGCTCGCGGTGCCCGGGATGCCGATCGGCTCGCCCGGCATGGAAGTGCCGGGGCAGCCCAACGAGGCCTTCGACGTGATCGCCTTCGGCGATGGGCCGCATCGGCCATACATGCGGTTCGTCGGCGGGCGCCCGGACTGACCTTTCAGTCTGCTTTGACGGAGGTCGGGTGCCCGCACCGCCGCACGGACCGGGTGAGGTGCTTCGCAGGAAGGCAGGCTTCAACCGGCCTGACGCCCCGCGTCATACCAACGCGCGTTGATGTTGACACATCAACGCCCCTCGGACGCCGGGCGCCGCGCATCCGCGCAGCCTGGCTTCGCGCCGTTGGGCGCGCCGCATGGGTCAACAACTCGGCGCGTTGGTATCACTTGCTTCGCAACCACTGAAGTCGGACGTGTCATTCATCGGCAACTTGGCACCCTGTGTGTCGGTGGCGCGGAGAGCGCGGCTCCGCTTGCACGGAGCCCCGGCGTCATGGCCGTGTCGAGCGGCCAAGCCCCGAGCCCATGGCGTGATCCATGTGCCGACACCCGGCCACCATGCTCTGCTGCTCGGCGGTGAGCGGCTGCCCCGACTGCGCCAGTTGGAGGATCGCGGGACACTGTTCCATGCGCGCCTGGTGGTCCATCGGCATGGTTTGGTGCTGAGGCGCGCAGGCCGACAGACCAAACACCAGTGCGGCTGTGACTGCGGGGGCGAAGACCCGCGTCGGGAGTAGAGACATGATCATCCCTCTTCGAGAAACGTGGTGCCGCATTTCCGGCGTTTTCCTCTCCCGACGCCCTTAACAGCGCGTCTTTGTCCTCGTTCAAACCCTTCCGGTCCCTTTCGCCGTCGGACGACACGCGCGTACAAGGCTTGTGTGTCATTGCCCAAGTCAGAAACGCGGACGAACAGGCGCATTCGGCAGCAAACACTTACTTGCTCTGGCGAGAGGGTTGGGTCGGTCTCGGGCGTTGGTTGCTGGGCGTGTCCTGGTGAACTCCGGCGACGATGGTACCTCCTTCGGTCATGACGATGACCGGTGCCGGGGCTTACCGGAAGCAATGATCTCGCCGCTGCCGCGTCGCCGCGCACAGAAGACAGCACGCCATGTCCGGCTGCCGCCTCGCCCATCCGGTCGGCACCCGCATGACGTTTGGGCCGATCCGGACATCGGGGACCGGTTGGGCAAGAGCTGCCTCGTGGAGCTACGGAGCGAGGAGGATGCTTCCTGTGGACTGACGCGTGCCCGCGGCTGAGACGTCATCCTCAATCAAACTCCGTTAGCCGGAAAGCGCGAGCAGCGCAGGCAGCGTCTGCAGCAATACTATGTTACGTTGCGCATCAGGCGCGCCATTCGAGAAGGGCATCCCAAAACGAGGCCAGTCGGGGCGGACGCGACGCAGCGCCGTGGCACTGACCTCCTCGGTCACCCGCACCGCAGTGCCACCCGGCAGCACGATCTCAATGCGGTCATCCGGCGCGTCGTCGGGGTCACAGGCCGCGCTAGAGCGTATTGCGCTCGCATGCGCTCACGCAACACGCTCCAGCCTTTGCCGGGTCGCGGGATTCGGCGTTTGCGGCGATTCTGCCTCAACGCATCCCGCTCTAAGCAAACCTCTGGAGGTTTGCGCACGACAAAAAACCTAAGCAGGCTTTCGCTACAATGGATTGGACCACACGATGTGTGGGCCAAGCCATGAAAGCCTGCTTAGCCGGCGTCGGTCCAGCGGCACCTTGCAGTTCCGGCGCCGGCAACTCCCGCACGACGCGGACCGGCACGAAGCTGGGCCGCTCCGATGTCAGCTTGCCGCGCCGCCGCGCATCCCGCCATTGCCACAGCAGACCGCGGCTGACCTCATGCCGCCGCGCCACGTCCGCGAACCGGGCGCCGGGCTCGTCCAACTCCGACAGGATCCGCAGCTTCTCCTCGTCGCGCCACTGACGACGGCGCTCCACGCCGGTGATGATCTCCATGCCCGCCGAACCCTCCGCCATCAGCGGCGCTCCAAAGAGCGCCTGTAAGATCAAGGACAGACTGCGCCGGCACGCCGTAGGCGGCCTTCGCCGGAAGCGTATGACGGAACAGTCCGATCATAGCAGCGCTGGTCGTGCCGGCGTCCGTCGCGTCGGGGTCCTGACACACTGCCCAGGGCAAGGCTATTCAAAGCGTGATCCGCTCCACCTCATCGAGCGAGACCCCCTCGCCGCGGCGGCCGTAGAGCTTCGTTGTGCGCGCGCTGGCATGTCCCGCCATCGCCTGCGCGTGCTCCAGCAGCCCGCCGTTCTCCAGGTAGGCCGTGATGCCTCGCGCCCGCCAGGAATGGCAGCCGATCTGCGTGGCGACGCCGCCGGATCGCCTCCAGCGCGTCGATCAGCGGGCGGTGCGCGCCGTTGTTCGAGCGGAAGTCGAGCGCGGCCAGGAGCTTCGGCATCATCCGGCGGTAGTAGGAGCCGTAGGAGGCGCGCACCGCGGTGTGCACGCGCCGGCTGTGCGGCGTGCCGAGCGCCCGGGCCTCGCGCACGAGGGCTTCGAGCGTGCTCTGGCCGGCGGCGGGGAAGATCACCTCGCGCACCACGCCCTCGGGACGATCCACGGCGGCCTCGGCGACCCGGAACAGGATGCCGGCCTTGCCGCGCACCTCGGCGGCTTCCTCCACCAGCTCCTCCAGCACCCGCCGCTCGGCCTTGACGGTGATGCGGTGCGTGACCTGGATCAGCAGCTCGACCAGGCCGTCCACCACCTCCGCCTCGCGCGGGGCGCACCAGAAGGCGAGCAGCGGCAGGCGGATGCGCTCCGGATGCGGCCCACCCAGTCTAGCCGTCGAGCGCGTCGGCGCCGACACCGACCTGGGCGGCGAGGTGCCCGACCACGGCCGGCGGCAGGTCCAGCTCGTCGTCAGGGAAGCGGCCGTGCTGGCGCCAGTGGGCGAGCTGCGCGGCCAGACCGAGCTTGCCGGCGTCGGGCAGGCCGGCCAGCAGCGCCAGGTCCTCGACCCCGAGCGTCCAGCACTCGCCAAGCTCGTCCGCCGACCACTGCCGCCGCATCGCCCCGCCCCTTTCCCGTCCCCAGGACGGGCAGGCTACGGGACCGGAACGGCGTCCGTCACTCCTACTTGGCCAAGACGCACAGCTTTGCGGTCATCGGCCCACTAGCCGTGGCTGCTGGTCCCGGCCTGCCGCCGGCTCACATCGAGCCGTTCGGGGAGCGCGTGCTGTCGGCGGGCACGCGACTATGGCGCGTCCACAGCGCATCACGGGCGGGAAACGTCTTCAACCCGTGCATGGGGAAGGAAAGCCAATTCTCTCCCCTCCGCGAGGAAGCGTGCGGCGGGCCAGCCCTCCTTGTTGTCGCGTGCGGCGAGATCGGTGCAGCGCGACAAACAGGATGAGAACGCGTGGCGATCTGGATGAGAATCGCCGCGCGTTCACGCCGCGACCGAACTGCCTGTGCAGTGCGCCAGCCGATCGGCGTGGGCTCGGCGAGGGCGTGCAGCGGCCCCCCCTTCCCCTGGCGACGCGGCCTACCCGACCGTCTCTGCCTCGCTGTCGATCACTGGCGACAACAGCTCGTCGATCTGGGCGATGCGGCGCTCCACCATCGCCAACTCCTCGGCCAGGTGCGCGCGCCGCTCGCCGAGCCGGGCCCGCTCCTCGCGCAGGCGCGCCCGGTCCAGGCGCCCCGGCGGCGGCGGCTCGGCCCCGTCGGCCGCCACCTCCCGGCGGAGCTGCATGATCTCGCGCCGGGTCACGTCAGGGCGGATCAGCCCCCTCTCCCGCGCCACTTGCAGCTGGGGCTCCGTCAGCAGCGTGATCTGGTACGCGGTGCCGTAGCTGCCCGGGCAGGCCAACGCGGGGATGCGGCCGCCGTCCACGGCCCGGGCGATCTGGCGGAGCTGCGTTGCCGTGGCGTCGGAGAACGGGAAGAGGCGCTCGGTGCCATGCCGCAGGCGCGCGAATTCGGCCTTCGTCAACTCGCGCTCGAGCGAGATCAGCGCGCGCCCAATGGCTAGGAAGGAATCGCGGGCGTCGCCCCACTCTTTCTGGATCTCGCTCCGGGTGCGGAGGATGCGCCGAACCTTCTCCTGGTCGTCCAGCAGGTTCGTGCCCGCGAAGACCTCGCGGATGGCCTGGAGCGCGCCCGGATCCTCGGCGCCGAGCAAGCGGAATTCGGCGGCTCGCGGGTCCACGACGACCACCTCGGCCGCGGGATCCTCCTCCGCCGCCAAGAAGGCCTTCAGCGCGGCCTTCGACCGCTTTCCCGCCGCCGCGCTCACAGCTTGATCTCCCGGCGCACGTAGGCCCAGATCTCCTCGAAGGGCTCGATCCCGCGCGACTTCGAGTAGTCGAGCAGGGTGAGCCCCTTCGTGGAGGGGACGTGGATGTCCTCCAGCTGCGGCAGCTCCGTCGGGCAGACCGAGCCGGCCTTCACCAGAACCCCCCGCATCCGGGCGTAGCTCGTGGTGCGGCGGTTGGCCCTGTTGAGAACGACCGAGGTGGTGAAGCCCTTCCCGGCCAGCGCCTTCACCCAGGGGGCGACGGATTCCACATCGTCCTGCGTGCATACGGCCGGGACCAGAATCAGGTCGGCCGCCTCGCCGAGCCCGTCGATCGCCGGCAGGTGGTCCTCCACGCTCGGAGGCGTGTCGAGCACGGCCAACCGGTAGCCCTCCGTCCGCTTCAGCGCCCCGCGCCAGTCGCCCAGCGAGACGGGCTCGACGAGCGTCTCGGAGAAGTCCGGGAAGGCCTCGCGCGTGCGCGCCCGCCGCGCCGCCCACTTCGACAGCGTCTGCTGCCGATCGAAGTCCAGCCCGATCGACTTGATGCCAGCCTGCGCGGCGCTGACGAGGAGGTGGCGGCTGAGCACCGACTTCCCCGACCCGCCCTTCGGACTGCTGATCAACAGGATACGGCAGCGCGTATCCTTCGCCTCTGCAGCGCGCTGGCGCATGGCGGCCTGCGGCATCCCCCGATCCCCCTTGATCCCCGGAGCCGCAATACATTCTCTCGCCGCGCCGTGTCCACGATCACGCGCAGGCCAGGGACAGAAAGCGGGAATTAGACATGTCAAACCGGCTCCTGATTACGCGGAAACCTCAGCCAACTTCAGCATGCGGTAGGGCATCGGCGGCGCCTGCACGGCGGCCCTGGTCAGGCGCGGGAGCATGGCGGCGAGGTCGTGGCGCCTGTTGAAGCGGTACTCGAACTCGGCGAGGTGGCGCGGCACGTGCTTCTGCGAGATCGAGCGGTAGGTCCCCGTGATCGCCGCCTTGATGTTGCCGAGCGCGGTGTTGACCCACTTGAAGGCCGGCGTGCGGGCTGCGGCGGCACCCGAGCCGGTCTTGATGACCTTGTGGCGGCATCCGGCCCCGGCGACGGCGGCGAAGCAGGCGAGGCCGTCGCTGACCACCTGGCAGTCGGGATGCAGGCTGCGCCTGGCGAAGCCGGGTAATCAGGATGCCCTATCGATTGCTCAAACTGGCTGAGGTTTCCGCGTAATCAGGTACGAGTTTGTTGCCGCTCAGCAGGCTAATCCCACCGACGTTGTCTTCGCCGACGAGGACAACCTGGATGCTTCCGGCGAGCGGCATACGCCCTATGTCGCGGTCCCTCATACCGGCCGCATGAATTCTCGACCGTCTTTCGACGGTCATGCGGCCGGCATGACTCATTGTTTGGCGCGCAGCCGCCACACCAACCCTGCGCGCGATACCCGCCGCAGTAAGTCAAGACTTACTGCGGCGGGTATCGTTGATGCGACTGGCACGCTTGCCGTCCGGAACCCGCGCGTCGTGCTCTTGATGGTGCGACTCACCTGCTCTCCACCGGGCTCCCGGTCCCGCGGCGAAGGGAGCGCTCGGCGACGCTGCCGCACCGCGGGCCGCGGTGGCGGGCCTACGGTGCCGGCAGCAGGCCGGCCTTCCGGGCCCGCGTGAGGACGTGCGCGACCGATCCCGGCCGCCAGGTCGTGCCGCCGCGGGGCGTCCGCTCGCGGATCGCCTCCAGCCGCGCGCCGATCTCGCGCAGCGTCGCCCCCGGGTCGGACCGCACGATGCCGGCCACCACGGCGAGCAGCCGGTCGGGGGCCGGCGCTGGCCGCGCGGGGGTCAGGAGTTCCCGCTCGGCCAGGCCCTCGTCCACCAGCCGCCGCACCGCCCGGACCAGCCGCTCGCCGGTCCAGCGCGGCGCCCCCGCCGCCCCGGCCCCCGCCGCCCCGGGGCGGCGCGCATTGAGATAGCGGACGACGTCGTCCCAGGACCGGCCGTCCTGCCGCAGCCGCCGCACCGCCGGCAGCCACGCGTCGGCGCCGGCGACCAGCCGGGCGAGGTAGGACGCCCGGCGCGCCTCGGACGCCACCCGCAGCGCTGCCGGATCGCGCGCCCGCAGGCCCGGGTTGCCCGGCCGGCTCCCACGGCCGGCGGCGGCACGCATGCCGCTCCGGGTGCGCTCGCGGATGAGCGCGCGCTCGAGCTGCGCGGCGGCGCCGAGGACCTGGAGGGTGAACAGCCCCTGCGGGCTCGCCGTGTCGACCGGATCGCGGAGGCTCCGGAAGTGCACGCCGCGGGCCAGCAGGTCTTCGACGACCTCCAGCAGGTGCGACAGCGAGCGGGCGAGCCGGTCGAGGGCGACCACCACGAGCGTGTCGCCGGGCCGCAGCCGGGCGAGGGTGCGGGCGAGCACGGGCCGGCCGCGGTCGCCGCCCGAGGCGTGCTCCTCGGCCACCTCACGGCAGCCGGCGGCGCGCAGCTCGGCGAGCTGGCGCGCCGTCGCCTGGTCCTCGGTGCTCACCCGCGCGTAGCCCACCAGCGCCATCCGGCGGCCCTCCATCGAAGCCGAAACGGAAGGGAGCGCCGCGGGGCCCGCCTGTCAAGTTGCGCCAGATGCGGCGAAAGGACCCTTTGCAGACGCATCAAGAGCGTCCGCCGGGCCGCGGTCGCGCCGGCCGTCCCTGGCTCCCGTGCCGCCCCGGCCCGGGTCCCGGACAGCCGGGCGGCCACGCGGCCCGCGCCGCGAGCCGGCCCTGCCCGGGCTCCGTGGCCCTTGCGGACCAGCGGCCCGGCGGGGTCCCGGCCAGGGTTCACCGCGATTTTGCCGCGACCCTAGGGAGCGTTCCGCGGCGTGATCCGGGGCGCATCGGCGGCCCGAGCACGGGTCGGGCCACCATCGTGGCGCGATCCCGGCAGCTTCGGCGGCGGGAGCCGCGATGCCACGCGGGTGATGCAACGAGCAAAAAAGGCTATTTTGAACTGAGAGCATAGTTAGGGTGAGTCAGATGCGTTCGGGGGAGGGTGGGGCCGATGTCCCTGTCGGCGACGAGGCGGCACGACGGCGCACCGCACCTGGGGGACCCGGCCCTGCTGGCGGTGCTCGTCACGGCCAGCGCCGCGGTCGCGCGCCTCGACGCGGCCGCCGCCCTCCACCCGCTGCTACGGGCGCTGCTGCACCGTGCCCGCCTAGACGCGGCACGGCACCAAGCCGCGGCGGACGGACACCCGCTCGACCCCTGGCACCTCGCCGCCGCGCTGGAGGGCCTGCCGTTGCGGGCGATGCGGGACAGCGAGCTGGCGATGGACGCGGGCGCAATCTACGACGCCGCGCGCCTCGCCCTCGACTACCACGGATGGCTCGTCGCGCCGGGCTTCGACGCGGAGGGCGAGATACGGGCGGCGCTGGCGGCGCTGGTGGGGGAACGCCCCTACGGAGTCCCGCTGCTCGACGCCGCCTGGGGCGCCTGGCTCTGGCTCGAGCGCGGCGGCACGCGCCCGCCGCTGCGCGCCGCGCTGGTGCGGCGCTGGGGGACGGCGGGCCTGCTCCGCGCGCCCCTGCCGCTCACCGGGGCGGCGGCGCTCGGGCCCGACCAGCCCTGGGAGCCGCGGCTGTGGATCCCGGCCTTCCTGCGGGCGGTCGCCGCGGAGGCGGGGGCGGTGCTGGATCTGCTCCTCGAGATGGAGCGACGATGGCTCGCGGCGCGGGCGAAGGTGGCCGCCGGGCGGCGCAGGAACTCGCGCGCGCCCGCGGCGGTGGACCTCCTCGCCGCCGTACCGCTCGTCTCGGCCACGACACTGGCCGCCGCGCTGGGCCTGTCGGTGAAGGCGGCCTGCGGCATCCTCGACGACCTGGTGCGCCTGGAGGTCTCGGTGGAGGTGACGCACCGCCACAGCCGCCGCCTGTTCGGCCTTGCGGGCCTCGCGCCGCTGCGGGCAGCCGCGGCGCCGCCGCGCCGGCCCGTGCCCGGAC
>JAIEOP010000402.1 GCA_019750465.1 Acetobacteraceae bacterium | reverse complement strand
CCCGCTGCCCGAGGCCGCGCCGCGCGCCGCCGCACGCCGGCGCAGCACCGCGCGCAGCCGCGCGAGCAGCTCGCGCAGGTCGAAGGGCTTGGCGATGTAGTCGTCGGCGCCGACCTCGAGGCCGACGATGCGGTCCACCACCTCCGACGCGGCCGTCAGCATCACGATTCCGATATCACCCTGCGAGCGCAGGGAGCGCGCGACGGAGAGCCCGTCCTCACCCGGCATGGCGATGTCCAGGATCACCGCATCGGCCGGGCGCTCCGCCAGCAGCGCGCGCAGCTCCGCCCCGCTCGCCGCGGCGCGTACGGAAAGCCCCTGGCGCGCGAGGTATCCCGCCACCGCCTCCCGCAGATCCGCCTCGTCATCGACGACGACGATCTCGGCCGCTGCGTCGCTGCTCATGGCCAAGGCCTGCCTGACTGTCCCTGTTGCCGCCGCCGCGCGTCCCGCAAGGCGACGGCCGGCAAACGGATGATGCAATTGCGGCGCCCCGGCCCAGGGGTGCAACCCCCTGGGGCGCCGCCCGATTCGTGTCGTGGCATGCAGTCAGGCGGACAGCGCCATGTGCCGCGCCCCCGCGCAGCGCCTGCTCGACGGCGCCCCCTCGACGCGATGGTTCAGGTGCCCGGCAGCACCCGCTCCACCGCCACGCCGCGGCAATCCATCTCGTAGTCGAGCCCGATCACCGGTGGGCGGCAGTAGTGCCAGGTCAGCCCGTGCCGCGCCGCGCCGCGTGCGACGATCTCGCCGGCCAGGAAGGGGTAGAGGTCGTACACGGTGTAGACCTGCGCCGCCGTCGCGTCCTTCCAGGCGAAGCCGAGCGCGGCCATGCGCGCCTCCATCACGCCCAGCACGTGCCGCGCCTTGGCGAGCATGCCGGAAGGCGAGGTGTCGCCGTACGCCACCGTGCGTTCGCGGTAGGTGGCGTTGCCCTCCAGGGATTCGCCGCTGCCGGCGCTGGCGAAGCTCGGCGCGGCGCCGGCGTCGGGGACGGCGTAGCAGAAGGCGTGGAAGCCTGGCTCGACCGGCTTGTCGAGCTCGGGACAGACATTGCTGCGCGCCACCGGGTTGCCCTGCGCGCCGTCATCGAGCAGCACGCCCCAGTCGCGCAGCACGGCGGCATAGGTGCGGTTGAAATCGATGAAGCCCTGGTCGGTGAACGGCGCGGGGGAGCGCAGCTCGCAGGCGCAGAAGGCGGTCTTCGACAGGCCAATCGCGTCGAGATGCGCCGCGATGCGCCGCCAGCCCTCCGCCATCGGCACCGGCGCGGTGAAGCGCGCGCGCTCGATGCGGTACCCCGGCTCGGCGGCGACGCCGGCGGAGTACTGGAAGACGGCGGGGATGAAGCGGTAGCCGCGATCGGCCAGGACGCGGGCCTGCATCAGATCACTGCCTCCGCGCGCAGGCGCGCGATCTCGTCCCGGTCGAAGCCGGCCTCCGCCAGCACGGCCTCGGTATCGGCGCCGAGCCCGGGCGCCATGCGCTCGAGCCGCGCATCGCCATGCGCCAGCCGGAACCCGGTGGTGGCGAAGCTGAGTGGTCCCCAGGGCGTGTCCACGCTCTGCATCACGCCGTTCGCACGGGCCCGCACCTGCTCGTGCTCCACCGCCTCGTCGACGCGGCGGACGCGGGCGCAGGGCGCGCCGGCGGCGTTCAGGCGCTGCTCCCACTCCTCGGGCTCGGCGCCGGCCAGCGCCTCCTCGATGACGGCGCGGAGCGCGGCGGCGTTCTCGGTGCGCAGGAACCAGTCGGCGAAGCGCGGATCGGCCAGCGCATCCTCGCGGCCGAGGCCACGCATGAGGCACTGGTACTGCTTCTCCGTGTTGCAGGCGAGCAGCAGGTGCCCGTCCCTGCCCGCCTTGAACAGGTTGGCCGTGGCGCGGCGGCTGATCGCCTGGTTGCCCCAGGGCACCTGCTTGTGCCCCGCCACCGTCCAGTCCGCCACCTGCGGCGCCAGGAAGGCGATGGTGGATTCCAGCATGGAGACGTCGATCACCTGGCCGCGGCCGGTATGCGTGCGCTGGAACAGCGCGCTGGCCACCGCGAAGGCCGCCGTCATGCCGGACAGCGTGTCGCACACCGCGAAGCCGGCGCGGGTCGGCTCGCCACCCGGGTGGCCGGTCATGGCCATGATGCCGGAGGTCGCCTGGATGCGGCCGTCATAGCCGGCCTCGGTGCGGAAGGGGCCGGTCTGGCCGAAGCCGGAGACGGAACAGACGATGAGCCGCGGGTTCAGCGCCTGCAGCGCCGCCGCGCCGAGGCCGAGCCGGTCCATCACGCCGGGGCGGAAATTCTCCATCACCACGTCCACCCCCGGCACCAGGCGGCGGATGATCGCCTGCGCCTCCGGCCGCTGCAGGTCGAGCGTGAGGCTGCGCTTGTTGCCGTTCACGGCCTGGTAGGAGGGCGCCTGGCCGCGGTCGGCCCATTCGCGCGAGAGCGGCGTGCGGCGCATGTCCTCGCCCTCGCGCCGCTCCACCTTGACCACATGGGCGCCGAGCAGCGCGAGCTGGTAGCTGGCGAAAGGTCCCGCCAGCACCTGGGTGAAGTCGAGGATGCGGACGCCTTCGAAGGGCCTCGGGTCGGATGCCATGTCAGGCGGCGATCGTCTGGCGGCGGAGGTCGGCGGCGATCGCCTTCTGGCGGTTGAAATCATCGCGCCGCTTCTGGATCTCCTCCGGCGCCATGCGCTCCACGTTGGAGTAGTCGAGCTTCCAGCTCGCGTCCTCGCTCCAGCGCTGCGGCGACTGCACCGTCGTGCGCGGCGCCGGCGCGATCTCCAGCAGGCGCAGCGCGAGGTCGAGCGTCGCGCGCTGGCTGGCGGCGTCGTGCGGCTTGCCGGCGGCGTTGCCGAGGGGGAAGTCGCTGAACAGGAAGCGCGGCACGCCGCAGAACTCCACGATGTCCTTCGCGCAGCCCATCACCACGGTGGGGATGCCGTTCGCTTCCAGGTGCCGCGCGACCAGGGCGACGGTCTGGTGGCAGACCGGGCAGTTCGGCACGAGCACGGCGACGTCCGTGCCGTCCTCCCGGCAGCGGCGCAGGATCTCCGGCGCATCGACGGTGACGGTGTGGCGGTGGCTGCGGTTGGTGGGCGCGCCCAGCACGTGGCGCGTCAGCCCGCCGATCCGCCCCTCCGCCGCGAAGGTCCGCAGCAGCGGCAGCGGGAACCAGGCGTTCTGGTCCGTCGCCGGGCTGTGCACGCGGTCATAGGCGATGTGGGAGATGCGCATGTCGTGGTCCTGGGCGCTGTCCAGCGCCAGGACCTCGTAGAACTTCGCCCCGGCGTTGTAGGCGGCGCCCGGGCCCTGGTCGCCCTTGCCGGGCTGGAAGGGCGCGGCGGTGGTGACCAGCGTCATCCGGCTCCCGGCCAGCGGCTTCGCCGGCGGCTGGAACGGCACCTCCGCGTATTGTGCCCAGCGGTAGGGATCGTAGCCGATGGCCTGGTACATCGTGCGGGTGCGCTGCATGTAGGGGATGGGCGCGTCGTGGATGGGCGCGAAGCCCATGGCGCGGTCGATCGCTTCGGTGGTCATCACATCCTCCTGTCCGCCCAGGATCGCCGCAAAACCGCGATCGGGGAAGGCCCCGCTTGCCTCGCCGCGGGTCAGGGGCGATGATCCCCGCCCAAGGAAACGACCCTGGCAGCACCGATGATTCCCGCCGGCGCCATCGACTGCGACATCCATCCCGCCGTGCCCTCGGTGCGCGACCTGCTGCCGCACCTGGAGCCCTATTGGCGCGAGCACGTGCAGCGCCGGGGCCTGGAGCGCGACAATTTCGAGACCAGCGCCTACCCGCCCGGCGCGCCGATCAATGCCCGGCCGGACTGGAAGCCCCCCGCCGGCCCGCCCGGCGGCAGCCTGCCGGCGATGCAGGCGCATATCCTCGATCCGCTGCGGCCGGCCTTCGCCATCTGCAACGTCATCCACGGCGCGCAGATGATGATGAGCGAGGATCTCTCCCTCGCGCTCTGCCGCGGCATCAACAACTGGCTCGCCGCCGAGTGGCTGGACCGCGACGACCGGCTGCGCGCCTCCATCGTGGTGCCGCCGCACAGCCCCGACCTCGCCGCCGAGGAGATCGAGCGCCTGGCCGGCGACCGCCGCTTCGTGCAGGTGCTGCTGCTGGCGATGGCGGAAATCCCGCTGGGCCGGCGCATGATGTGGCCGGTCTACCGCGCCGCCGAACGGCATGGCCTGCCCATCGGCATCCATGCCGGCTCCACCTACCGCCATCCGCTCTCGGCCGGCGGCTGGGGCAGCACCTACCTGGAGGACTACGTGTCCTTCGCCCAGGGCCATGCCGCGGCGCTGAACTCGCTGCTGGCGGAGGGGGTGTTCCAGAAATTCCCCGACCTCCGCGTGGTGCTGATCGAGAGCGGCGTCACCTGGCTGCCAGCCAGCATGTGGCGCTTCAACAAGACCTGGCGCGGCGTGCGCGCCGAGGTGCCCTGGCTGAACCGCCTGCCCGCCGACATCGTGCGCGAGCGCGTGCGCCTGACCGCCCAGCCCTTCGACGCGCCGCCCGACACGGCCTCGCTCACCACGATCCTGGAGCAGCTCGGCTCCGAAGACATGCTGCTGTTCGCGACCGACTATCCGCATTGGCACTACGAGGGCGAGGCGGCGCTGCCCGCGGGGCTGCCGGCCGACCTCGTCCGCAGGATCACCCTGGACAACCCCCTGGCGACCTATCCCCGCCTCCAGCAGGAGACCGCGCGATGAATGTTGCCCTCCGCGACCCGCGGATCGACCGGCCGGCGCAGGCTCATCTCGGCTTCATCGACTGCGACGTGCATCCCTACTTCCGCACGCCGGCCGATTTCGACCCCTTCCTGTCGCAGCGCTGGCGCGAGCACCGCCAGAGCATCGGCGGCCGGCCGCGCCAGGGGTTGGCGAAAACCTCCCTCTACCCGCGGATGTCGCCGGGCAACGGCATGCGCGGCGATGCCTGGCCGAAGAATGGCGGGCCGCCGGGCAGCGACCTCGGGCTGATCCGCGAGCAGCTGCTCGATCTGTTCGATGTGCGCTATGGGCTGCTGGCGCCGCTGGTCGGCGGCGCGGCCGCCGAGCGCAACGTGGAATTCGGCGCGGCCATGGCGGTCGCGGTGAACGATTGGCAGTGCGCCGCCTTCTGCGACCCGGAGCCGCGCCTGAAGGCCAGCGTGCAGATCACGCTGGAGCACGAGGAGAGCGCGCTGGCCGAGATCGAGCGGCGTGCCGGCGATGCCCGCTTCGCCCAGGTGAACATCCCGCCGCGCGGCCTGGAGCCGCTGGGGCGTCACCGCTACCGGAAGATTCTCGCGGCCTGCGCGGCGAACGGCTTCCCGATCTCGCTGCATCTCGGCGGCACCAGCGGGCATGCCTCGACCGGCGGCGGCTGGCCCTCCTTCTATCACGAGGAACACCCGAGCTACGTGCAGTCCATGCAGACCCTGGTGATCAGCCTCGTCTGCGAGGGCGTGCTGGACGAGATCCCGGACCTCAAGGTGGTGATGGTGGAGGGCGGCTTCGCCTGGCTGCCCTCCCTCGCCTGGCGGCTCGACAAGCACTGGAAGCGCCTGAAGGCCGAGGTGCCGGGGCTGAAGCGCGCGCCCTCCGAGGTCATCCGGGAGCATTTCTGGGTGACGACCCAGCCCATCGAGGAACCGGAGCGGCCGGAGGACATGCTGCGCATCATCGAGTGGATCGGGCCGGAGCGGGTGATGTTCTCCACGGATTACCCGCACTGGGACCAGGACGATCCGCGCTACGCCTTCAAGGTGCAGCTGCCGGAGGAATGGGCACGGCTGATCTACCGCGAAAACGCGCGAGCGCTTTATCGGCTGGATTGACGATGGGTGACACGCATGCATGCAACCTGCACAGCAGGCTGAGCGCGCTTCTGCGCGCCGCCGCAAGTGCGGCGAAGCCAAGCGCGCGGATGCGCGCGCCCGGCGCCTGAGGGCAGGACATCATGGCGAAGCACGTGGTGGCCACCGTCGCGGAGATCCCGCCTGGCGGCAGGAAGATCGTCACGGTCCGTGGCCGCGAGATCGGCGTCTTCAACCTGGGCGGCGCCTTCCACGCGCTGATCAACCGCTGCCCGCACCAGGGCGCGGCGCTGTGCACCGGCGCCATCGTCAGCCGGCTGGAGGCGCCGGTGCCGGGCGAGTACCGGCTGACGCGACCGGACACAATGATCCGCTGCCCCTGGCATTGCTGGGAATTCGACATCGCCACCGGCCAGTCCTGGTGCGAGCCGGATGATGTGAAGGCGCGCACCTACAACGTCTCGGTGGAACCGGGCGAGGCGCTGGCGAAGGGACCCTTCACGGCCGAGACGGTGCCGGTGTCGGTCGAGCAGGACTACGTGGTGGTCGAGGTCTGATACGGGCTGATGCCACCCCCACCCCCACCCTCCCCCGCGAAGCGGGGGAGGGAAACTCACGCCGCGCCGCAGCGGGCGCAGATGCCTTCCGCCTCCACCGTCGCCCGGTGCAGCGCGAAGCCTTGGCGCTTCGCCGCTGCTTCGAGTGCGCGGCTTACCGGCGGGTCGCTGATCTCCTCCGTCGCGCCGCAGCGGGTGCAGATCAGGAACTGGTGCGGATGGTCGTGCTCCGCGGCGCAGTGGCAATCCACGGGATGGGCCGCCGCCTCGATGCAGCCGACATAGGCGTTCAGCCGCTCGACACGATGGATCAGCCCCTGCTCGCGCAGGAAGTCGAGCGCCCGGTAGACCGTGGGCGGCGCCGCCCCTGCCCGCAGCCCCTTCAGCCGGTCCAGCAGCGCATAGGCGCCCACCGGCTGCTCGGCCTCCAGCACCAGGCGCAGCACCTGCCGGCGCAACTCGGTCAGCTGTGCGCCGCGCCGCAGGCAGGCCGCGGCCGCGTGATCCAGCAGATTCTCCACCACCTGCACCGCCATGGGCCCGACTCCCCGTGCCGTCCGGTCCCCACTATATCGCGGCCAGGAGAGAGCGCATGCATGAGACCGTCCAGGACCCGGCTGCCCGTGCCCGGCTGATCGGGGCGATCCGCTTCGACGCCCGCGGCCTTGTCGCATGCATCGCCCAGCAGCATGACAGCGGCGAGGTGCTGATGCTGGCCTGGATGAACCGCGAGGCGGTGGAGGAGACGCTGGCGACGGGCCGGGTCTGCTACTTCTCCCGCTCGCGCGGCGGGCTGTGGCGCAAGGGCGAGACCAGCGGCCAGACCCAGCGGCTGGTCGATCTGCGGCTCGATTGCGACGGCGACACGCTGCTCGCGCTGGTGGACCAGACCGGCGTCGCCTGCCACACGGGGCGGCGCAACTGCTTCTTCCAGGCGCTGCGCGACGGCGAGGTGGCGGCCATCGCCGAGCCCCTCGTGGACCCGAAGGCGCTGTACGGCGCATGACCCGCCCCGACCCCATTCCCGTCACCCTGCTCACCGGCTTCCTCGGCGCGGGCAAGACGACGCTGCTGAACCGGCTGCTGAAGCACCCGGACCTCGCCGACACCGCCGTGCTGGTGAACGAGTTCGGCGAGATCGGCCTCGACCACCTGCTGGTGGAGACCCTCGACGAGGATACGGTGCTGCTGAACGCGGGCTGCCTCTGCTGCACCGTGCGCGGCGACCTGGTGCGGGCGCTGCGCGACCTGGCGGTGCGGGTGGAAGGTGGCAAGGCGATCCGCCGCGTGGTGGTGGAGACGACGGGCCTGGCCGACCCCGCACCGATCATCCAGACGCTGATGGCCGACCCGATGGTGCTGTATCGCTATCGCCTGGATGGGGTGGTGACGCTGGTGGATGCCGCCACCGGCATGGCAACCCTCGATACGCAGATGGAGGCGGTGAAGCAGGCCGCGGTGGCCGACCGGATCGTGTTGACCAAGTCCGATCTCTCGACGCCGGATGGGGTTTCGGCGCTCTGGTCGCGGCTTCGCGCCCTCAACCCCGGCGCGCCGCTGCTGAACGCCCTGCACGGCGATGTCGAGCCCGAGGCGTTGCTGAATTGCGGGCTGTTCGACGCGACGCGCAAGCACCCGGAGGTGACGCGCTGGCTGGATGCCGAAGCCTATGCCGCAGCGGCGCACGGGCATCACCACCACCATGACCCGAACCGCCACGACGCCCGCATCCAATCCTTCTGCCTGACCTTCGACGCGCCCCTGCCCTGGGACGGGCTCTCCGCCTGGCTCGAAGTGCTGGCGATGACGCGCGGCGGGAGCGTGCTGCGCATCAAGGGCATCCTGAACCTCGTCGGCGAGGACCGGCCCATGGCGATCCACGGCGTGCAGCACCTGTTCCATCCCCCGGTGCGGCTGGCAGCCTGGCCGGACGGCGACGATCGTCGCTCCCGGCTCGTCTTCATCCTGCGCGATCTCGACCGCGCCGTGGTGGAGAACGGGCTGCGCGCCCTCGTCGAGAGCGCGGCCCGCCTGCCCGCATGACCAGGCCCGCCCCGACGCTCGAGACGGTGACGGGCGCCGGGATTCCGCCGCTGCTGCCGGCGCTGTCGCGGCTCCGCATCGCGGTGTTCCGCGACTGGCCCTACCTGTACGACGGCGATGCGGCGCAGGAGGAGGCGTATCTCGGTTCCTTCCTTCGCGGGCCCAACGCGGCGATCGTCGTCGCACGCGATGCCGCGGGCGAGCCCATCGGCTGCGCCACCTGCATCCCCGCCATGGAGGCCGATGCCGGGGTGCGGCAGGCGCTGGCGCGCGGCGGCGTCGATGCCGCGCGCGCCTGCTACTTCGGCGAATCGGTGCTGCTGCCGACCCATCGCGGCCAGGGGATCGGCGTCGGCTTCTTCGCGGCGCGGGAGGCGCATGCGCGCGCGCTCGGCCTGGCGGCGGCGGCCTTCTGCGCCGTGGTGCGCAACGCGAACGATCCGCGCAGGCCGGCCGGCTACGCCCCGCTCGACGATTTCTGGCGCCGCCGCGGCTATGCCCCGCGCCTGGACATGTCGCTCGTCATCCCCTGGCACGAGGTGGGCGACGACCGCGAGACGCCGCACAGCCTCGGCTTCTGGGTGAAGGATCCGCTGTGACCGCACCCCTGCGGCTCGGCCTGCTGCAATACCCGGTGGAGCGGCACGGCAGCGTCGCCGCCTGGGCCGACTGGCTGGAGGGATGGCTTGCGCAGGCCGCCGGCCGCGCCGACCTGCTGGTGCTGCCGGAATATGCCGCCGTCTCGCTCGGCGCCGGACTCGCCGGGGCAACCATGGCGGACGAGGCGACGGAGCTGCGCGCCATGCTCGCGGCGCACGACGCGGTGCTGGCGGCGATGCGCAGGGTGGCGATGCGGCACCGGATCTGGCTGCTCCCCGGCAGCCTGCCCTGCCCCGGCCCTGGCGGCACGGCGATCAACCGCGCGCCGTTGATCGCCCCGGATGGCCGCGTCGCCTTCCAGGACAAGCGCGCCATGACGCGCTTCGAGACCGAGCGCTGGGGCATCTCGCGCGGCGCCGACCCGCAGGTCTTCGATACGCCCTGGGGCCGCCTCGGCATCTCGGTCTGCTACGACGTGGAGTTCCCGAAGCACGTGCGCGCGCAGGTGGAAGCGGGGGCGTGGCTGATCCTGGCGCCGGCCTGCACGGACACGATGCACGGCTTCAACCGCGTGCTCTGCGCGGCGCGCGCACGGGCGCTGGAGAACCAGTGCTACGTCGCCATCACGCCCACGGTCGGCAGCGCACCCTGGTCCGCGGCGCTCGACACGAACCGCGGCTTCGCAGGCGTCTTCGGCCCGATCGACCGCGGCTTCCCGGAGGATGGCGTGATGGCCCACGGCGCGCTGGACGAGCCGGGCTGGGTATTCTGTTCTCTCGATGCCGCGCGCATCCAGCGCGTGCGGCGCGAGGGCGCGGTGCTGAACCACCGCGACTGGCCGACCGGCCCCGTCGATCCGCCGCAGCCGGCCGTGTTCCGCTGACCCGCGGCATGCTGGTCTGGATCTGCGCCGGCGAGGCCTCGGGCGACATCCTCGGTGGGCGGCTGATGGCGGCGCTGCGGCGCGCCCGGCCGGATGTGGAGTTCGCCGGTGTCGGCGGCGCCCGGATGGCGGAGCAGGGCCTGGCCAGCCTCTTCCCCATGCAGGATCTCGCGCTGATGGGCCTGCTGGAGGTGATCCCCAGGCTCCGCCGCCTGGCCCAGCGGATGCGGGAGGCCGAATCCGACATCGCCGCGCGGCGCCCCGATGTCCTCGTCACCATCGACGCGCCGAGCTTCACGCTGCGCCTCGCCGAACGCGTGCGGCCGCGCGGCGTGAGGGTGGTGCACTACGTGGCGCCGCAGGTCTGGGCGTGGCGGCCGGGGCGCGTGCGCAAGCTGCGCGACCGGGTCGATGCGATCCTCGCCCTGCTGCCCTTCGAGCCGCCCTTCTTCGAGGCCGCCGGCATCCCGGTGCGTTTCGTCGGCCATCCGGTGCTGGAGAGCGGGGCGGACGCCGGCGACGCCGCGCGCTTCGCCACCCGCCACGGCCTGGCGGCCGGGGAGCGGCCGGTGATCGTGATGCCCGGCAGCCGGCGGACCGAGGTGCGGCGCCTGCTGCCCCTGTTCGGCGGGGCGCTGGCCATCGCGGCGCGCGAGGCGCCGGGGCTGCGG
>JAIEOP010000517.1 GCA_019750465.1 Acetobacteraceae bacterium | reverse complement strand
CCCTTCTGGCGCCACTCGTCGTAGTCGCGCGGATGGCCGCGCATGTAGACCATGCCGTTGATCGAGGAGGTGCCGCCGAGCGTCTTGCCGCGCGGCGCATACATGACGCGCCCGTTCAGCTGCGGGTGCGGCGCGGTCTCGAACTTCCAGTTCACCTTCGGGTCCACATAGGTGCGCGCGAAGCCGAGCGGGATGTGGATCCAGGGGTTGGTGTCGGGCGGCCCGGCCTCCAGCAGAAGCACGCTGTGCCGGCCATCCTCGGAAAGGCGCGCGGCGACGGCGGCGCCGGCCGATCCGGCGCCGGTGACGATGAAGTCGAAGCTGTCCACGAAGCTGTCTTCCCTATTGCATCTCGATGCCGGCGGCCTTGATGATGGCCGCGTTGCGCTCGATCTCGGCAACGATGCGCGCGCGCAGGCTCGGCGGATCGAGCACGAGGATGTCGCCCTGCGCCAGCAGCGGGGCGCGCGCCGCCGGATTCTCCGCCGCCGCCCGCATCATGGCATGGAGGCGCTGCACCAGCGGCTCGGGCGTGCTGGCCGGCGCCACCAGCGCGTTCCAGAAGAGGACGACGTAGTCGGGGTAGCCGGATTCCTGCACCGTCGGCACGTCCGGCAGGTCGCGCCAGCGCGTCTCCCCGGTGACGGCGAGCGCGGCGAAGGTTCCGGCCGCGATCAGCGGGCCGCCGGTGGTGGGGTTGTCGAGCAGCACATCCACGTCGCCGGCGACCATCGCGTTGGTCGCGAGCGAGGAGCCGCGGTAGGGCACGTGCAGCATCTCGGCGCCGGCCAGGGCCAGGAACTGCTCCATGTGCAGGTGCTGCAGGTTGCCGACGCCGGCCGAGGCATAGGTGATGCGGCCCGGCTGGCGCCGCGCCAGCGCCACCAGGTCGGCCAGGCTGCGCACGCCGGCGAGGCGCGGGTTGCGCGGGTTGATCACGAAGATCAGCGGGCTGATGGTGATGGTGGCGATCGGGGTCAGGTCGCGCAGCGGGTGGTAGCGCGCGTCGCGGTACATCAGGTGGTTCACGGTCATGGTGCTGGTGTTGCTCACCAGCAGCGTGTGGCCGTCCGTCGCGGCCGCGACATGCGCTGCGCCGAGCGCGCCGTTCACGCCGGTGCGGTTCTCCACCACCACCGGCTGCGGCAGCCGCGTGCGGAAGTCCTCGGCCAGGATGCGGGCGCAGACATCGGTGGAGCCGCCGGCGGGGTAGCCGACGATCAGCCGCACGGGCCGCGTCGGCCAGGCCGCATCGGCGCGCGCGAGGCGCGGCACGGCGAGCGCTGCCAGCGCGGCGGCGCCAAGCCGCCGCCGGCCGATGCCCCGGGGCTGCTGCATCGAAGTCTTCCTCCCGTTCCCGGGCGCGATTTCACCAGCTTCGCCGGCGCGCGTCCAGGCAGGCTGCTCCACCGCGATGCCTGCCTCGCGCACCACGGCTGCGCGGATGTGGACCGCGGCGCTGCCGGCGCATTGCCCAGGCCGGCCAGCACCAGCCGCTGCATCCGACGGTCATTGCCGGTCCTCCCCGGGCGGTTGTTGCGGCCAGGGCGGCAAGCCAGGGCGGCGCTTGCACCGAGAGCCGGATGGCTTGCCGGGCCGGCACCGGCCATGCGAGCCTTCGCCGCCGGGCGAGAGCAGGGGAACGCCATCATGCAGGAGCGCCGTGCCATCCTTGCCGCGGGGATCGGGGCCGGCTTCGGCGCTGCGGTGCCGGCGCCGCGGCTGCGTCCGGCCCAGGCCCAGGCGCCCGCGGCCCAAGCGCCCGCGGCGCAGCCCGCGCTGCCCCATCGGCGGCACACGGTGCGCACGCCGGATGGCGTGGAGATCGCCGCCTACAAGTACGGCAACGCGCAGGGCCAGCCGATCCTCTTCATCCACGGCTACATGCAGGCGGCGCTGTCCTGGGACCGGCAGACCCGCGACCCGGAACTCGCCCGGGAATTCCGCCTGGTGGCCTACGACATCCGCGGCCACGGCATGAGCACGAAGCCGGAGGGCGACCCCTTCTACAAGCCCGGGCAGGTCTGGGCCGACGAGGTAAAGGGGGTGATCGACACCCTTGGTTTGCAGCGGCCGGTGCTGGTCGGCTGGTCCTATGGCGGGCGCATCATGGGGGATTACCTGAACGCCCATGGCCATGGCGCGATCGGCGGCGTGGACTGGGTGGGCGCCACGTCGTCGGTCGCGGAGACCCCTCCCGCTTCGGCCGCGGCGGGCGCTGGAACGGGCCGAACGGCAGCGGCAGCGCCGACCCGGCGACCGCGATCCGCAACACGGTCGCCTTCCTGCGGGAGTGCTTCGAGATCCAGCCCACGGCCACCGACTTCGAGACCATGCTCGCCTTCAACAGCATGGTGCCGCGGCATGTGCGCCTGGCCCTGCTCGGCCGGCCGCTCGACATCGAGGCGCGGCTGCGCGCGCTCGACATTCCCGTGCTGGTCACGCATGGCCGGTTCGACAAGCTCGTCGATGTCTCGATGGGCCGCTACACGGCGTCCGTCGTGCCGAAGGCGCGCTTCTCCGAGTACGAGCTGATCGGCCACGCCCCGTTCTGGGAGGACGCGCCGCGCTTCAACCGCGAGCTGGCCGAGCTTGCGCGAGCCGTCAGGCGATAGGAGGAACCACCATGGACGCGATGACCCTCGACTGCCCCTATGACCGCGCCGCCGAATCGCTCGGCAACGTCGTGGAGCTGCAGCACGTCAACGTGCGCGTGCCGGACCAGCAGAAGGCCACCGCCTTCTACATCAGCGCGCTGGGGCTGACGCGCGACCCCTACCTGATGACCGGCACGGACAACATGTGGGCCAATGTCGGCCTCAGCCAGTTCCACCTGCCGACCGGCGTGCCGGAGGTGGTGCGCGGCACCACCGCGCTGATCCTGCCCAACCGCGCCGGGCTGCTGGAGCGGCTGCACCGCGCGAAGCGGGAGCTGGAGGGGACCAGGTACGCCTTCACGGAATCCAATGACGGCGTGGAGACGGTCTGCCCCTGGGGCAACCGCATCCGCGTGCACGAGCCCGACGCGGGGCGCTTCGGCCGCGTCGTGCTCGGCATGCCCTATGTGGAGTTCGACGTGGCGCCCGGCACCACGCCCGGCATCGCCCGCTTCTATCGCGAGATCCTGGACGCGCCGGCCACCGCCGAGGGCGGCACCGCGCGCGCCCTCGTCGCCAACGGCCAGTACCTGGTGTTCAAGGAGACCGATGCGCCGCAGCCGGAATTCGACGGCCACCACATCCAGATCAGCCTCGCCGATTTCGGCGGGCCGCACGCGAGGCTGCGCGAGCGGGGCCTGATCTCCGAGGAGAGCAATCCCTGGCAGTACCGCTTCCTCGACATCGTGGACCTCGACACGAACAGGCCGCTGTTCCGGGTGGAGCACGAGGTGCGCAGCATGACGCATCCGCTGTTCGCGCGGCCGCTGGTGAACCGCAACGCGGCGATCAACAACCGCAACTACATGCCGGGCCACGAGGCCGGCATGGTGGCGATGCCGCCGGAGTAGGGGCGGGACTGCTCCCTCCCCCGCAAGCGGGGGAGGGCCGGGATGGGGTGCCATCGCTCACCCCCATCCCCAACCCTTCCCCCGCAAGCGGGGGAAGGGAGTCAGACCTCCATCGCCGCACCACCGGCAGACACGGACTTCACGATCGCCTCGAACACCGCGACGGTCGCCACCATCTGGTCGGTAGGCGCCGGGTAGGGCGCACCGCCCGAAGCCGCTTCGGCGAAGGCGTCGAGTTCGGCCCGCAGCGTGTCCACCTCGGCGAAGGTGATCCGCTCCGGCGTCGCGCCGCCGGCCAGGCGCAGCACGACGCTGGTGTCGCCGGCGGCGTCGCCCCAGGTCTCGGCATTGCCGCGCTCCCCGAACACATGGATGCGCCAGAAGCGCGGCGAGACGCGCACCGTCGCCAGCAGCCCGCTCATGCCGCTGGCGAACTCGATCATCGCCGAGAGGCTGTCGAGCGGGTTCGGCGCGGGCTTCGTCACCAGCAGCTGCGTCGCCGCCACGCGCCGCGCCGGGCCGGCCAGGTTGATGAAGGCGTCCAGCACGTGCACGCCGGTGCCGGTCATGCCGCCGGCCGGGCTCTCCTCGGGGTCGGAGCGCCAGGGCGCGAAATTCACCGAGGAATTCTCGTTCGAGAGATGCCCCTCGATATGCAGCAGCCGGCCGAGGCGACCTTCGTCGATGACGCGCCGCATGGCCCGGATGGTCGGCAGGAAGCGGCGGTTGTGGCCGACCGCGAAGGGCACGCCGGCGCGGGCGCAGGCCTCCACGGCGGCGACGGCGTCGGCGCGCGTCAGGGCCAGCGGCTTCTCGCAGAACACCGGCAGGCCGGCCGCGGCCACCTGGCGGATCAGCGGCAGGTGGGTGGAATGCGGCGTGGAGATCACCACCGCCCGCACCGCCGGGTCGCGCAGCATGGCCGCGACGCTGTCGGAGAAGCGCAACCCGTACGCGGCGGCGACCGGCGCACCGGTGGCGGCGGTGCGGCTGCACGCATGCACGAAGCGCATCGCCCCACTGGATCGTGCGGCGTTCAGCAGCATGCGCCCCCACCAGCCGACGCCGATCAGGCCCATGGTGATCATGCCGTGACGCTCCGTCGCCGCACGCGGCGCTTGCCGCCGCCGCGGCGCAGAGTGTCATATGGCGCCCAAGAGTCGAGGGAGGATCCCATGCGCCGCATCTCCGCCACCGCGCTGTTCGCCGCCGCCGTTCTGGCGGGCGGCGTTGCCATGGCCCAGGGCATGGGCGGGTCGCCGGCGCCCTATCGCCCCGGCCCGCACAACATCACCCTGCCGAGCGACTGGGAAACCCGCTTCATCCGCTTCGCCACGGTGGACAAGGCGGAACGCAAGATCATCCGCCACCTCTACGTGAATCCGGAGGCCTTTGCCGCGGCGCGGCCCGGCCAGCCGCTGCCGGACGGCACGCTGATCATCATGGCCGACACCCGGGCGCGCCTCGGCGCCGACGGCACCCCGCTGCGCGACCACTCCGGCCGCCTTATCCCGGAGCCCGGCTGGATCGCGCTCGGCGTGCAGGAGAAGCGCCCCGGCTGGGGCGAGGGCTATCCGCCGGAGAAACGCAACGGCACCTGGGAATACGCCCGCTTCCTCGGCGATGGGCGGCGCAACGACGCCTCGGTGGAGGCCTGCTTCACCTGCCACATCCAGACGCGCGCCGGCCAGGACTTCGCCTTCGACTTCTGGGACTACGTGCAGAAGCGGCAGTAGGCGGCACTACGCCGCCAGCTCCAGGATCTCGCGTACCTGCGCCGGGCCGTCGATGCGGCGCGGGTTGCGCGGCACCCAGGGGGTGTGCATCGCCTTCGCCGCGATCTCGTCGAACCGATCCGGGCCGATGCCCACCGCGGCAAGGCTGCGCGGCATGCCGAGGCCGGCGATCAGCGCGTGCAGCAGCGCGTGCGCCTCGCCCTCGCCGCCCATCGCGGCCGCGACGGCCGCCTGCTTCGCCGCATTGGCCGGCAGGTTCCAGCGCATCACCGCCGGCAGCATGATGCAGGAGGTATGACCGTGCGGCACGTCGAACACGGCGCCGAGGATGTAGCCGATGCCATGGCTCGCCCCCATCGGCACGCCCGACGCCAGCGGCGCCATGGAAAGCCAGGCGCCCATCTGGCAGTCGAGCCGCGCCGCCAGGTCGGACGGGTCCGCCTTCACGCGCGGCAGGCCGGAGGCCAGCAGCGCCAGCCCCTTCAACGCCTGCGCGTCGCCATAGGCGTGCGCCTCGTCGGCGCAGGCGCCCTCCACGCAGTGATCCACGGCGCGGATGCCGGTGGAAAGGAACAGCCATTCCGGCGTGTGCAGCGTCACCGCCGGATCGAGCACCACGGCCAGCGGGATCACCAGCGGGTGGCGGAACAGCTCCTTCGCCCGCGTCGCCTCGTTGGTCACGCCGGCGATGGCGCTGAACTCGCCGGCCGAGAGGGTGGTCGGCACGCTGACCTGGCGGATCGCCGGCGCGCGCATCCCGGCCGGTGCCTCGCCGCGGAGCGCATCCATGCCGGCCGCGTCCGCCACGTCGTTCGCCAGGCAGAGCTGCACCGCCTTCGCCGCATCGGTGACCGACCCGCCGCCGATGGTGACGATCAGGTCCGCGCGCTGCTCCCGCGCCATCGCGGTCGCGGCGATGACGGCGCCGCGCGGCGTATGCGCGGGGACGCGGTCGAAGACGCCGACGCAGGTGTTGCCCAGAGCGGCGCGGATGCGCGCGACCACCTCGGTCCCGCGGTTCAGCGTGCCGCTGGCCATGATCAGCACGCGCGTGGCGCCGGCGCGGCGCGCCAGTTCCGCCACCGCCTCCGCGGCGGGCTGGCCGAACACCACCTCCTCCATCCGCCCGAAGGCGACGCGGTCGCGCTGCATGGCCATCGCTCCTATTCCGCAGCCGCCGCGCGGGCGGGCGCGTCGCCGCGCTCCAGCACGAAGCCCTCGTAGCCCTTCGCCGCCACCTCCGCGCAGAGGCGGCGGTAGTGCGCCATGCCGCCGGCATAGGGCATGAAGACGCGCGGCTTGCCGGGGACGTTGGCGCCGAGATACCAGCTGTGCGGCACCCGCGGCAGCAGCGTGGCGTCGGCGGCGCGCCGCACCTCCTCGCCCCATGCCGCCATCGCCTGCTCCGTGGTGTCGATGCGGGCGATGCCGTTGGCGCGCATGTGGGCGATGCAGTCGGTGATCCACTCCACGTGCTGCTCGATGCAGACCGGCATGTTGCAGAGCACGCTGGGGCTGCCGGGGCCGGTGATGGTGAACAGGTTCGGGAAGCCCGCCACCTGCAGGCCGAGATAGGTCTTCGGCCCCGCCTCCCACGTCTTCGCCAGCGTCCGGCCCCCCGCGCCGGTGATGTTCAGCCCCGTCAGCGGGCCCGTCATCGCGTCGTAGCCGGTGGCGAAGACGATGATGTCGAGCGCGAATTCCCGGCCGCTCTGCAGCCGGATGCCGGTCGGCGTGATGCGCTGGATCGGATCCTCGCGGACATCCACCAGCGCCACGTTGTCGCGGTTGAAGGCTTCGAAGTAGAAGCTGTCGATCGGCGGGCGCTTGGCGGCGTAGGGATGGTCGATGTTCGCAAGCCGCTCCGCCGTCGCCGGGTTCCGCACGATGCTGCGGATCTTGTCCTTCACGAATTCCGCCAGCTTCGCGTTCGCCGTACCGTCGGTCAGCACGTCGCGGAAATTGGCGCGGAACTGCAGGCCGCCGACCTGCCAGGCGCGTTCCAGCATCGCCTTCAGCTCGGCGTCGGAGACGTCGTGGACGGAGCGGTCCTCGATGGTGAAGGGATGGCCGTTCAGCGTGGAGTGCATCACCGTGCGGAGCTCGGCCCAGTTGTCGCGCACCCAGGCCTTGAACTCGGGGGTGAGGGGCTTGTTCTGCGCTGGCACGCTGTAGTTTGCGGTGCGCTGGAACACGGTCAGGTGCCCTGCCTCCGCCGCGATCACCGGCACCGCCTGGATGCCGGTGGAGCCGGTGCCGATCTGGCCGACGCGCTTGCCCGCGAAGTCCACGCCCTCATGCGGCCACTGGCCGGTGTGGTACCAGTCGCCCTGGAACGCCTCTAGCCCCGGGATCTTCGGGATGTTCGCCGTGGAGAGGCAGCCGACACCGGTGATCAGGAAGCGCGCGGCGAAGCGCCCGCCCCGCTCCGTCTCGACGCGCCAGAGGTTGGCGCCCTCGTCGTAGCGGCAGGCGGTGACGCGGGTGTCGAAGCGGATGTCGCGCTTCAGGTCGAGCCGGCCGGCGACGTAGTTCATGTAGCGCCGGATCTCTTCGTGGTCCGGATAGCGCTGCGACCATTCCCAGCCGCGCCAGATCTCCTCGGAGAAGGCGTAGCAGTAGGAATGGCTCTCGGAATCGCAGCGCGCGCCGGGGTAGCGGTTCCAGTACCAGGTGCCGCCGACGCCGCCGCCGGCCTCCAGCACCTGCACGCGCAGGCCGAGCCGGTCGCGCAGGCCGTGCAGCGCGTACATGCCGGCGAAGCCGGCGCCGATGACCAGCGCGTCGAGGGGTTCGGGGGCGGTGTCGAGGGGCATGGCGGCTCTCTGTTGCGGTGCGTCTCGCGGTCCAGCGGAAGGCAACCCGGGCCGGCAGGGCAGCCCAAGGTCAGTTGATCGTCAAGACCGCCGAGGCGGGTGCGGTTCCCGCCATCGCGGTGTCGCAGACTTGGCGCGGCAGGCGGACGGAGCGCGCCCCTTCCATCCCGCTTCGCGCCCGCTCCGGCGCACCCGGTCCGCCGCGCGAACGCTCAGGCCCGCTCCACGCACATCGCGACACCCATGCCCCCGCCGATGCACAGCGTCGCCAGGCCGCGCTTGGCGCCGCGCCGCTGCATCTCGAACAGCAGCGTGTTCAGCACCCGCGCCCCGCTCGCCCCGATCGGGTGGCCCAGCGCGATGGCGCCGCCGTTCACGTTCACCTTGGACGGATCCCAGCCGAGATCCTTGTTCACCGCGCAGGCCTGCGCCGCGAAGGCCTCGTTGGCCTCGATGAGGTCGAGCGAGGCAATGTCCCAGCCCGCCTTCTGCAGCGCGCGCCGGCTCGCCGGGATCGGCCCCGTGCCCATGATCGACGGATCGACGCCGGCGGTCGCCCAGCTCACGATCCGCGCCAGCGGCGTGATGCCGCGCCGCTTGGCCTCCTCGGCGCTCATCACCACCACCGCCGCGGCGCCGTCGTTGATGCCGGAGGCGTTGCCGGCCGTCACCGTGCCGTCCTTGGAGAAGGCGGGGCGGAGCTTGGCCAGCACCTCGGCCGTGGTCTCGGGCTTCGGGTACTCGTCGTCGGACACGACGACCTCGCCCTTGCGGGTCTTCACCGTCACCGGGGCGATCTCGTCGCGGAAGCGGCCGGCCTTCATCGCCTCGCCCGCCTTGCGCTGGCTGTTGGCGGCGAAGGCGTCCTGCTCCTCGCGGGTGATCTGGTACTTCTGCGCGACGTTCTCCGCGGTGTTGCCCATGTGGTAGCCGTGGAAGGCGTCCCACAGCCCGTCCTTGAGCATGGTGTCCACCAGCTCCAGGCTGCCCATCTTCTGCCCGGCGCGCAGGTTCTGCGCATGCGGCGCCCCGGTCATGCTCTCCTGCCCGCCGGCGACCACGATGGCGGCGTCGCCGGTGGCGATCTGCTGCGCCGCCAGCGCCACGGCGCGCAGGCCCGAGCCGCAGAGCTGGTTGATGCCGAAGGCGGTGCGCTCGGCCGGGATGCCGGCGGCCATCGCCGCCTGCCGGGCCGGGTTCTGCCCGGCCCCGGCGGTCAGGATCTGGCCGAGGATCACCTCGTCCACTTCCTCCGGCTGCACGCCGGCGCGGCCCAGCGCGGCCTGGATGGCAACGGTGCCCAGCGCATGCGCCGAGAGGCTGGCGAAGGCGCCGCTGAAGCTGCCGACCGGGGTGCGGGCGGCGGAGGCGATGACGATCTCGGTCATGACCGGTGGTTCTCCCTGAGGCGGTATGCTGCGGCGCAGGATGGACCCGCAGCGGGTCGGACGACAAGCGCATCTGCGGTGCCGACCGCCGTAATCCATCGACGCGTCGTCAGATGCGGCGCCTGGCCCCGCCCGACCAGGGGACCGCACGCGGATCAGGGCCCCGCCGGCTGCATCGCCGGTCCGTGCAGGTCGAGCACGAGGGCGGCATGGTCGGTCAGCCCGGCCAGCCGCGCGCGGTGGTCGAAGCGGCAGGCCCGCACCGCGGCGGCGATGCGCCCATTGCCGAAGGCGTGGTCGAGCCGGAAGCCATTGCGGCGCGGCGTGCTGAACCAGGAATACTCGCGCCGCCGCGGGTGGCGGGCGCGCCAGAGGTCGGTGAAGCCGGCCTCCGCCATGTGGTCCATGGACTCCGGCCCGACGAAGCGCATGCCGGCCGGGTCGCGGTCCAGGTCGTTGCGGCCGGTGTTGAAGTCGCCGATGAACAGGCACGGCGCATCCGGCGCCCGCGCCGCCGCCAGCACGCTGTCCCAGTACGGGATCTTGCCCCGCAGCACCGGCAGATGGACGCCGGCGACGCGGAGCGCAGCGGTCTCCGCGCGCCAGAGCTTCCAGGGTTCCGGCAGCGCCGCATCGAGGCTGCGGGCGGCGCGGAGGGGCGGGCGGCTGGCCAGCAGCACGGCGTTCGTCCGCGGCGGCGAGTCCGGCGCCGCGGTGGCATAGCCGGACGCGTGCAGGGCGGCGGCCAGGCGCTCGCCCGTGGCATTGCCGCGGAACTCGGTGAGCACGATCAGGTCGGCGCGGTGCCCGAGCAGCAGCGCGATCAGCCGCCCGGCCCGATCCGGGTCGCGCGGGCCGCCATGGCGAATGTTCAGCGTGACGACACGCACCGCACGGTCCCCGCATGGCCGGCACGGCCCAGAGCGGGATGCGTTGAGGCAGAATCGCCGCAAACGCTGGATCCCGCGACCCGGCAAAGGCTAGAGCGTGTTGCGTGAGCGCATGCGAAGGCAACACGCTCTAGCACTACCTGGGCACTTTCCGCGCTGATGTGCGTTGCCTCTGAACTGGGTTGACGCGATCTGGTTGCGGG
>JAIEOP010000129.1 GCA_019750465.1 Acetobacteraceae bacterium | reverse complement strand
TCGGCCGCCCGCGGATCGCCGGCGAGGTGGGCGCGGCCCACGGCGCGCGCCGCCTCCAGATCCGCGAAGACGGCGCGAAGCGCCGCGTGGAGCGGGGCGTGAAGCCTTCGGCCAGGCCGTCCGCGGCCGCCCAGGGCGGCCGCAAAGACCGCGACCGGCGCGGCGGCGATGGCCCCCGTCATGGTTCGCCGGCGGCCCCACAGCGCGGTGCCGGCATGGGAGCCGCCATCGGCGCCTTCGGGCAATGCCTGGTCCTCGTCCTGTGCGCGCGCCAGTCGCTGACCGTGCGACGGGAGTGGCCATGCGTGCTTCACTGCCGGCGTCCCCACTGAGGAATGCCGCACCGTCCTACATCGCTCGTGCATGAGATGGAATCCGATCACATATCTCCGCCAATATCACATAAACGCGACAAGGATGTCAGTATCCTCCTTCCAAGACTGCGCTCTCGGAGTTTGCAGCACGGGTCGCCCTCCAGTGCGGCAACCCCGGCCTCAAGGGCAAGGGCTATGCTTGTGTCGCGCACCGGCGCCCTTGGCCTGGCGCCCGCACATCTTGCCCACGAAGAGGACGTAGGGGTGCCCGTCGAGGCCGTGGCGCCGGCGCACCCCGGCCGCGCGCGGGTCGGCCGCGTCGCGCAGGCCGAAGCGCGCATCCGCCGCGAGCGGTATCAGTTTCTCACCGGAACTGTCCGTCCCGCCGCGAATGAAACTGTGGCATGGTTTGCGGGCCCGCTGGTGGCGAGGTCGGCATGGTCATGGTGCGCCAGAGCCCGCGTATCAGCTCGGTTTCGCCTGCTCCTTCGAGCCTCGACCGGAGGGAGTTTCTGTCTAGGCGGCCAGGAGGGGGTCCCTTTTGCACGCCGATCCGGGGTTCCAATTCCGCGCCGATTGACAGCGGAACTCGGCCGTCGCCTCCAGGCCGCGCCGGCGGGCCTTGTCCGCGGCCTTCCGCAGCATGCCCTCGGAGTGGTCTATCCCGACGACGCTTCCCCCGCCGCCGCGGAGCGCGGCCGCCGCCTGCAGCGCCACCAGCCGGTCCCGGTCCCGACGTCCAGCACGCGATCCGCCGGCCCGAGCCGGGCCAGCGCCAGCGTCTCCCGCGCGAGCGGTGCCGCGAGGCGCCCGGTCAGGCGGTCGAACTCCCCCGCGGCCGCGTCGTAGCTTGCGGCGTCGAGCCGCTTGTGCTCGGCCAGCGCTGTTTCCATCGGGGTCATGGGCGTGCGGTCCGGTGCTGGCCCGACCCGTTGCCGGCGTCCGGGCGGCATATGCCGACGACCCGGAAGAACGGCCCGACCGCCAGGAACAGCGGCCGCAGCGCGCGGACCGACGCGAGGCGGTTGTACAGGCGCGCGAGCCGGGCGCGCCCCTCCGGGAACTGCGCGATGTCGTGCTCGGACACGGGCGGCACGACGAGCCGGGCGTCGAAGCGGGTGCAGCGGCGCAGCAGCCGCATCGCCTCCCGCGTGCTGAGCAGGCGGTTGTAGTCGTAGGACTTCCCGCTGCGCCAGCGCACGTAGCGGGCCTGCAGGGGCCGCGGCAGCCAGCCGACGCCCCAGACGAAGACGTGCGGCTCCGCCGTCAGGCTGAAGCGGTTCGGCGTGGCGAGCGCGAGGCGGCAGCCGGCGCGCGCGACGCGGCTGATCTCGCGCAGGTAGGCCGCCGGGTCGCCCACGTGCTCGATCACGTCGAGCGAGACCACGCCGCCCACCGTGCCGTCCGCCAGCGGCAGTGCCTCCGCCATCGCGCACGCCAGCACCGGGTGCCCGCCGTGCTCGGCGATCATGCGCGCCGCGACGACCAGCCAGGCCATGGACACGTCTATGCCGATGCCGGGCCGCCCCGCCGCGGCGGCGGCGGCCAGCAGCGTCCCGTTGCCGCAGCCGACGTCCAGGAAGGGGTCGTCCGGGCCGCCGCCGAGGCAGGGCGCGAGCCAGCCCGCGACGTCGTCGGCCAGCCGCGCCGGGCCGCGCATCACCTCCCGCGTCCGCCGGGCGATGCGCTCCGCGTCCCAGTCCGGGCGGCTGGCGTAGATCCATCGCACCGCGGCCTCGAGGTCCAGATCCGCGGTCTCGGCCAGCCAGCGGCGGGCCAGCGCGCGGTCCGCCTCGTGGTCGATCCAGCTTGGGCCGGGCAGGCGCAGGTCCGGGATGCCGCCGACGCAGGCGTAGCGCGCGCCGCAGGCGGCGCAGGCGGTCGCGTCCGGGCCCTCGGCCGCCAGCGCCCCGCGGCAGCGCGGGCAGCACCAGGCGAACGGGGCGGGGGTGGCGAAGCGGATCGTTTCGCTGGCCGCCCCGCGCGCGTGGTCGGCACCGCCGGGCCTATCGAGCTTCATCGAACCGCTCCCTCAGCATCCGACCTGCCGCCGCTCACCCGGGACATCCCGACACGCACGCCGCGGAGGCGGCACGCCTCGTTCCCGCGGCGCCCGAAGACGCCGCCCGGCCAGGGTGATGTCCTCTCGGCGTACGGATCGCCAGCCAAGGGCTCCCGTCCGTGCTCCCGGCCGTCCTCGGCTGACCCGGGCCAGATGCGCGGTGCCACGGTTGACCACGCAGCGGCAGGTCGGCGCCTCTTGAGTATGCGACATCGGCTCTCGACACACGCTTACCCTCGACGCGCCAAACAGATGCCACCGTCAATGTGGACGCCGAATCCATGCTCCGAAAGAAAGCGGCCTAGGGCCTCAATCGACCAAGCCTCCGGCTGATCGAAGCGCTCGCATTCGACGACCAGGCAGCGAATCTTGGCAAGCGTATCGGCCCGCAGACCATATACGATCTCGTACTCGCTCCCCTGGCAGTCAAGTTTTACCAAATCCACATGGTCCAGCTCGTGTTCACGCAAAAAATCGTCGAGCGAAATCGAAGCCACATCCACTGCTTGATCCGTGGTCCCTCGGTACAAGCTGTAACGGCCTGAGTGCGACGGATCGGTTGGCAGGAGCATTCTTCGCGTCCCAGACGTCGCGGCCACTGCATAGGGCAGGGCTTCGACGTTCTTGAGGCCGTTCATCGCAACGTTTGCCTTCAGCGCCTTAAAATTTTCCGGAAAAGGCTCGAAGGCAAAAACGTGCGCGCCCTGGTGGGCAGCCCAGATTGCGAAACAACCGATCTGCGCGCCAACGTCAACCACTACATCCCCGGAAGCGATCTTCACAGGATAAATACCCTGAACCAAGACTTCGAAAACGATGTGCCGATCGTCACTGCCGCCCCTGACGCGCAACTTCAACCCATTCTTCATTTTGCAAATGTACTCCTTCTTTGTGATTTTCAGGTGGTCGAGGAGCGTCCGTGGCCAGTTTTCGACGTGTTGACACAGCCGCCGCAGCTTCCTGATTTTGTTGGCATTCACAGAGTATCCCATGGCGACGTCCTCCCGGTTCAGCATGGCCGTGTCCTAGAGCCTCCCGCGAGCCGGCGCTTGCCGTAGAGAGAGTACTTTTTTTGCGAAACGTTCCCACAGGGGACATCTCGAGTGGCGCTGGACCGAGTGTCCTGCGGCGCGGAGCTCGTCGGAGCCGTCTCTGCGTCGCGCACGGATTTCGCCCGGTGGTTGCCGCGGCGGGCCGCGCGCAGGACACTCCTGGCAGCGGTCACGGCCGGGCCAGATCCAGGCGCGGAGGGCGCGGCGCCGCCCGCGCCCCGGCGGGCGCCGCGCCGACGACGAGGGTGGTGGCACTGCTCGCCGGGAAGGTCGTCGAGAGCCGCCCCGCCGACACGGCGGGCCGGGCGACCGGCGCTCCGTCCTCGCGCGCGGAGGTCCGGGCGGCCGCCAGGACGGCCTCCACCGGCGCGCCGGCGACCTCGACCCGCGCGGCGACGTCGCGGCCGGTGTTGTTGATCGCGACGACGGCGATGCCGCCATCGTCTTCGGCGTCGCCGAGGTCGAACGCCGTGACCTTGAGGCCCGGCACGCTGGATTCGGCCGCGATGCGGACGGCGCCCGGCGGCACGAAGCGGGAGAACTGGCCGAAGGCGTAGTACGCCTTGTCCACGGTGTAGCCCGTGTAGGTGTTCCCCCGGTCGTGGGTGATGTGGAAGAAGTGGGTTGCCGGATCCTCCCACTGCCCGAAATACGCCCATTCGTAGTTCACGTGCGACACGTCGTAGGTGGCGATCAGGTCGTGCATCAGCGCCGCGTAGGCGAGCGCGCTGCCGCCGAGGCCGCCGGGGCCGCGGAAGAACTCGGTCATCCAGAGCGGCTTGCCGAGCGGCCGCGCGTAGCGGTCGCGCATCCGCGCCAGCGCCCGCGCCCCCTCCGCGTTGACGCCGCCATAGAGGTGCGTCGAGATGACGGCCACGTAGCCGCGCACCTCCTCGTCCGCCATCAGCACCTCGAGCTGCCGCAGGCCGAGCTGCGGGTTGAGATCCTCGGGCGCGACGATCGCGGTGCGGAAACCCTCGCGCGCGAAGGCACGCCCGAGCTTGCGGATGAGCTCGCGCACATAGTCCGGGGATGCCACCCAGCGCCTCTGGTTGTAGCTCGGCTCGTTGAAGGGAAAGACGAGGTGCGGCTCGGCGCCGAGCGCCTTCCACCGCCGCAGCCGTACCATTTCCCACTCGAAAAGGTCGGTGGGGTCCGTCCGGCTCATCCAGTCCTCGGTCTGGTGGAAGAACAGGCCCCAGCTCCGCAGCCCGTGCGGCTGCGCCGCGCGGACCCAGTCCGTGTGCCCGTCGCTGTTCTTCCAGCGCAGGTCCTGCGGCCCGTCGCGTTGCGGCTGGCCGCCCTTGTCCATCACCACATGCACCTGCGTCAGGCCGAGTTCGCGGTACATCCGGCGCAGCATCTCCTCGCGCGCCGCGGCGGGAATATCGACGGCAGAGCGCCCGAAAGGCTCCTCGCCGGGGCGCGGCGGGCGGTAGGTCTCGGTCAGGTGCGGGTCGTCCCACAACCGCTCCTGCGTGCTCCAGCCCTGCATCGTCTGGTGCCGCGTGCCGGCGTCCACGGCGACCTCCGTCGTGGACACGCGGCCCCCGGCGCAGCCCGACCCGAGCAGGAGCGCGGCGGAGGCGAGCGCGCCGCGGCGTGTCGCATGCGCCACATCCGTCGTCCGCCCCACCTCGCCCAGGCCCGGCCCGGCCCGGCCGTCGCACCGGTCCGCCTGGACGGGCATCATGGCCCAGCGGCGCCAAGGCGCGGCGCTGCGGGGCGACGCCGGAGGAGCCGCGCCTCGGCCCAGCACCAGGCATAGGCCGCCGTGCTGTAGAGGTAGTAGAGCTGGTGGAACAGGATCCCGAACAGCCCGAGCCCCATCCCGCCGCGGCGTGCCAGCAGCGCGAACAGGGCGAGGTTGGCGGCGAAGGCCACGGCCGCCAGCGCCGCCGGCAGCCACCAGGACGCGAGCCCGACCACCGCCGCGCCGAGCGCCGCGACCAGCCCGCACGCGATCAGCGCGCGGACCTGCTCGGCCACCCCGACGTTCAGGTCGCCGCCCGGGCCCTCGCCGGCCAGCAGCAGCCGGGACCAGGGCAGGGCACGCTGGAACACCTCGGTCTCGACGAGGTTGCGCAGACGCCAGACCTTGAGGTGCGTGCCCTGCAGGCCGGGCCACAGCAGGATCCGGCCGCCCGCCGCGCGCAGCCGGTAGCCGAGTTCGATGTCCTCGATGGAGGGCTTCGGGAAGCGCGCCACGTCGAAGCCGCCGACCGCCAGGAAGGCGTCCCGGCGCACCGCCCCGCAGCCCGCCCAGAAGGTCGAGGCCTCGCGCCGGCCGACCTGGTGCTGGTGGTGGTGCACGAGGTTCTTGTACTGCGACAGCAGGTTCGGCGCCGGCGGCCGGTCGTCGTAGGAGCCGAACACGGCCACGACGCCGGGCTCGGCCAGTGCGCAGCGGATCTGCCGCGGCCCCCCCGGCGCGGCGACGACGTCGGAGTCGACGAACCAGAGCACGTCCCCCAGCGCCACGCGGGCCGCCTCGTTGCGGGCCGCCCCGGGGCCGCGCCGGTGGCCACCAGAGGCGATGACGCGCGCGCCCATCGCCGCCGCCGCGGCCGCGGTGCCGTCCGTGGAGCCGTCGTCCACCACCAGCACTTCCTGGACATCGCCGCGGCGGCGCATCTCGAGCAGCGGCGGCAGGCTGCGCTCGAGGAAGGCGCGGCAGTTGAAGGCCGGCATCACCGCCGTGATCTCCACGCGGGCGCCCGGCCCGTCTGCTGGTGGCTCGCGCATCGCCGTCACCTTCCGCTCCCGCCGCCGTCCGGCCGGTCCCCGATCCGCCCCCCGGCGCCGCGCCCGCCCCGGCCGGGCACGAGGCTCGCCGCGTAGCCGCGCGCCTCGCCCGCGCTCCAGCTCAGCAGGAACACCGCCAGCCAGCCCGCGCCGCGGATCAGGCCCCCGCGCAGGGCCGGCTTGCCGCGCGTTGCGGCGATGATCCGGCGCAGCAGGACGAGGGGCACCCCGGGCGACAGCAGCGCCAGCCGCAGCCGTCCCGGCAGCGGCAGGGCGCCTGCCCGGGCGAGGCCGAAGGCGCGGCCGTGCGCCAGCCGCATCGCGGCGAATTGCGCGGCCGTATAGCGATTCCGGTGGGTCACGCGCAGCGCTGGGTCCAGCCGGAGGCGCAGCCCCTCGGCGCGGAACCGCGCGTGGAAGGACGGCTCCCAGAAGCCCTGCGCCAGCAGGTCGCGATGGCGCAGCAGGTCCGCCCGCCGGTACAGGGCGTTGTCGGCGGCGATCTCGTGGACGTCGCGGGCGGCCTGCGGCGGGGCGAAGGGCGCGTAGCGCAGCAGCTGCACCGCCCATCCCTTGGCATCGGAGTCCGGCGCGTTCCCGATCGTGCCGCCGACCCCCGCGGTCCCCTCCAGATCCGCCGCGGCCAGCCGCTCCACCCAGTCGGCGGCCGGGATGCAGTGCGCCGTGGTCGTCGCCACGCGCTCGCCGCGGGCGGCGAGGATGCCGTCGCGCCAGAGGTGCGGGATCAGGCTGCCCGCGGGCGCGCGCAGGACGCGCAGGTTGCCGCCGCCGCCGAGGTCCGCCAGCTCCGGCGTGCGGGGGTCCGCCGGCGTGTGGCAGAGGATGAACTCGACCCCTGGATGCGCCGCCGGGCGGAGCGCGGCCAGGATGTCGGGCAGGTTGTCCTGCGCGTGCTGGATGGCGAGCACGATCGAGAGCCCGACGGGGGAGGGCGGCGCGCCGGTCATGGTTGTCCCCCGAGGCGCCGGAGCGCGCCGCGGGCCGCCAGGTAGAGACGGCTGGAGAGGCCCGCCGGGTTGCGCAGCACCCAGCCGGAGCGGAGGTAGTGGCTGTCCAGCCGCGGCAGCGCCGCCGGGACCTCCTCGCCGCCGAGGCAGCGCATCTCGGTGGTGAGGCAGGCGCGGTAGCGGGCGCCGGCGACGGCGCGGACGCGGGCGTCGTTGTAGCCGTAGGGATAGGCGAAGAAGCGCGGCCGGCGGCCGAGCCGACGCTCGATCGAGGCGTCGGCGCGCGCGCACTCTTCCGCCACCGCCGCGTCCCCCAGGGTCCGCAGGTCCGGGTGGGTGGCGGTGTGCGCCTCGATGCGGATGCCGGCCCGGTGCAGCGCCTCCACCTCCGGCCAGCGCAGCATCTCGAAGGTCGGGGCGGCGGCCGGCTGGCTCGGCCAGCGGTTGGTGCCGCCCACCGCGTCCGTGGTCAGGAACAGGTGCGCCGGCGCCGCGCGGTCCCGCAGCACGGGCAGCGCGGCGGTGAACACCGAGCGGATGCCGTCGTCGAAGGTCAGGGCCACGCCGCGCGGGGTCGCCGGCAGCAGCAGGGTGTCGAGGTCGAGAACCGGGACGGCGCACCGCTCGAGGGCGGCAAGCAGCCGGTCGAGCGTCTCCGCCGGGTAGGACAGCGCCGACCCGCCCGGGTCGATGCTGTGGAAGGTGATGATCGCGCGCACCTTCCCGCCGCCTCAGTGGACGCCCTTCGACGCGCGGATGGCGCCGACGTGCCCGAGGTACTCGTCCATGTGCCGCTCGACCGTGTACCGGCGCAGGAAGCCCTCGCGCGCGCGGCGGCCGAGCGCGTCACGCAGCGCCGGGTCGCCGGCGAGGCGGGACACCGCCTGCCGCAGCTCCCCGCCGGTCCGGTAGACGATCCCGCCGCCCGTGTCCTCCACCAGCTCGCCCGCCCCCCCGGCGTCGCGGACGATCGCCGGCGTGCCGCAGGCGAAGGCCTCGACGACGCTCAGGCCGAAGGTCTCCGGCGCCAGGGACGGGAAGACGAGGGCGGTCGCGCCGCGGTAGGCCGCCGCGAGGTCGGCCTGCGGGAGCCGGCCGGCGAACCGGATGTTCGCGCACCCGGCGTAGCGCCGCTCGAGCGCCGGGCGGAGGTCGCCGTCGCCGACGACCAGCAGCTCGTATCCCGGCAGCGCCGCGAACTCCTCGACCAGCGCCCCGATGCCCTTGGACGGGGTGACGCGCCCGACGAAGAGGAAGCGCGGCGGCGCCGGGGGGGGCGGTGCCGGTCCGGCGGCCGGCGGCGCGATGGCCGAGAACAGCGGCAGCACCCGGATCGGCGGCTCGAACCCCGCCGCGCGGTGGCGGTCCGCCGTGTACCGGCTCGGCGCGAGCAGCACGTCCGCGGCGGCGACCGAGCGGCGGGCGAGCGGGGTGTAGCGCCAGAGCTGCGGCGGGATCCCCGAACGGATGCTGCAGCGGAAGCAGGTCGGCCGGTCGCACGCCGCCGTGCCGTTCTTCCAGAAGATGTGCGTCGGGCACAGCAGCCAGTGCTCGTGCAGCGTGTAGAGGGTCACCGGCGCGCGGCTCCAGCGGAGCACCGCCGGGCCGCCGATCAGCGAGATGTTGTGGAAGTGCACGACGTCGAAGGGCCGCGCGAGGATCGCGCGCAGCGCCCGCGACTTCAGCCCGGGGTGCCCGGCCTGCTGCGTGACGAGCGGCGAAAGGGGGCCGAACCGGCTCTCGATGCGGTGCACGGTGATGCCGTCCTCGGCTCCGTCGCCGCCGCGCGCGGCCTCCGGCGGGTCCCCGCCCTTGAGGCGGTAGGCGTCGACGCAGTGCACGACCTCGACCTCGTGCCCCATGCCGGCCAGGGTGCGCGACAGCGCGCGGACGTAGGTCGCGTCGCCGCCGAAGTGGTAGGGCGGGTAGAAGGTCGTGACCATGCAGAAGCGCATCAGCGCGCCCTGCCGCCCGCCGCGCAAGCCTCAAGGCTGGCGAAGGTGAGCTCGGCGGCCCGTTCCCAGCTGTAGTGCCGCGCCCGCGCCTGCGCCGCCGCGCGCAACGGCTCCCAGGTCGCCGGATCGGTCGCGGCGCGGCGGATCTGCCGGGCGATCGCGGCCGGATCGCGCGCGTCGAAGGTCAGGCCAGCGCCGCCGGCCACCTCCGGCGCCGCGCCGGTGTCCCCGGTCAGCACCGGCGTCCCGCAAGCCATGGACTCGAGCACCGGAAGCCCGAATCCCTCCGAGAACGAGGGCAGCGCGGTCGCCAGCGCGTCCGAGTAGAGGGCGGCCAGGTCGTCGTCGCCGACGAAGCCGGTGAAATGGACGCGGCCGCGCAGGCGGGCATCGCCCTCGACCTGGCGGACCAGCGCACCGTGGCTGGAGTGGAAGCCGTCGCCGCCGGGGTCGCCCACGATGGCGAGGTGGACGTCCTCGAGCCCGGGCTGCTGCACGGCCTCGGCGAACCCGGCAGCCAGGTTGCCCAGGTTCTTGTGCGGCGCCACCGCGCCGACGTAGAGCAGCAGGCGAGCATCGGGCGGCAGGCCCGCCGCCCGCCGCGCGGCGGCCCGTCGCACCGGGTCGGCCACCGGCCGGAACCGCGCGTCCGCGCCCTCGCAGATCACGTCGATGCGATCCGGCCGGACGCCCACGTAGCGCACGATCTCCTCGCGAGCGGCGTGCGACACCGTCAGGATCCGCCGTGCCAGCCGGCTGGCCAGCCGCATCTTGCCCGACCAGAACAGCCGCCCGCGCCAGTCCGGGAAGATCAGCTGCGGGAAGTGCTCGGCGATGGCATCGTGCAGGGTGACGGCGGTGGGCACCCGGCCGGGCACTGGGAACCAGGAATAGACGGCGGGGAAGAACATCACGTCCAGCGGCTCGGCGGCCGCGGCGCGGCCGAACCGCCAGACGTCGCGCACCGAGCGCCGGTCGTCGGCGACCGCGGCGGCAGTCACCGGCCGGGTCACCGGCACCCGCACCACCCGGACGCCGGGCCGCTCCATCCCGGGTTCCGGCGGCCGGTCCACGAACAGGCAGAATCGATGGCCCCGCGGCGCGGCGAACATCGCCGTCAGCAGCTCCCGGGTGAAGCGCCCGAAGCCGCGGCGGTTCCACCAGCAGGTGGCGTCCACGCCGATCTCCATCAGCGCCACGCCTCCAGGCTTCGACCGGGGCCCGCCACGGCGCCCACCGCCTCGCCGAGTGCCCACGCCCCCTCCATCAGCCCGACCCAGAGCGCGACCGGGGCGAAGGCGGCCGGCCGGACCGTGCCGGCCATGGCGGACAGGGCGCGGGCGGAGAGCACGGCGGGCAGCAGCGGCGCCTTCGCGGCGAGGGCGAGGCGCCGTGTCCAGCCGCGCCCCTCCG
>JAIEOP010000014.1 GCA_019750465.1 Acetobacteraceae bacterium | reverse complement strand
CCGACTTGCCGAGCAAACGCCGATCCCACAGCCATTCCGGCCGTCACGCTGGCAGCGTGTGAGAAATGCGGGCTAGATCAGCCGCCCCTCGAAGGGCGGCTTCAGGTCCGGCGCGTCGAACTCCACCACCCAGAGATCGGGGTCGCGCTTCACCTGCCGCTCGACATAGGCATCCGCCGCCGCCTCCTCGACGGCCGCGGGCCCGGTGCCGCGCAGCCAGGCCGGGCGCCCCTCGGCATCGCGCACCTGGCTGAGCACGACCAGCCCCTCCCGCCCGCGCAGCACGCAGAGCACGCCGCCGGAATCCGGGTCGCCCTTGCGCAGCACCGCGCCGCTTCGCCCGGCGATATCGGCCAGGCGGAGGGCCATGGAGACCCAGATCCCCGATTTGACGCGCGCTTCCATCGCTCTCCGCCGGTCCGGCCCGCACCTTCGGCCCTCCCTCTTCAACGCGGGACGGGCGGCCGGCGCAAGGTGCCGCCTTGCCGCGCAGCCTGCCATCCGCCATCTGGGCGCCCGGCGCGGGACAGAGGGACCGCCGGGCATGGCGGGCAGAGGGGCATGGGCGCAGAGCGGAAGATGACCGAGGGCCAGCGTGCCTACGAGGCCAAGCGGGCCGCGAAGGCAGGCATGAGCCTCGAGAAGTGGCTCGCCCTGAAGGAGAAGGAGGCCCGTGCCGAACGCGCCGCCGAGCGCGCCGCCGCTGCCGAACGCGCCAAGCCCGCCGAGCCCGCGAAGAAGCCTGGCTTCTTCGCCCGGCTGCTGGAACGTGCGCAGAAGCCGTTGTAGCGCGCCGGCCGGCTGGGGCACCGACCCGGCCCGGACTGCGCCGCGGCCGCGGCGCCCGGCCCGGACGACGCCAGCATGCGGACGATCAGGCCGGGCGCAGGCCCGTGCGTCATGAGCGCGGCATCAGACCATGCGCAGCAGCGTATCATCCCGCCGGATCGCCTGGTGGAACACCACGGCGCCGATGTGCAGCACCAGCAGCACCAGGATCGTCCAGCCGCCGATGACATGGAAGGTCTTCAGCCACTCCGCCAGCCCGGGTGCCGCGTCCATGAATTTGGGGAAATCGATCAGGAACAGGTAGGCGGTCTGGCCCCGCATCGGGAAGCCGAAGGCATTGGTCATGAAGAAGCCGAGCAGCGGCTGGATCAGCAGCATCGCGTAGAGCGCGTGGTGCACCGCCGTCGCCGCCACGCGCATCGGGCGGGGAATGGCCGGATCGAGCGGCGGCGGCGGGCTGATCCGCTTCCACACGATGCGGATCAGCACGACGACGAAGATGGTGACGCCCGCCGATTCGTGGATGGCGTAGAACGGCATCTTGCTGGCGTCCTTGACGTGCTGGATGGCGAAGCCCATCGGCAGCGCCACCAGCATCAGCCCGGCCGTGATCCAGTGCAGCCACTTCGCCACGGTGCCGTAGGCGGCACCCCCGGGCGCGACCCGTCCCGGCGCCTGATGCGTCATGCTGTCCATCCGGGTCTCCCCTGCCGCCTGCCTCGCGCAGCATGGCATGGATCGCTCGGAGAGGCGGGCGGTCGATGATCGCGGCGCATGCGGACTGGAGCACGGCGCCGGCCAAGCGCTGGATCACGGTGGCGCGGCGGGGCCGGTCGGGCGCCTGGCACGCCGCGGCGCCGGAACCGGTGGGCGAGCCTGCGGCACGGCTGGCCGCGCTGCTCGCCGAAGGGCCGCCCGTCGCGCTCGGCCTCGATCTGCCGCTCGGGCTGCCGCGCGAGTATGCGGCACGGCAGGCGGTGCCGGACTTCCCCGCCTTCCTCCGGGAGCTGGCGGCGTGGCCCGGATTCTTCGCGGTGAACGAGAGGCTGGAGACGGTCTCGGCCGCGCGCCCCTTCTACCCGGCGCGCGGCGTGCGGGGCATGACACGTGCCGCGCATGCGGCGGCGCTGGGCCTCGCCGGCCCCGCCGGGTTGTCGCGCTGGTGCGACCGCGCCACCGCCGAACGCCCCGCCGGGGCACCGCTGTTCTGGACGCTGGGCGCGAACCAGTCCGGCAAGGCCGCCATCGCCGCCTGGCGCGACTGGCTGGCGCCCGCGCTGGCAGCGGCCGCGCCGATCCGGCTCTGGCCCTTCCAGGGTGGGTTGCACGCGCTGCTTGCCCCAGGCCGGGCCGTGCTGGCCGAGGTCTATCCCGCCGAGGCGCTCCGGCATTGCGGGCTGCGGCTGGCCGGCAGCAAGCGGGCGCAGGCGGCACGCCGGGTCCTGGCGCCGGCGCTGCGGGACGCGATGGCGGCACGGCGCGTGGCGCCCTCCGCCGCACTCGCCGCCGCCGTCGCGGACGGCTTCGGCACGGATGCCACCGGGGAGGACCGGTTCGACAGCGTGATCGGCCTGCTCGGGCTGATCGGCGTGCTGGACGAGGCGCGGCCGGACTTCGTGCCGGACGATCCCTGGATCCGCCGCTGGGAGGGCTGGGTGCTGGGGCAGACGGCGCTGCCGCGGCCGCACGCGATCCCGGTTGGTGCCGGCGAGGCGCGTAGCGCATGCTGCGGCGATGACCGGTGACATCGCGCCACGGGATGGCGGCTGCAATTGCGGCCGCATCCGCTATCGGCTCCGGCGGGAGCCACTGACCTGCACCATCTGCCACTGTCATCGTTGCCAGAAGCGCAGCGGCAGCGCCTTCAGCATGTCGCTCGTCGTGCCGGTGGAGGGCGTGTTGCTGCTGGCCGGCGAGCCGGCACGGACCGAGCGCGTGACGCCTTCGGGCGCGGTGAACGCCTCGTTCGACTGCCCTGCCTGCCAAAGCCGGCTATGGTCCCGGCGCGAGGGCGGGCCGACGCTGAACCTGCGCGCAGGCACGCTGGACGAGGCCGCCGGCATCCGCCCCGTTGCGCAGTTCTGGACCTCCAGCGCCCAGGCCTGGGCGGTGCTGCCGGAAGCCGAGGTTCTGACCTACCCGGAGCAGGCGGCCGACCCGGCCGCCCTGCGCGCCGCCTGGCGGCGCCTGCGTGCGGGCCAGGCTGCCATCACGCCATGAAGTCGATCGTCGCGTTCATCGCCTCGGCCGCCGGCACGCGCAGCCGTCCCGGCAGGGACGCCACGCCGGCCACGCCGTTGGCGCGCAGCACCGCCTCGGTCGCCGCCAGGTCACGCACCTTCAGCCCGAGCAGCGCCATGTGGTCGCCACGGCCGGCCGGGTCCGGCGCAGCGTCGCCGAGTTCGGCCCTGACCGCGGCGCGGGGCGCGAATTCCACCACCGCCTCGCCGGCCTTCAGCACCCGCCGCCCATCCGCGCCTTCCGCCATGTGCGCGGGGCCGAAGATGCGGGTGAACAGCGCCGCCTGCCGCGCCGGGTCGCGCACCGAGAGCAGGACGCGCGCGACCCCGGTCGCGCCGTTCGGGTGATCCTGCCATTCGGGGCGCCAGACATGCTCGGGCGTCAGGTGCTCGCACCAGTACATGCGCCCGTCGAAGGCCGCGCCGAGGTCGAGGCGCACCACGTTGAACTGCGCATTGGCCTTGGAGCCGTCCGGGTATTCGACGGGGCGGAAGAAGTTCAGCACGCCCTGCACCGGCACGCCGCGGCCCTGCTGCTGCGCCTGCAGCTTGTCCGACTCGCGCGCCAGGAAGACGAGGCCGTTCAGGCCGATGGGGAAGCCGGCGAGATCCGGGCGCAGCGTGCCGCCGGGCACGTCGGTGCCGAGCAGCTCGATGTAGTCGCGGCCGAGGATCGCCAGGTGGTTGGCCGAGCCGAGGCTGTGCTTCCCCATCGGTGTCAGGGTGAAGCCGAGCGCGCGGTAGCGCCGCGCCCCCTCCTCCATCCGGTCGCGCACGTCGACGACGACGTGGTCGATCAGCGGGTCCATCGGTGCCTCCCCCTCCTCGTGGCGCCTGCATCGCGTGCGCGGGGCGACAGTGAGGCGCGTTCCGGCTGCCGCCGTCAACGATGTTGCGTCGCGTCAGCCGCCCGCCGGGTAGAGCCCCGCACCCTCGGCGGCCTGCATCGCCAGCGCCGCCAGCAGCGACAGCATCGGCGTCGGCACGCCGGCCTCCCGCGCCAGGCGCAGCGGGGCCGCGAACAGGCTATCGATCTCCATCGGTCGCCCAGCCTCCAGGTCCTGCAGGATGGAGGGCTTGTGCGCGAGGCCGGCGGAGAGATTGATGCGGTCCGCCGGATCGCCCGGCACCGGCCGGCCATGGGCCGCGGCGATGGCCAGCCCCTCGTGCACGGCGCGGAGCGCGGCCTCGCGCACCACGGGATCGGCGAAGGTCGCCTGCATGTGCCGCCGCGTCAGCAGGCAGACCGGCCCGTTCGAGAGGTTGTTCAGCAGCTTGCCCCACATCTCCGTGCGGATGTCGGGCGAGACGGAGCAGGGCAGCCCGCCGGCCTTGAACGCGGCGGCCAGCGCAATGGCGCGATCGCTGCGGGTGCCGTCCGGCTCGCCGAGGATCAGCTTGGACGTCCTGCTGGAGACCTCGATCACGCCGGGCTCGGCGACGTTGCTGGCGGAGTAGATGACGCCGCCGAGGGTGCGTGCGACGCCGACGGCCCTGCGCATCGCATCGCCCGGGTCGGCCTCCGGCACGCGCCGGCCGTCATGCGGGCCGCCCGAAGGCGATGGATCACGGTCGAAATACCACCAGGGGATGCCGTTCACGACGAAGGCGACGGTGGTGTCCTCGCGCAGCAGCGGGCCGATGCCGGCTGCGACGCCGGGCAGCGCCGGCACCTTGGTGGTCACCACCACGGCATCCTGCGGCCCGAGCTCCTCGGCACGTTCGGCGGCGCGCGGCCGGCACCTGATGTCGCCATCGGCGACGCGCACGATCAGGCCGCGGTCGCGGATGGCGGCAAGCGTTGCGCCGTGCGCGACGACCGAGACCTCGGCGCCGCTGACCGCCGCCCCCTGGGCCAGCCGCGCGGCCAGGTGCCCGCCGATCGCGCCGGGGCCGTAGACACAGATCTTCATGCGCTCGCCCCCGGCGCCCAGCACCCCTTCCCCTCCGCCGCCTGCGAGGCCAGCGCGACCAGCAGCGCCAGGGTCGGCGCCGGCACGCCGGCATCCGCGGCCAGGCCCAGCGGCGCGCGCCAAAGCGCCTCCACCTCCATCGGCCGCCCCGCCTCCAGGTCCTGCAGGATGGAGGGCCGGTGCCGCAGCCCGGCCGAGCGCCCCGCCCGCGCCGCCACCGAGCCGCCAAGGTCGAATCCATAGGCGGCGGCGATCGCCACCACCTCCTCGCCGACGCGGATCGCCGCCTCGCGCAGCGTCGGCTCGGCGAGCAGCGTGCCCATGTCGCGGCGCGCGAGCACGCAGATCGGGCCGGTCATGAGGTTGCCGAGCAGCTTCGACCACACGGCCATGCGGATATCCGGCACCGCCTGCCCGCCCATGCCACCCGCGGCCACAGCGTCGGCCAGCGCGATCAGCCGTGGCGTGACGCTGCCATCGAGTTCGCCGAGCACCACGCGGCCATCCCCGGCCAGCGCCTCCACCACGCCGGGCTCCACCACCGTGGCGGCGGAATAGACCACGCCGCCGAGGGTGCGCGGGATGCCGACGGCGCGGCGGATCGACTCGCCCGGATCGAGCGCCGGCATGCGCGCCCCGTCGCGCGCGGTGCGGTCGTGGTACCACCAGGGAATGCCGTTCATGACGAAGGCGACGGCGGTGTCCCCGTGCAGCAGCGGCGCGATGGCGGCCGCGACGGTGCCGAGCGCGGGCGCCTTCGTCGTGACGATCACCGCATCCTGCGGCCCGAGCGTCGCCGGATGGTCGGTGGCGTTCGGCTGGCACCGCAGCACGCCGTCGCGGGCACGGACGGTCAGCCCGCGCTGCTGCATGGCGCGCAGGTGCGCCCCGCGCGCGACGACCGAGACCTGCACGCCGCTGCTGCGTGCACCATGGGCAAGCCTGGCCGCAAGGTGCCCGCCGATGGCGCCGGCGCCGAAGACGCAGATCCTCAACCGGACAGCTCCCCGCGATTCGCCGCCGCGGGCGCGCCCTGTTCCCGCAGCAGCGCCACCATCGCCGCGCCGGCCTCGACGAGGCGCGCCACGATGCGCGCGCCATGGTCGGCGTTGCCGGCGCGGGAATCGGCGCAGGCGACGCCGCCCGGTGCAACCTCCTCATGCTCGGTCGGCACGGCGAAGCCGACGCCGCCGACGCGGATGGTGCCGAAATCGGCGACCGGCTGGCCGAGGATGGGCGGCACCGGCCGTCTCGCGCGGGCGCGCTCCGGCCGGCAGAGATCGGGCCGCAGGTGCAGCGCCACCGACCAGACCGGGTCGCCGCCATGGCCGAGGCTTTCGGAGGGCCCGCCGAGCTCGGCATGCAGGGCGCCGGCGGCCCGCCACAAATGCAGGGCCGGGATCCGCACCCCGTGCTGGCGGCGCAGCATGCGGCACGCGGCGTCCACCGGGGGGATCGAGCCGGCATGGCCGTTGACGATCAGGATCGCGCGCACCCCGGTGCGGACCAGGTTGGCGCAGGCTTCCTCCACCACCTGCTGCAGCAGGCCGGGGGTGAGCACCACGCCGCCCGGCGTCGCGCCGAAGAAATCCTCGCCGCCGAAGGGGATGGCCGGCAGCACCAGCGCGTCGGCGCCGCGGGGCGTGGAGGCGGCGGCGGCGATGCGGTCGGCCATCGCCTCGGCCAGCAGGAAGTCGCCCATCGGCGCCTGCGGGCCGTGCGTCTCCAGGCTGCCCATGGGCAGGATCGCGCAGGCGCCGGCGGCAAGGCGCTGCGCCACCTCGGGCGCCGTCAGCTCGGCGATGCGGTGGGCCATCAGCGCAGCATGTCGAGCGCGGCGCGCGCCAGCGCCTGCACGCCGAGGCCGATGCAGCGCTCGTCCGGCTGGTAGCCGGCATTGTGCAGCGCGTCGGCGCGGCCCGGCGCGCCGGAGCCGATGCGCAGCTGGAAGCTCGGCACGCGGTCGGCGAAGGCGGAGAAATCCTCCGCCCCCATCGAGGGCTCGCCCTCCTCCACGACGTCGCCGAATTGCGCCCGCACGGCGGCGATGACGGGGTCCAGCACGCGGTCGTCGTTGCGCAGCGGCGGCACCTTGCGCTGGTAGTCGATCTCATGGGTGGCGCGCATGGCCTGGCAGACGCCGTCCGCCAGGCGGCGGATCGCCGCCTCCGCCTTGTCGCGCGCCTCGGCGTGCAGGGTGCGCACGGTGCCCTTCAGGTGCACGCGCTCGGGGATGATGTTGTAGGTGGTGCCGCCCTGGAACATGCCGACCGTCACCACGGCCGGGTGCAGCGGCTTCATCTCCCGGCTCACCACGGTCTGCAGCTGGCCGACCAGCTGCGCCGCGGCGACGATGGGATCGACCGCGGCATAGGGGTGCGCGGCATGGCCGGAGCGGCCGCGCAGGATGATGTCGAAGCGGTCGGAGGCCGCGAGCGCCGCGCCCCGCACGTAGCCGAAGCGCCCCACCGGCATGTCGGGATGGTTGTGGAAGCCGAGTGCGACGTCGATGCCCTCGGCGGCGCCGTCGGCGATCATCGCCGCCGCGCCCTCCAGCACCTCCTCGGCGGGCTGGAACACCAGCACGACGCGGCCGGCGAGCTGCGGCGCCATCGCCTGCAACACCTCGGCCACGCCGAGCAGCGTGCTGGTGTGGATGTCATGGCCGCAGGCGTGCATCCTCCCGGCAACGGTGCTGGCGAAATCCAGCCCCGTTTCCTCGTGGATCGGCAGCGCGTCCATGTCGGCGCGGATGGCCAGCGTCGGCCCCGGCCGGCCGCCCTCGATGATGCCGAGCACGCCGGTGCGCCCGACGCCGGTGCGGTGCGCGATGCCGAGCCGCGCCAGTTCGGCAGCGACGATGCCGGCGGTGCGCACCTCCTCGAAGGCGAGCTCGGGATGGGCGTGGATGTCGCGGCGCAGCGCCACGAGCCGGGGCTCGATGGCTGCGGTGGCGTCGCGGAGGCGCGTCTCGGGGTCGTTGGCGAGGAGCATGCTGACCTTCGGGGAGACCCCTGGATGGGCAGGGCGGAGGCAGGATCGCGGGAAGCCCGGGCGCTGGCAAGCGCGGCGAACCGCGCCAGGCGCGTCTTGCCGGTGGCGTGCGGCGCATGCGATAGGAAGCGCCAAGCCGAGGCGGGGAGGCGAATGTCCGGGACCGGTCCAGCCTGCAGCATGCCTGCGCGCGTCGGCACCGCGGCGTCCGCGTGTGCCAGATCACGGGCACGGTCCGGAGCGCGGGCCGCGCGCCGGCATGGCCGCCGCGCCCGCCGGGCGACGATGGGCGGCAGAGATTACACGAACTTCATCCTTGCCGTGACGATGTGCCGTGCCGCCGCGATCCGCGGCGTGGCCATGCCGCCCGGATGCAGGCGCATGACGGTCGCAAGGCAGGACCGACATGGCAATTCGCATGGAGCGGGCAGGCCATGGCGCATCCAAAGGCTTGCGTCGGGACCAATGTCCGGCCGTGCCGGGCGGGCGTTCTCCCGCGCCCGGCCCGGCACGCCGCCTGGTTTTCGGACCCTGCGCGGATTGACCGCAACCGAGGGTTTGCGCTTTCTGGCGGCCAGTCCGGCCCTTCGGGCGCCGCCCGCCGTGCTGGGATGCTTGACCGGTGCGGGACGGCAGGTTGAGGTGCGGGAAATGCGCGCGGCGGCGATACTTGCGCGATCAACGAAGGCGGGGAAGGCAGCTCCATGAAGATCAATGCAAAGGACCTTGCGGCGAGCCTGTTCCTGCTAGCGGTGGCGGTGATCGGCCTCTGGCTGAACCAGGACCACGCGCTCGGCAGCGCCCGCCGCATGGGGCCGGGCTACATGCCCATGCTCGTGTTCTGGCTGGAGATCTTCCTGGCGGGGATGGTGCTCGTCCTGGCCTTTTTCAACGGCCCCGACCCGCTGGTGAAATGGACGGGGGCCGACATCGCCAGCGTCGCCCTCGGCGTCGCCATCGGCACGGTGGTCTGGAAGCTCTCGCCGATGCTCGGCACCTATTTCTCGCAGACCTACAACGGCGTCGGCCTCGGCATGATGGCCGGCTTCCTGGTCATCACCTGGGCCACGCGCTGGCGGCTGATCGGCTACATCTGCGCGGCGATGTGCATCTTCGCCCTGCTGCTGGAGAAGGGCGGGCTGATGCTGGCGTTGATCGGCACCATCCTGGCCGGCGTGCTGGCGGAACCCGACCACCGCAAGGAGCCGATCGGCGTGCTCGGCATCACCGTCTTCCTGCTCGCCCTCTGCTGGTGGGTCTTCATCAAGCAGCTCGACATCCGCGTGCAGGTGTTCCCTTGGTCCTGAACCGGGGCGCCTGAGGGACAACGTCCATGGAAATCATCGGCAACCTGGCGCACGGCTTCAGTGTCGCGCTCAGCTTCACCAACCTGCTCTTCGCCCTGATCGGCGCGCTGATCGGCACCGCCATCGGCGTGCTGCCGGGCATCGGGCCGGTGGCCACCATCTCGCTCCTGCTGCCGATCACCTTCGGCCAGCCGGCGACGACGGCCATCATCATGCTGGCCGGCATCTACTACGGCGCGCAGTACGGCGGTTCGACCACCGCCATCCTGCTGAACCTGCCGGGCGAGATCAGTTCCGTCGTGACCACGCTCGAGGGCTACAAGATGGCCCGCAACGGGCGGGCCGGCGCGGCGCTGGCGACCTCGGCGCTGGCCTCCTTCTTCGCCGGCACCGTCGCCACCATCCTGGTCGCCGCGTCGGGGCCCCTGCTGACGCAGGTGGCGCTGTCCTTCGGGCCGGCGGACTACTTCTCGCTCATGCTGCTGGGCCTGATCATCGCGGCGGTCCTGGCGCAGGGCTCGGTGCTGAAGTCGATCTGCATGGTGGTGCTGGGCGTGGCGCTCGGCCTGGTCGGCACCGACGTGCAGACCGGCCAGCAGCGCTTCACCTTCGGCATCCCGGAACTCTCGGACGGCATCGGCTTCGTCGCCGTGGCCATGGGCATGTTCGGCATCGCCGAGATCATCCTGAACCTCGAACGGCCGGAGGCGCGGTCCGTCCTCAGGACCAAGGTCGGCAGCCTGTGGCTGACCCGCGAGGAGTTCAGGCGCGCGACCCCGTCGGTGCTGCGCGGCACGGTGGTGGGGTCGGCACTGGGCATCCTGCCGGGCGGCGGCGCCGCGCTCGCCTCCTTCGGCTCCTACATGATGGAGCGGAAGATCTCGCGCGGCCGGGACAAGTTCGGCACCGGCGCCATCGAGGGCGTGGCCGGCCCGGAGGCGGCGAACAATGCCGCCGCCCAGACCAGCTTCATTCCGCTGCTCACCCTCGGCATCCCCTCCAACGCCGTCATGGCGCTGATGGTCGGCGCGCTGATCATCCAGGGCATCCAGCCCGGGCCACGCATGGTGGAGGCGCAGCCCGACCTGTTCTGGGGCCTGATCGCCTCCATGTGGATCGGCAACGTCATGCTGCTGATCATCAACCTGCCGATGATCGGCATGTGGGTGAAGCTGCTGCAGGTGCCCTACAAGTA